>CAYRCS010000001.1:0-74455 GCA_964422855.1 uncultured Candidatus Peribacteria bacterium
TAGCTTTTGTGACAATAATTTGACTTGTGATGGTCTGGGATTTGCGTAGTATTGCTGTTCTGTTTAATTGGATTTAATAATATATGTTGATAAGAGAAATTACTGATGACGATAAGAAAAATGAAAAAATATCTGCAGCTATAGACGAACTTACTGGTCGTTTTGGATCAGACTTGATACTTGTATTGATAGAACCTGAAAATGGAGAAGATCTTATTATCAGGCCTGATATTCCACAATTTTCCAAAAATATTGTACAACAAACTAAAACACCTATTACCAAGATAGCTAGTGGAAACAATAAAGACAATACCAAAACTTTTGGATATGCTCACGCTATAGACGGAGTAACTCGATGACCGTTTTATGATATGGAGCCACCTTCCTATCTTACAATGACCAGCGGTCCTATGATAGCAAGTACAAGCGCAGAAGAATTAGCAGAAATTATCAATGTAGCAGCTACTGCTGCAAAATAATATATACTCATGAATACAAAAAGCTGCAGAACTATCTGCAGCTTTTTTGTTTTTATGGTAAATTGATAGATATCGAAATTGGTTCTGGTAATACAGGACAGTCTGGACTTTCGCCACATGGACTACTTGGACTGAGGACGAGTTCTGCTGGGCCTGTGTATGTACCGCTGAGGTTCTGGATAGTGGTAGTTCGTGTGATAGGATAGTCTGATTCTTGATAATATTCACCACTCACCATCATAAGGCCGTTGTCTGCGCTGAGGGTTGTGATAGCTTGGTCATCTTGTTGGATGACTGCAAAGCCTGCATCTGCTTCGAAAATAGGTCGGCAACCATATTCCAATGTGCCACTTACTGTGAGTGGGAAGCTAACAGTGGCATCTGCGTTTGGCGTGGTGATAGCAATACATCAAACTTCTACATCAGATATCACATACTGCATCCAATAACTTTTAGAAAAATATGCAGCTAGTCATAAAATGATGACAACAAATGCTGCGATGAGAGTTTTTTTCATCTACATAGGAATAGTAAAAATTATTTATCTATTTTCTTCAACTGTATATGTAACTCATCCAATTGTTTCTCATCTACTTCTCCTGGCGCGTTCATCAAGAGGTCTTGTGCTCTACCGGACTTAGGGAAGGCGTAACATTCACGGATATTTTCTTCGTCTTTGAGGATCATCATAAATCTATCACAACCGATCGCAAATCCGCCGTGTGGTGGTGGACTGTATTGGAATGCTTCGTACATCGCACCAAATTTATTTTTGATCTGTTCAATTCCTAGACCTGCCATCTCAAATACTTTGAGCATGACTTCTGGGTCATGGTTACGGATAGATCCTGACATGATCTCGAAGCCATTACACACTAAGTCGTACTGTGTGGTTTCTAATTCCATAGGCTTGAGTGTCGTGAGTGATTGCATGCCTCACTTTACAAAAGAGAATGGGTTGTGTGCGAAGTCCAATCCTCCATCGTCGGTTTCTTCAAAGAATGGGAAATCTTCGATAAAGCAAAATGCGAGATCATCTTTATCCACGAGTTGGAACATATCTCTGATCGCACGTCTTACGACGTCAAGTGACTTGGTTACTACTTTATAGGTATCTGCGACGAAGACGACGGTGTTGTCTGTGGTCGCTCCTGTCTTCGCTTGGATACTTTGCAACTCTGCTTCAGAGAAGAACTTAGCAATACCACCGTTTGCTTCTGTAGTGAAGGTGATATATGCGAGTCACTTGGCTCCTGCTTGTTTGGCAGTTTCGGTGAGGGCATCTATTTCTTTGCGGGTCAATACTCTATCTATTTTCATGGCTTTGATCGTACCACCAGCTTTGACGGTGTCTGCAAAGACTGAGAATCCAGAGCTAGCAAAATCTTGCGTCATCTCGACGAACTTCATCCCAAAACGCAAGTCTGGCTTATCTGACCCATAGGTATCTATCGCTGTATGATAGGCGATGCGTTCAAAGTGTACTTTGATCTTCTTGTTTGGTGTGAGATTGGTCACGAAGTCTGTGACAAATCATTGGACGACTTTGTATATATCTTCTTGTTCGACAAAAGACATCTCCACGTCAAACTGGTAGAATTCACAGCTATGTCTATCAGCACGCGGATCTTCATCACGGAAACATGGTGCTATCTGGAAATATTTGTCGATACCTCCCATCATGAGGAGTTGTTTGTATTGTTGGGGTGA
Organism: uncultured Candidatus Peribacteria bacterium; assembly: GCA_964422855.1. Lineage (GTDB taxonomy): Bacteria > Patescibacteriota > Gracilibacteria > Absconditabacterales > Absconditicoccaceae > CAZEYI01. Next base: position 2,190 of record CAYRCS010000001.1, read on the forward strand.
TTGTGGGAGTGCGTAAAATTGGCCTGGATTGACTCTGGATGGGATGAGATAATCACGCGCTCATTCTGGAGAACTCACGGTGAAGATAGGAGTTTGTATTTCGAGGAACCCAGCATCAGTAAACCACTTGCGGGCAAACTGATTCATCTGTGAACGGAAGATCATATTGTCCAAGACTGGCTTTCTTCTCATATCTAAGTATCTGTGTTTGAATCTATTTTCTTCCGAAGCATTGGTATCATCAGTGACGGGGAAAGGAAGCACATCTGGTGCTTTGGTGAGAATTTCGATCGATGATGCGATGAGTTCGACGTCACCGGTTGCCATGTTCTTATTTTTCATATTGTCTGGTCTAGCGATGACTTCGCCGATGACTTTGATACAGTACTCAGGACGAAGTGACGCAGCAGCTGCTACGATCTCTGGAGAAACATTTGCTGGATTGACGGTAATCTGAGTGACACCATAACGATCACGCAGATCGATAAAGGTAAGTCCACCGAGTTCTCTGTGTTTATTGACCCAACCAGAAAGAGTTACTGTCTGTCAGACATGTGAGCTTGTGAGTTCGCCGCAGGTATGTGTACGATGCATGATATCAAAAATGTAATAAATAATTAATCGCGTATAGTGTTTTCTTGATGTTGTCTTCTATGCATATGTGGAGTTCTATATCAGTTTTTTTGTACTCCTATGTGTTGTGGATTGTTTGTATAATTTTTGCCTGTATGTGTATCTGTCTGTTGATTGCCAAACAACACGCTGACAATTGCGAGATTTACTGTTGTATTAAAATCATTTAATCTCAGTGTAGAACCACCTATACTTCCCATCCCTGAGATAGCCTCTTGGTTAGTTAATACTTCGTTGCTCATAATGACTGAACATAACCATATAAAATAAGAGAGTTATTAGTGAAATAGCGTGTTTTTGCAAAACAAAAAAAGCGGGAGGGAGAAATCTCCCAACCCGCTCTCCCTTGCTACACACTACCCTATACAGGTCATGTGATTGATACGCGAGGAAGTTTTACCTGATCCAAACTGGACGCCTCTTTGAAAATCGAGGTTTTTTTGTGTCCAATAAGGACCAGGCTGATGCATCCAGGAATGATTTGGATCTAAACCTAAGGATGCATCATTTTAATATTACCGACGGGGGGATGAGCCCCGCCGGGGAGGAACAAAGCCCTAGTAGGCAAAAGACTTGTGTGTGGTGATAGAGTCCATTAAAGAGGGCCCTAAGCACACAAGCTACTTCTGACTAGAACGATCTTCCAAGTTTCTTTGCACTTCAAAGAGAGTAAATAAAGGGGTCCTGGTTTATAAACAACCTGGATAACACAAAGCTCACCAAAACCAAACTTTGTATTTCATTCTGCACGACCAGAACCCCTTGCAATAAAACCTCTCCTGCAGTGTGTGGATATATTGCTTTCACAAACAAAAACAAAACCACGTGGACTGATGTTATATATTTTTACCAAATTAAGTCAAGTCTAATAACGCAACAGGCCCTCCGAGTTGCGGAGGGCCTGATTGGTGTGAGTTGTTGGTAGCTTAGGCAGCAGGTACTGGCTCGCAGATTGTTTTGGAGGCATATTGTTTGCCTAGTTTTTCAATCAGATTGCCCGATACTTCTTCCAAACGTATTGCCTCTGTTTTGTTGCCCACTGCTTTGCCTGCCTGCAAACAGAAGTTACGCACTTTCTCGCCATCTTGTATGATACTGATACACAAAGTCTCATTGAATAGCTTTGCTTCACAGTTTCCTGGCAATTCGATGTTAATAACTACTGATAGCAGTGCTTCTAGCTCTGCAACAAAAGATTTTGGTAGACCACTACCGCTGTTGATGAATGTGATTTGCATCGTTTTTTAAAATTTTATTTGGTGAGTCTTCAATATACGCAAAAAATAACATATTGCAACACTTTTTTTGTCTTTGTCAACTATTGGAAAATTAGGCACCTTCGGAAAGCTTATCGGCATCTTCTGCTGTAAATTCGTTGGTTCGCTGAGTATTGTATTTGTTTGCTGAGAGAAGGCCTTCTGTTGGAGTATTGTCTCGGTATTTGGGATCTGAATAATCTTTTTTTTGTGATACAAACGTAGCATCAATATATTGTTTATATTCTTCATGCTGTGCTAACAAAAGTATAGTTTTTCACTGTTTTACCAATCTTATACTATCTAATTTGTTGCCAAAAACCTGATATAAAGGTCATCTCTTACAACTTATACGAGTTTCCCAGGAGCTATCTCCAATCCTCAATCCATCTACTATCTTTTTTTGTATAATTAATGGTTTTTTTCTTTCTCTATTTCATAGCATTTGCTCTGCCTGCTTGAGAAAATCCTTTTTGGATAAGAATTTATATCACAATTCTTCCAAAACAAACAAGAATAGGGATCACGTCAACTTTCATGGAGTTGCTTGAAGCATATCTATCCATCATGATAGTAGACTTTCTGACATACTATTATTGGATACCGACTGGATATTTCATACCGCAGAGCTTGCCATAGATTCTATTTCTTTATCTTTCTTGGTGACTATCTCTACATCAAACTGCTGCAAGATCCCTATAAGCTCTTCTAGTAATTCCTGACTATATCATTGGCCCATATCCTCTACCAAAGACTCCACATATATGGGTCATCACTTTTTGAGCATTCTGGTGATATATTGTATATCTATCTTTACTCTATGGAGCATTTTTTGTTCGAGTTCTTGAAGTTTTTGCTCCTGTAATGGCGTGAGTTTGTTGCTTTCTGTTTGTCTGACAGATATCTGCGGAGCCTGCTGTACAGCCTGTTTTGGAAGATTTCTTTTCTTCTCCTCATCTATTCTTTTTTGTCTTTCTGCACAAAAATCTGCATACATGTGATCTATTTTTTTCTTGAGGAAATATATATAAGTATCGATGTCAAAAAGCTTTTTGTCCAACTCCTTGTAGATATCATTATCCTCCAAAAGATATGCATCTTGTTTGATGGCTTGATCTATATAATGCAGACAATATTTTATATATTGTTGTTGTGCTTCTGTATAAAAATGTTTGGATTTGTATCTATGTTTTACAGAACTATTGAGTAATGGAAAGTGGGGCAACATACGTTGTACGTGTTGATCCATCTCTGCGGTAAGAGATGTATTTCAACCGTAATACATATCCTTATGTGTAGCAAAAAAATGTTTTTTGGCATAAGATTCCAAAGCATTTTTTTGGTCTTCTTTGCATATACTGCGAGCAGCATCCTGCCAATGCTTGGCAAATCTTTCTATCAAAAACTGTTCATTGCAGGCTGCTATCAATGTGGTCTGTACTACACCATGGAGTATAACCTTACCTTCATCGCCATCTTTTGTAGGAGCCCCTTGTTCCACATCTTGGATAACTCTTCTCGTTGTCTCTGGAAGCTCTTGATCCAACTCATCCAAAAGCGAAAGCATACATATCTGATTAAACGACTTACGCTTACAAATATCAAGCGTATCGTCACTTACCATAGTATATTTGTCCTTCATATGCTTGATAGCCTCATCTATATCTGATATACTATAATCATCAAAAAAAACCTCTCTGATATAATAGTGCATGGCTTTTTGTGCTCTCTGCTGCAAGACAAAAAGTAATAAGTCTTTATTCTGATCTATATAAGCATCCAAAAGTTGCTGATAATCTTCTCCTGTAAATCTAATGAAACGTTTGTATAACTCCTCTGATATATCTCCTGATGCGACATATAGTTTGTGTATGTATCTTTCGAGACCATCTATATGTGCAATAAACTTATTTGCTTGATCTGGCGTCACCGAAGTATCCAAAACTACGTGAATCTCTTGGACCCTATCAGGATCTTGTGCATCTCTTACTATAGTAAATTTGGATCTAGGAGTATTGCCTGGTTTCATATAGAATCTATGTAGGTACGAGTAAACACGGCATACTGCTGCACTCAAAATTATGTGGACCAATCTAGGTATTTCCTAGGTCAGGTCAACTGAATTAATTATTTTTTATTTATACATATTTTATATAAAATGTCAATCTTTTATGTAAAGAAAAAACTCTCTATAAGAGAGTTGGAAGAAGTGCATGAAAGGGGTATTTTTTTGTTCGCTGATACACCAACTTGAGGGTGTATACTGTTTTATTTTTAATTTGTGTCATTGCACCAATGATCTCGGCACATACAACGAGGTACGTGCACACGTTTTTCATACTCCTCCTTCCTTACTCTATACGCAAGAAATCCTGCATATACACTAGGGAAAGAGAAAGGGAGATAAGCATATAAATAGGTTATAAGACCTATATCATGTACGCCAGGGATAGGTTGTCCATCTACCGAGTTTGATCTCGATACGTACACAATCGTTGGCCCAATGCGTACGATCATACAAAGAGGTCGAGTCTGTGTAGATCTGCATAAGGGACGATATGATTATCTTCCTCTACTATGATGGGTCACATCACAGTACCTCAAGTATATAGTGCATGCGTCTCAAATGCAAAAAAATGATGACTTTTTTGTTGCAAAGAAATGTGGCTTTGCTATAAGTGTTTTTATTGTTTAGATAATAGTTGGCCTACATGGATCATGGAGATGTAGCAACGCTCAGAGCTGAGTGAGAAGGAATATGGCGCAAACTCAACTCATACAATGGGATGCTGGAGAAATACGAACAAGCATTGGCTGGTACTTTATCATTCAACTGATCTGTCGACGATATTAAAAAGGATAAACTCGCATTAGAAAAAGAGATTACAGAACTTATGACATCATCTACATCTATCATACAAACACTCAATCTTCAACCATATGATTATAAGACAAATCCAAATCCGCATCATGAACGAGCTAGATAAAACAATATTTATTACTTATGTTGATATATGACATTTCCACTAGATACGATAGTAGCTTGGGCCAAAAGAAGATGATTTGTATACCCAGGGTCAGATATATATGGCGGATTGGCAAATGCTTGGGACTATGGTCCGTATGGCTCCGTGCTCAAGAAAAATATAGCTGATGCTCGATGGAAATTTTTCGTCCAACAACGTGATGATATGGTAGGTATGGACTCACAAATTCTCATGCATCCGAGAGTCTGGGAAGCCAGCGGACACGTCGGTAATTTCAATGATCCGATGATCGATGACAAGAAAACGGGAGAAAGATTTAGAGCGGATAAGTTGATAGAAGATAAGATCCAGCAAATCAGAGATAAGGTAGGTGAACAAGGAACAACTGACGCTGTGGTAAAAGTATATGGCGTACCAAACCTCATTCCAGAATCTTGGACTTTTGACCAGATGAAAGCATTTATCACTGCTGAGATACCAAACAATCCCAACAGTAAAAAACACGATAAAGCAGACTGGACTGATGTGCGTAAGTTTAACATGATGTTTTCTACGCATCAAGGCGTGATCGAAAACGATGAGAGCAAGGTATGGCTCAGACCAGAGACTGCACAAGGGATATTTGTAAACTTCAGAAATGTGACGGATACGACCAGGATGAGAGTACCATTTGGTATTGCACAGATTGGTAAGGCATTTAGAAATGAAATCACTCCTGGGCAATTCTTGTATAGAACTCGTGAATTTGAACAGATGGAGATAGAATACTTTGTCGAAAACGATCATGATACAGCGATGGAGAGATTTGAAGATTGGAAGAGTGCATCACAAGAGTTTTGGAAAGATGTGGTCTGACTCAAAGCAGAAAATCTCAAATTTAGAGAACATGAAAAAGATGAACTAGCACACTACTCTGCTGGGACTTTTGATGTGGAATATCAGTTTCCATGGGGACGATGAGAATTACAAGGTCTAGCATATAGGACAGATTTTGATCTCAAGCAACATATGGAATTCTCTGGTAAAGATATGCAATACACTGATCCATATAGCGGCAAAAGATACGTACCTCATGTGATCGAACCAAGCTTTGGTTTATCCAGAACGGTGCTTGTAACCATGCTCGATGCGTATGATGAAGAAAAATATACCAATGGTAAATGAGAAGAAGAAACGCGCACGGTTGCTCGCTTCCACAAAACTATCGCTCCGATAAAATTCTGTGTCATCCCATTACTCAAGAAGGATCCAAAAATGGTCGGCATGGCAGAAGATATATATAGAAAGCTTAGCAAAGATTATATGTGTGAATTTGATGACAGCGGCAATATCGGTAAATGCTACCGCAGACAAGACGAAATTGGGACTCCATATTGTATCACCGTCGATCATCAATCGCTTGAAGACAATACCGTGACTATCAGAGATAGAGATACGATGGCACAGGAGAGGATTTCAATAAGTGACATCAAGCTATAATACATCAAATCTGATTGACTTATTTTGGTATATAGATACTATTTTGTGAATTTATAGCGATTTTCCTATTGTATGAGAGAACTCAAGATAAGTAAGTCTATCACCAATCGCGATAGTGTAGCAATCGAAAAATACCTACAAGAAATAGGTAAGATCGATCTACTGTCCACTGAAGAAGAAGTAGAACTTGCTCGTAAGGTCCAAGCTGGAGATACAATGGCTTTGGAAAAATTAGTCAAAGCCAATCTTCGTTTTGTCGTATCAGTAGCAAAACAATATCAAAATAATGGTATACCACTATCTGATCTCATCAATGAAGGCAATCTATGACTGACGAAAGCCGCACAGAAATTTGATGAGACTCGTGGATTTAAATTTATTACTTATGCTGTATGGCGAATACGTCAGAGCATACTACAAGCTCTTGCTGATTATGGTCGTATGGTGCGTCTCCCACTCAACAAAATATGATCTATCTCCAAAGTAAATCAAGCTTCTTCTTCTCTAGAACAGAAATATGAACGCGAACCAACTCCTGAAGAAATTGCAGAGATGCTGGAGATGCCACTAGACGATGTTCAGGATACTATATATATAAATAGATGACGTCATACATCACTGGATGCACCAGTTGGTGGCGATGAAGACTCCACTTTTTCTCTCAATGATACAAATCTCGATCCGGATACACAAGCAGTCAAAGACGATCTTTTTGTTGCGATGGCAAACGATAGTTTCAACAAATCTATGCAACTTATTGTTAATCATGTATTTGCGAAAAAACCACAAACCAAAGATATCTTGTTTAGATTTTTTGGTATAGGACAAGAACATCCAGAAGGACTAGAAGATATTGGACTTAGATACAATCTTACTCGTGAAAGAGTAAGGCAGATAAAGGACGCATGATTAGCCAGACTCAAACCCATCTTGGCTCAAGGCAATATAGAAGATGTAGTGGAGAAACTTCGTCAACAAAGTGTCTTGCCTATACAGAAGAAAAAAACACAAGCTAGTATAGCACATACCTTTTCTATGGAGAAACCTCCAACAAAACGCGTGACTCCTCATACCAGTAAAAACAATAATGACATAGGTATATCATCTATACCAGACTCATGGCCTACAACGACATCTATCAACAATAATAATACAGCAATACATTCTATAGAAAATGAATCTAGGACACCATCTGCTGATGCTATATCTATAGATGAATATATGCAAATATATGCAAAAGATCTCCAAGAGATAGAGTTTGCCCTCCAAACCATGACTAAAAAACCTGGTAAACTAGCCCTAGATTATATGTATGTTATACAGTGCGGCTTTCATATAGATAGTTATATATTGTTTTGGTATCTATGGAAAAAATATGATGATATACACACACTCAATACGATAGATAGAAACTATCTGACAATGTTTATGAGTCTCCATGGCAAAATGCCAGATATCAAAAATATGTATGGTCAGGAAGAAGCACATCATGTTTACAGAACAATAGAAAAAGCTTTTGCCGTGATAGACAAAGGACTTAAGAATAGTGAGGATAAGTAATACATACGAATTCTATAATTATTTTTGTTCTATCCAATGATAAATAATATAATCAACCATTTCTATAAACTCATAGAACCTTTCAAAAGAACAAACAATACTTCAGATATCCTCCATCTTTTATCTAAGTCTATAAAACCTAGATCTTTTATAGATAAAGATATTTTGCTCAATGATGTACATCATATCTTAGATGAAACGTGATTTTACACTTCATATGAGATCAATATATTTGAGCAACCAAGTGCTCATCACCTGATTATAGTGGGCAATGTGCATGATGATAACGATCCTACAATTGACTATCCAAACTTTAAACACGCTAAAGCACTATATGAGTTGAAAAATAATCAAGAATTTATTTTTTCATATACTTATTCTGGACACCGCGATAAGTCAGATATTTTAGATGAATGACAAGCTGACTTAATTCATAAATTACAATGAAATTGATTATGACTACAGATCATGGAAGCCATATATAAACAAGCAGCTCAAAAATGATATAAGTATGCTGTAGGCATGCATCTTTCTTCTAGATTAGTAAGATATTTTTCTGATAGCAAACCATATAGAGTCCATATAGAAAAACTACCAATAGAAATACAAAATTATCTGACCGATAGCAATGATCCAGTAAAGCATAAAACGACTGTTGCATTATTAGATAAAATTGATAGAATAAGTCAATAATTTATGTCTAATAATGACATGATCCACAAAGAGGATATCTATGCAGCATTTGGCAAAACTGTGCCTGAAGAAACGCCTATAGAAGAGGTAGTCGCTGATCCTTTTGTAGATGATGAAAATATAGATGCCGAATCTCTTACAGAATTAATAGAGTCTGAACCCTTGCTCGAATCTATCGATGCAACGCCGATTTCTCAGCCGTATGTATATGAGGACAAAGATACAGATTTACCTGTCCAAGATTATCGTCATTATGGATTCTTGAGAACAACGATCATCATCGCTATCATCGTTCTAGGGTTTACTCTCTCGGCAGAACAGCAAAATATCATCCATCTGACATTGCAACACATAGTCCTCTACCCTCGATATCCACTTATCATCATTGCTCTCTCTTTGGGATTGCTTTGGTATAAATCATGGATCGGTAAAGCCGTCGGTGGACTTATCATACTACTTGTCGTTGCAGCTATGTCATATTTTGAATTATATGATAGTCTAGCTATCAATGACCCTGTGCAGACGAGCAGATCCCAGAGTTTGCGTCTTAGCGAAGCTAGTACAATCAATCTATATATACATGATACTGTAAGTACGATGAGTGTCGGGAAGTGAAATAGCAATGTCATCGATGCAACGCAAAGCGGTGAAAGATCACTTGATCTCTATACACAATCTTGAAGCATTTTTGTATCATGATCAAATACCTGGAATATCATCACCCTACCAGAAAGTTCTATAGCACTCTGACTCCCAAGCAACAAATCTATGTCTATCGCTAGCAAACAACTCCGATCGGACAATATATGGGATCTCAGCGATCTTCGTACAAAAAGTTTGCGTACGATTGGTGGATCTTTGGATCAGGAAATTATTGTACCAAGCATAGGTTCATTGGAATATCTCACTATACAAGCGCGATGGAGCGATCTAGATCTCACTATTCCTAGCGATATAGGTATAGAAGTACAATTGGATAACTGGATAGATACAAAGGAGCTTGCGGATTTGGAGCAAATCGATACAGACTTGTATCGTAGCAAAAATTTTGCGCAAACTGATAGACATCTCCGCGTACGTGTGGATAGCGTCTTCAGCTCCTTTACTCTCCATAGAGACTAAATTTTGCTTACCATCACCAAGCACAAACGTGCCAATTTGGATTATGATATAGTGGATACCTATGATGCAGGTATTGTCCTTTTTGGGCATGAGGTAAAATCTATCAAAGCCAAAAGTGCAAACCTCGTGGATGCGACAGCGTGATTTGTTGGCAAGGCTTTGTGGCTCTATAATCTCGATGTGCAATTGTACAAGAAAACAAGTCGTGTGATGGTGCCCGACTATGAACCCAAAAGAAAGAGACAACTCCTGCTCAATCAAAAAGAACTCGCAAAAATATCATCAGCACTGGATAGAAAGTGACTGACTGTCGTGCCCTTAGAAGTATATATTTCCCTCAAAGGCAAAATTAAGATCAAACTCGGTGTCGGAAAATTACGTAGAAAGATAGAGAAGAAACAGATATTGAAGGAAAAAGATATGGATAGACAGATGCACAAGGAGATGAAGAATCACTAAGATCCATATTTCTAGTCTTTTACTTTTCTCAATATTTGATCTAACTCACGTGATATAAACTGTTCAGATTTTCTATATGATGCTATTCATTTGTTGGCAAAATGTGGACTTGTTAGATTATTTACTACGCCGCTATACATCTGTACCATATCTGCTCATGCATGGAGCATATCGCCCGCAGACTGTTGCCATTCTGCTGGTCATTTACCTGCACCAATACCTCAAAGTCATACTATTTTTATGCTACCACCTGTATGTTGTTTGACAATAGCAACTGTCTCTAGTGATCTTTCATGCAAATTTTTGCCACTCATGCCTCATCTAGGATTTTTGTTATCATCCATTGGACTCAATCATTTCAAGTCTGTGTGTTCTTTGGCAGTATTTGTAGCTACTACTCCATCCATACCTAAATCTACAAATGTGTCCAACATTGATTTTGTCTGATCTACCGTATTGTCTTGTAAATGAGGATAATTTTCTAATCGTTTTTTGTCATTACTTGTTACTGGACCTATCTTTGCAAGCATAGGTTTTGATTCTCCTTTTTCTTGAGCCAATTCATTACGTGCTTGTATCAAAGGAGCAAGCAATTCTCTTACTTGTTCTTGGAGATTTTCTCCTGTATTTGGACAGCTTACATTGATGACAAATACTTTTGCATAATCCCACATATACCTCATAGATATTTTGATATCTTCTACTTGTTCTTGGAGCTTTATGCCTGGTCTAGGTGTATTAGTAAAGTTTGCCCATACTGGAATATTTGGCATCATGCCATCATCTTCTCTCTGCTGAAATTGTGCAGCTGTTAATTCTGCTCACTGTTGTGGCAATCACATTTGATTGACAACGGTCAAACCACCTGTTTGATGATGTGGATATCTTCGAATTCTAGGCTTAGCATTACCTTGTCGTGGCTCACCCAATATACTTCCTACTTCGATATATCATACTCATAACGCTTCCCAAAATTTAAGTCCCAATGGTTGTTTGAGCAAACCAGCCGCTAGACCTACAGGATTTTTGTATGTAGTTCACAAAAACTCTGTCTCCAAAATTTTGTCATCTACATTGAGTGCATTGTATAATTGATTGATGATGACTGGGTTGGTTTCCAACTTTGGAGCCCACTCTTTTACTATCAGATCATGCATTCTTTCTGGATCTTGTCCGTATATGTATGCGCCATTTGCTGCATTGTGTAGATGGCGAAGTGCGTGTGCTCTGATACTCATGTGGATGAAATTTTAGTAAAATTTATGGTGTTTTTTTGAATTGAAGATCTTGATGTTTCCAGATATTGTATACGCCACCATTGTAAAAATCTTCTATCGGACGATATTGTCCTCTTTCAAATGAAGCTACTGTTCCATTGCCTTGACCTTGGAGCGCACTATATAATTGCATCGCGTTTCCTGAGAGGAATTTTTGTAAGTTGCCATATGTTATAGTTAGTTCTGGATATCTTTTTGCATCTTCAGATAATTGTAATGCGGCGGTCAAAGAAGCTTCTACCGTATGTCTATAATCTGCTATCCCTCCGGCTGCTTTTTCAAAAGTTTGAGGCGTAAAGAGATCCTTCATATCTTTCCATCATCCTTGCTCTATAATATCTGCAAAATTGGTTGTGCCGAAATTGCTGAGGAAATAATCTTCCATATCAGATTTTGATCAGAAGCCCAATTTTTTGTACAAAGGATGAGGGGCATGATCGTTACCAAATACGATATTTACTCCAGGTTCATCGACACGAGCTATGAGTGATGCAAGCGACAAATTATTATGGATCGCTCTCAATCTAGGTTGGCATTTATATAGTGGATTGCCATATGGAGTATCAGGATGATACAAGTGATTTTCACGGTTTAGCAGCATATATTTTGCCCCTATTTCCATCCATACGTTTGCTTTGTTTCATTTGTCGAGAGCTTTCTTGTTGTGTCTGATTATAGATTCAGCTGATGTGATGAGGTTTTCATGAGCGACTACTATATCTACATTTGGAAATGCTTCAGCCAATGGTAAAACATTTGCTACCACAAAATCCAATGCTCCATCTGATTCGCCAACTCTCAAGGGCGTTTCTGAGTGAATTGTAAGAGTTTTGTTATATTTTTCACAAAGCTCAGCTGCTATTCGTAACGTCGATCATGGCTTAGGAGTCAATTTGGATACCTCGTTTTCATTGCTTCCAGCATCAAAATTTGTAGTTACTTTATCAGGATAAATTTTGATACCTACTACATTTTGATGTTGTAGTGATGCTTCTATTTCTTCGTGATTTTTTTGGTCATCATTAATATTTACATGGACATACTGTTTACCCAAATTTATTGTATTTATTTCTGCAATATATTGTGAAACGCTATCTGGTCAGATAATACGAGGACTTGTATTTGGCATAAGAAAAACTGTATCAGTTCCTCCCATTCTCGCTTCTTCTACTGATGCAGCTGGCGTTATACCATCTTGTCTATACTCATTTCGTCTACCGTGGCCGTGAGTATCTACTATGTTTACAAATGTCATACGATCTCCCTCTTTGAGTTCTGTTATTGGAAAATCTAAGTCATGACTAGGAAAATTATTTGCCATTTTCTATCAACATTATAAAAAAACTGTGAGCAGTATTTTTTATTGTGATATATTTTATTTCTTTGTATGTTTTCTACATAAATCCTAGGTAATGTCAATCTTATTGCCTTTGCCTTTTGTCCCTTTTTTATTACACAACCATCATGGCACAGATCAAAAATAGCAAAGAAATAGCTCTCATTAAACACGCATGCAAACTCACGGATGCGATTTTTGATCGTATGAAGAGAAACTTTGTATGGGAAACAGAAAGAGAACTGGAACAATGGATTTTGGCGCAGATCAAAAAAGCTGGCTGTAAGCCAAGCTTTTCTCCTATCGTTGCGGCATGACCAAACGCAGCTCATCCACACTGGAAACCTAGTGATGCAAAGCTCAAGGGCTTTGTGGTGATAGATTTTGGTCTCGTGTACCAATATTATATGTCGGATATGACAAGAACTATCTATGTCGGAAACCCAACACAAAAAGAAGAAGATCTATACAATCTCGTCCTCCAAAGTCAGCTCGATGGCATCAATTTTATCAGACCAGGAAGGTCGTGTAAAGACTCCCATATCGTCGTGACAAAAACTCTCTGAGATCATAATCAATATTTCATCCACAGTCTCGGCCATGGCATCGGCACAAGGATCCATGAATGACCTCGTATCAGCCCTAGATCTAAAAAATATTTCCAGAAAAATATGTGCGTCACCGTCGAGCCAGGCGTCTATATCAAAGACAAGTTATGAATTAGAATTGAAGATACATGTCTGGTAACAGAAAATGGATGTGAACAAATAACAAGAAGCACAAAAAGATTGTTGTGTTTCTAATCTTGTTGTGGACGACCAGAAAATCATCGTTCTTCTTTGGATCATCTTTCTCCTACAGTTTCTGCTAGACTTCCTTCACGGCTACTAGCTGACTTTGTCGTAAAAACATCTAGTATTTCTTTCTTCCCTCCTGTATAACAATTTGGTCATTTCATATCTATACAATTAGTTTGGGTTAGTTGGTCTGTGCCGCCATAATTACCGATATCTCATTCATCCAAATTTTTAGGAATTTCTGCATTATTGCCACCAGCCATATCCATATGGTTATCTATAAAAGAATTTCTTGTACAGCATCTCAATTGCGAGCCTTATGCTGTTACTATTTTTTTGTCATTTTTGTAAACTATAGTCTGTATAATGAATATGTACCGGAATTTCAAGATATGACATACGATGTGCTACTATCTGCTCGTTGAGCTCATTGGCATAGTGCATGCCATCTGACTGCAGTTTAAATTTTTGGATGGCGACTAGAGACATCACTCTATAACCATTGTGTGGATCGGATACCTTATTGCTATACATCAAACGGACGACGACTTTTGCTATACCAAGTATATATTTTCTGAGTGTGGGAATCTGATATGCAGCAGCTCCAGCTATAAATCTAGACCCTAGGTAGAGATCAACTTTTTGCTCCTGGATGGCCTTGGTAAAGTTTTTCATATCTGCTATATCCATCTGCCCATCAGCATCAAATCATACTACTCGCTTGATCTGGAGATCGGCGCCGTGTTGTTGCAAGAATGCAAAACCTGTCTTGGTTGCTGCTCATGCTCCTCTATCTCATCTATTGATAGCATGTCTGACATCTATGATCAATGCGTCAGGATATGTTGTTTGTTTCTCTTGGATGACATCTTGTGTGGTATCTGTAGATCCATCATTTACGATGAGTATCTTGTTATATCATGCTTTGATTATATTTTCAATCACTGTACCAATCGTTTGTGCTTCGTTGTATGCTCTGATCAAGAATACAAAATCATCTTCGGGTTTGTTATTTTTATATTGTTCAATCTGCATATGATGCGTAGATCGAGATTGATCGACAGCCTGTTGTGTCACAAGCTTACTGAGCTGAGTGATATCTTTGGTGAGTCTGTTGTACAGGTCGATGAAAAAATAGAACAATAATATGATAGACGCATAGACGATCAGATCAGCACCTCTCGTTACACCAAAATATGTACCAAATTTATTGAGTAAGTCGATATCATATCCAAAAAGTGCGAGCACTGCTCCTCCACCGATAAATACGAGAAAATGCAGCAAGGTAGCTTTTTTGCGTTTGTATAGGTCGATACCAAACAGCACAAATATAAGTGCTGCGACGATGATGATAAACTGGAGTAATGACATCGCAATCTATAGACTATAAATCTTTCCCTGACGTTCGTCAGTTTTTACTACTTCGTATTCTGTATCAGATTTAATTTTGATGATATGTGTGATGCCTTTTTGTTGGGCGTATTTGATTTGCTTGAGGAAGTCTTCGGCTAGAGGAAACAACTCTATGACTTTGTTGTCTGCGTGATACTGTGCAATAATTTTTTGTGCAGTGTCTGCAAACTTGCCATCATTAACGATCAGATATGTCTGTGTTGGAGATACAAATGTTTTTTCTAGATCGTAATCTTCGAGCAAAATACTGAGCAATCTACTGAGCCCAATACTTCATCCAACTCCTGAGAAGCTCTGCTTCTTGTCTATGAAGTCTGTAAGATTTGCATATGCTCATCCTGAACAGATACTGCCCAATTCTATCTTACCATCGACAAATGTTTCGAATACTGTGCCGGTGTAATAATCCAATCCACGCACGATAAATGGATCTATGATATAACTCACCCCTGCTGCGTCCAATTTTTGCGTCACTGCTTCAAGCTTATCCAAAGCATCTTGTGCTGCTGGTGACGATGCAGTAAATGATCTGAGTTGTGCTATATCTTTACCACACAATACATTCAATATATCTATATGTGAGTCTTTTATCCCTAATTTGGTAAGTTCTTCTGCAAATTTTTCTTTGGCAATTTTGTGGTATCCATCAAATAGTTTTAATAGCGCATCGCGATCTTTGCCTGCTATAAGCTCTATCAATGCATAGGTAAATAATTTGTTGTTCACATGAAATTGTGATTTGATTTCCAATCCTATCTGAGATCCTACAAACTCTATCGCTTTGGCAAGAGCGATGATACAGTCTGCATCATATATATCGTTGTATCATTTATCTTCTTTGCTCTTCCAGATCACATCGATATCTGCTTGTCGAAACTCTTTGTATCTCCC
The DNA here is from genome assembly GCA_964422855.1 of uncultured Candidatus Peribacteria bacterium. Taxonomy (GTDB): domain Bacteria; phylum Patescibacteriota; class Gracilibacteria; order Absconditabacterales; family Absconditicoccaceae; genus CAZEYI01. Next base: position 18,093 of record CAYRCS010000001.1, read on the forward strand.
TTTCTGGTTTCTTTCGCCTCTCCAGACTGGTTGGATCTGGTAACGCTTAAACGGAAACGCTAACTCGTTTTGTCGATCAAGTGCATAACGAGCAAATGGGACAGTAAGATCGAAGTGCAATGAATAATCTTTTGCGTCTTCTGGACCTTGCGCCATGCCATAGAGACCAAATATTTGTTTGGATGATTCTTCTCATCATTTTTTGAGTATGTTTGTATTTTCTACTGCAGGTGTCCAGATATGCTGATAACCGTACTGGGCAAAAGTTTGGGCAATGGTGCCGTAGATAGCATCAAAAATCTGTTGCTGTTTGGGACTGTACTCGGGGAATCATCCTGGGCGATACATACTCTAATACAACAATAATAAAATTTAATCTTGAATAGTCTTGATACCAAAGACTTGGACTCGATAACCGTTTTTGTATGCCAATCACATATCTCTGAAGTTGGGATTAACGATATTGTCTTTGTGAGCTGGGCTTTCCATCCATGCCTTCATCACCGCATCAGTATCGGTATATCACTTGGCAAGATTTTCACCTGCGAGAGCAAATGGATATCCTGAGGTTTTGATCCTATCTTCAAAGGTAACTCCTCCCTCAGTCGTATGACTAAAATCATCTGTTCTATCTATATATCCTACATAGAGTTCTGCTATCAAACTCAACGTATCGTCTAGTTTGAGTGGCTGGAGATCGAGGTCTAGTCTAATTTCATTGGTCTTGTTTAATACTCCTTCTCTGATCTGTTGATAGAGCAATCATTTGACACTGGTTTGATTGTTTTCTAGATTCTTTTTGAGATCAACAACGTGATCATTGACTGCATCAAGGATAGATTCAAATTTGGATGTATCAGATGCCTTGGATGATGCGGCTATGATCTTACTCTTGATACCTTCTCGTGTTTTGACTTGCTGTGCATAGGTCTGACTTGCCATAGATTGGTCTATTTTTTCTATAAGCGAATCTCGTTGCGATGCAGCGCTTGTGCTAGCAAATGTAAGGGTCGATGCTAGCACCAAAAGAATAAATTTTTTCATCAAACTCATATAGTAAAAGACTACGACTGTAGAGCTTCTATGACTTGTGGGATAAACTCTTCCAATGGGATGCTCAAATATTTTTCACAATTTCTGACATGTTCTCTATCTACTCCTGCTGCGAATTTTTTATCTTTGATCTTTTTCATCACTGACTTTACTTCCATACCTGCAAATCATTCTGGTCTCATGAGTGAATACGCATAGAGCAATCACGACAATTCATCGATAGCCGATAGATATTTTCTGATAAGCAAATCTACTGGCACTCCTGTCTTCTCTGTATAATGTGAACGGATATCATCGATCAATGTCTGTGGCAAATTAATTTCCGATACGATAGCATGGAATTCGTCTCCCAAATGTTTGTCAGCGTTTTTGCCGATATGATCTCGATCCACGTCATGGAGCAATCAAGCAATATACCAAGGATCTTCATCTTGTCATAACTTCTTGGCAAAATATTGCATCACTTTACCTACTTGTTCACAATGCTTGCGTGTGTCGGTCAGATATTTGTCAGCAAGTTTTTGTGAGTCGGATATAGATGGGACATTTTCATATTTTACTGCTGGTGTGTTTTGTTGTGGAGTAGTTTTTGGAGTCATTGTTGGAGCGCTTTCTTCGTGAGTTTGTTCATGGATAGGTTTCATGAGTGGAAATAGTATAGAGTCTCTCAAGTTATCTTGTTGTGTCAGTAATGTTACCATTCTATCAATACCCATTCATCGACCGGACTGCCCAGGCATACCGTACTCCATAGCGACAATAAAATCATCATCACCTTTGGTTGCTTCATCATCACCTTTTGCTACAGCATCTGCTTGATCATCAAAATTTTGTTGCTGTAAAATTGGATCAACAAGTTCTGAATATGCTTTGATAACTTCCCAACCATTAACCACTACCTGGAACTGTTCTACAATATTGGCATCTGCATCACTTACACGAGCAAGCGGTTGCATAGTCTTAGGATAATTAGAGATGAACAGTGGACCCAATAATTGGGGTCTTGTTACTTTTTTGTATAGGTAATCTATCATCGTTGCTACTGTCTGCTCCTCTAATCCTACTCGATTATGCCCTTTTGCTTTGATATCTGATTTGAGTTTTGCTTCATCACCTGGTTTGTATAAAGATACATCAATACCGCTATCATTTTTTACCTGTTGGATATAATCTATCCTCTTCCATGGGGTTGTGAAATCTACTTGTTTGATATTTCATTCTTTATCTTTTACTTGGATTTTTCTGTCTAATTTGAGTGTATCAAAAACATAATCAAACATCTGTTCCGTAAATGCCATATTTTTTTTGTAGTCCCAATATACCGCATAATGCTCTATTGATGTAAATTCTTGCAAATGCGATGGGTCTGATCATTCATTTCTGAAGTTTTTTGCTATTTCAAAAACCTTTTCTAGTCATCAGACTGTTGCAGTCTTAAGCGCAATTTCTGGCGCAATTCTCAAAAATACATCAATATCATAATCATTGTGGTGTGTTACAAAAGGCCTTGCCGCCGCCCCACTTGCTGCATTCCCTAGTATTGGAGTCTCTAATTCAGTAAATCATTGTGATCGATAAAATTCTCTAAGAGTTTTGACAAATTTGCTTCTAAATTGCATCCTCTGCAAACTATCTGTATTGAATATCATGTCTAGATATCTCTGGCGATAGGCATTTTCTGCATCCTCTCCAATACCATGCCATTTATCGCCCAATGGTCTGATAGCTTTGGTTAAGAATGTAAACTCTGGAGCAAAAATAGTCAATTCCCCCTTGTGGGTCTTAAATACTTCTCATTTTACACCTATAAAATCACCCACATCAACATATTTTTCAAAAAATTTATATGCTGACATATCTCCTATATTTTTTTGTATTCCTTGATCTTGGGTATGTATCGCGCAGTTATCTTTATGAAGCATTATTTGTATAATACCTGTTTCATCTTGCAAACGCACAAATGTGAGTGCTCCATGTGTTCTGGTAAGCATAACCCTTCCAGCAGTAGATATCTGGATATATGGAGATGGCACTAGTACTTCAGAGTCTCTTAATTCTTTGTTAGTATCAGCAAAATCAATAACTTGTTGTATTGTATGTATCTTGTCATACTGTGCAGCATAAGGATTGATTCAAAGTTCTCTCAACTGCTGGACCTTGGCTATACGAACATCACGTTCTGATACTTTTTGGTTCATGCGAAAAATATACTATAAAATATCGGTTTATATCTAGCAAAAATAGTCGCTTTTGCAAGCGGAAGCAAGCTTATCTTGTATAGATGGTCTTAGCCGCAAAAGTTGTCCCTACCGTATATGCGTACTTCACAAAATCGGTATCCAATCAGAGCTTCTGCTGCCATATCTTGGCGTATGGTACTGCAGTAGCACTAATAGTGATATATGGAGACACTTGATTATCGAGCTCATCAGCAACGTATAGTGGATTTTTGTTTGGACTAATCTGTATGGATCGATCTATGATAGATATATCATCTTCGGTCAATTGAACCCATCCATCATATATATCTATTGGTACGTACATATCGGTATATGGTGCACCAACAGCTATTCCTGAACAGATAAATCATTGATCGGCATCACAAGCCCATGTATCGATATCTCCATCGGCAACGCCACCTGCTTCATTTGTTTGATTGTGCTCACTACCTGCGTCTATTCCCTTGAGTCTCAATATCTCGATGATAAAATGCTGTTCTGGCTCACTAATGATATTATCCCCATTTCGATCTCCGCTTGCAATCATACGACGTCTGATGTACAGTCTTTGTGTATCATTATTGTTGATAAGATATATTTCCTGTATGCCAGTATCTGTTATGGCTGATGGCCCGTCTCTGGTCCATGTTTCGTTACCAAATTCTATTATTCATCATGTCCCATCTGCATCTCCTTGGACATCCCAGGATTGTCTAGCATATTGACCGTAGGATTGATAATACGTCCCACTGGTGGGAAATAAGTGTGCTATATTTTCTATTTGGTTCACACATCATTCGCCGTTGAGCATACCATTGGATTGGATAACATAATCGGGATCCAATGGACTAAGCTGATCATCAGTCGAACTACAATAATAGAGTCCATGTCTATCGTATGATCACAATGTTGGGATACTATTATAATTACCGTATGCAGTAAATACTCCACATATACCATCTTCTCAGACATCTCGTTGAGATCACAGAGACTGATCACATCCAACCATAGATCTAGCTCGATATTCTTCGTAATCGATCGTATAATCTTGGCTAAATTGGTTTATCTTCTCATATAAATAATGCATCCCTTGGATAACTGATTGTCTGGCTTGGATACGATTTTTGACGATATACGCGTTTTGAAGCAATGAGAAAACTATCGCAAGTAATATCCCCAATGCGGCGACTACTACTACCATCTCCAATAGACTATATCCTCTCGTATGTTTCATCAACTCCTAGCTTAGGCGCTGATGTAAATGAGTACTGCCTCCTTGATCTGTTGCAACACTGATCTCGTAGATCCTGATGCTCTATCTATCTTGGATTCCAATGTAGTGATCGCTCCTGACAATATTTGTTTGAACCTAGTTGCATCTCATGACTTGTTTGCAAGTTTTTGCACAACAGATACAAATGGATTGCTGGACTCTATAACTTCTTCTTCTGGGATTGTAGGTTCGAGAGAAATACCCATAGCCTGGAGCATGGCTGCTGCGCTTGCCTGGATAGTTTTGGTTACTGCTTTGTCATATAATAATTGTGCGTTAGTTATGATACTTTGCTTGAGTGCGTCTTTTTCTGCTCATGCTGAGAGTTTATCATAACTCGCTTTTTGCTCTTGGAGATTGGTAAGATTGTCTGTCTGTTGCCCACCCTTATCTACTCGTGCACTATATTGATCTGTAGCAAACTTCTTGAAATCTGCTTCATATGTCTGCATCCCTTCACCATACAAATCTGCCAAAGTAGTAGCTATAGCGTCTTTGATATCTGCAGCTGCGCCACTTGATGACAATGCATTTGTCCCTTTTTGGAGTTTGGATTTGACAGATCCTATGTGTGCTAATACGACTTTCATATATACATCCAAATCTGTGGTAGTGGTAGCTATAGATGTACAATTGATGGCGCCATCTTTGTAATATGCTGATTGGATATCTGCTATCTGTTTTTCTAATTCACGATACAATTGTACGTCGTACCATTGGCCGACAACATTGTCGATCGCATCATCAAAATCTAAGCCATATAATTTAGCAGTCTCATCTTGTCTGGCTTGGAGTAACTCTATGTAGCCTACGAGGTTTGTAGATCTCTTGGTTTGATTGCTTACTATAAGCTCAATCTTAGTAGCCAAAGCATCTTGTGCTACTTTTTTTTGATCATTGAGGATATCGAAAATATTACCTTGCTGTGCCAAGTATTGTGCGTTAAATGTAGTCAATGTCTCTTGTAACTCTGCATATGATGATGCAATCTTGTCCAACTGTGTGATCTTGATATTCATATCTGCGAGCAATCATGAATTTTGTTTTGCATACTCCGCTACTGTTTCTTTTCTATCAAGTGCTTGATCGTTGTATGTGTTAAATAATTGCAATGTCAGCGCATTGTAAATATCACCAAAGGTATCTATCTGTGCGTTGACGCTCGCATAATCTACCGTCAAACCAAGGTTGTATTTGTCTATCATCCCTTTGAGATCAACGTATTCACTCAATAATTGATTTCTGAGTTTACTCTTATCTGCATCCAGTGCCGTAAGCAGTGGCTTGCTATCTATAACCCCAAGACATGCTAAGCTTTTGAAATTAGGATCATTATCCACAGACAATCCTGTCGCAGTCTTGATATATCCTGAGTATGCTTTTTCTAATGCATCGAGTGCATCTTTTTTTTGCTTTTCTAATTTCTGCGAAGTAGTAAGCTGCGGTGTAGTGGTTCCTGTGCTTGTAGATCCCGTATTGGCACTAGCCATACCTACAACAGTAAGTGATAGACCCAATCAGAGACACATCAGTTTGATAATACCCTTGTTTTGCATACTACATAAGAAAAAAGTAAATACAGAATATATACTTGTCTGCGTTTTAGTATTTTATATGTGCTTTGCAAGTTGCAATTGTCGCCCAGAAGTCTAATTACGTGTATAATTACTCGTGTATGATGTTTTTATTTGACAAAATGCGAAAATGAGCCTAATTCCTATGGTAATTGAAAAATCTAAGCAAGGTGAAAGAGCATACGACATATATAGTAGATTGCTCGAAGACAGAATTATATTTATTGGTGAAGAAGTACACGCACAGATGGTAAACACTATCGTAGCGCAGATGTTGTTCTTGGAGAAAAAGGATCCAGACAAGGATATCATATTATATGTAAACACTCCTGGTGGTGAAGTATATAGTGGTATGGCTATCTACGATGTGATGCAATATGTCAAATGTGATGTACAAGTAGTATGTGTCGGATTGGCCGCATCTATGGGAAGTATCTTCATGGCTGGTGGAACCAAGGGCAAGAGATTTGCTCTCCCACATAGCAAAATCATGATCCATCAACCATTGTGAGGTACACAAGGGCAAGCGACTGATATCATTATCCAAGCAGAAGAAATGGTAAAAGTAAAAACAACACTCACCGGTGTCTTGCAAAAACATACAGGACAAAACCTCAAAAAACTCCAAGATGATATGGAAAGAGATAAGTGGATGACTGCCGAAGAAGCTGTAGAATACGGCTTGATCGATGCTGTTATCTATCCAAAGAAGAAGAAATAACATATACTATAATCCACAAAAAGAGCGTCTTCGAAAGACGCTCTTTTTATTATACCGATTAATTGACTTTCGTGTTCTTTATTGTATAATATTTTGATTTATATACCGCTTGTGTGCAATGAACAAATATACCGTTCCTGCCTTTGAAGTATCAATCTATCCTTTTGCTAGCGCTACCAAAGACACACAATCATTGTTTCATCATGCTATAGAAGCGAGGAAGAAATGAGACCAACCTGTATCCAAATTTCATGTATGAGCAGCCATACAAGTAAGTGGTTGTGAAGAAAAAATCTATCTCTGAGCAAACTGCGAAAATGTTAATTTCAATGGATCTACGCATGCCGAACAGTGTGCTATAAATGGCGCATTGATGAAGAAGTCTAATGATCAATATGGAAGTATGATCATAGAATCTATAGCGGTGGTAGGTGCTATGGATGACGTACATTTTGGTGATATTACAACTATGACACAAGATCGCTTATCGACAATGTTGCAATGAAAAACACTAGAAGAGATAATGGATAGTTTTTGTACTCCGTGTGGGCACTGCAGACAGATCATAGCTCCTTATAGTAATGTGCAGACTCAGGTACACCTGCTCAATCCTCAATGAATGATCGCGCAGTTGCCGTTCAAAAATCTCCTTCCTTTTCCTTTTTTACAGATTAAGTAAACGCTATTTATTTAGGATAATATTCTATTTACTCCACCATTGCAAGCCACCTACATTTCACTACAACACATAACAATTTATCCTCTACTCGTGGCAATGTGAGCGATCAAACGATTCAAAGATATATCTTCAGCAGATGTAGGTAGCTGTGGTGGTAAATGAGCATCTCTTGGTGAATTAATGAGAGCCTGATTTCCCTTTGCTGATGGCTTTGTCCTCACGATAGAAGCTTTTGGTAAAAATCATGATGAGTGGGCAGATGCTGTCTATGCAGCATATGATCAACTCAATACACAATACATAGCAGTCAGAAGTAGTGCGACCAAAGAAGACGGAATGGATGATAGTTTTGCATGACAATTTGATACGTACCTATTCGTCAATAGAGAAACATTGATCGAGCAAATCATGGAATGTCACAAGTCCATCGACTCCCCTCGTATCATCGCATATTGCGAGTCTAAAGGAATCAATATATCAGAAATCAAAGTAGCTGTGGTTATCCAAAAAATGATCAATAGCGAAGTAGCGGGTGTGGCTTTTACCGTCAATCCTGTGACCAACAATAGAGATGAAATCATGATGGAATGATGATTTTGACTGGGAGAAGCTGTCGTATCAGGAATGATCACTCCGGACAATTATATTTGGAGTAAAGCTAAACAATCTATCACCGATAAGAGCATTAGTCATCAAACAAAGAAGCTTGTATTGGATATGAGTAAGTGAGGCACTATAGAAGAAAGCGTCGAATCGACCATACAAGAGGTACAAAAATTATCAGATAGTCATATCACGCAGCTTGCACAATTATCAGAAAAAATAGAACAACACTATGGCAAGCCAATGGATATCGAATGGGCTCTGGAAGATGGTAAACTCTATATCTTACAGGCTAGACCTATTACTACGCTTGTGACACAAATACCACAGACAAATATCGTCCCACGAGAAAAAGTACTCCAAAGAAATTTCCCTGTATTGGGATATACAACCGGAGCATATTATGAATTTCATGGGATACATTTATGACCCGTAATATGGAAACGTGATCGTGAGATCATGGCTACGTATCATGTACCACAAGTTTTTCTGATACAAGATCCGAGAGCATACTATACGACCAATGTACTTGATATTATCCAAGATATCAATGAGGATTTTGAAAAATCGACCGATCAATACAATCAAGAAATATATAAAGCAGTGCGTATCGAACCAGGCAATAGCTATGATGACTTAGCAGCCCTCAGTGAGATCCACAAACTCAGCTATGGCTTGATGCTTTTGTGATTTGATCTGGTGATAGACATCAAATCCTACATCGATAAACTCGTGCCTGATCAGTCCGCATCATTTTTGTGATTTCTCGAAACACCTATACAAAAAACTGCTATCCAACGCGAACAGCATGCCATCAATGCGATTAGAAAAAACAATGCACATAACGACACGATAGAGCTCGAACAACTTACCTATGATTTTGGGTATATTCATCAAGATTATCTTGGCGAAGCTTGGACTGTAGAAAAATATAAAGAGCTATTGGCTCAAGAAGATGCGCTCACCTCTCATATGGATGAGTCGTACGATATCAGTCACCTGTCGGAATACGAACAGCGACTTATTCGCATGTTCAAGAAGATGGTCTATATGTATGAAGAATGAAGAAACGCGATGGTCAGATGTATGCGAGCGATCAACAAAACAAGCAAAAAACTTGGCATCGATACAGACAAAATTCTCTATATGACGGTATCTGAATTTGAAGAAATGTGTCAGAAGCAAGACAAAAATCTCATACTATCTGACGAGCTCTTGGCAAAGAGAAAAGAATGATTTGTGGCTCATTTTGATAATGGCATATATACCGAATATACTGGAAAACAAGAAGTAGAAAAATTTTTGTCAGAGACGGGTATTATGCATTTCTGGGACAAAAAAAATATAGCAGTAGACGAATTAAAGTGAACTGTAGCATTCCCATGATATGCTATAGGAAGAGCTCGCTTAGTCTTTGATCAAAAAGATGCAAATGCCGTACAAGAATGAGAGATACTTATATCTCCCATGACGCAGGTAGAGTTCCTCTGATGAATGCGTAGATGTGGCGCTATCGTTACCGATGAATGAGGCATCATATGTCATGCAGCAATCGTCGCTAGAGAATTTGGGAAGCCCTGTATACTCTCTGCTAAAGATGCAACGAGCGCTATCAAAAATGGGGACTTGGTAGAAGTAGATGCCAATATGGGAGTGGTAAGAATTGTGGAGAAGTTTCAAGATAATCTATTGGCGAAGGCGCGAAAGAAAAATCGAGCAGGTCGATGGAGTTTGTTGTCATGCTATTATTTTGGCAATCATTATACGCAATCTCTCCAAGAGAAAATGGGAATATCATTGGAAGAAGCCATCATAATAGTGCACAAATGATATAGCGCATGTTATTTCCTCGAAGAACACAAGAAAAAATTTGGGACGCACTTTGCAAAAATGGCTCAAGAAGATACTACTCTTCTACAGTGATGGTCTGATAAACTTATAGAAAATACTGACATCATACTTGGGACGATCAAAGAACTCATGGGAAAAAACTTTGAAGCCGGAGATATGGATAGATTTTTGGAAGCATTCTACAACTACTCAGTCTATCATCGTATCATTAAAGTCTCTGTAGACTATCTTAGTGCTGATATATTGAGTACTGCTCTCTCTCCATTTGAGAAGGCTCGTGTATACGCAGAGCCTGTCTATGAAAATACTGAAGTGTATATGAGATATGTAGCGGATGCTTTGGGCAAAAAACATAGTATAGCTTCTGAGTTAATATTAGCGACAAGTCCAGAGCAATTTGCAGATATATTGGTATGAAAAATACCTGATATAAGTGTATTGCAAAATCAATTTGAGAGTTCTGTCTTCTATATCCATCAAGGAAAAACCCAATATATTTCCTGATCTAGCGCACAAGAATTTGAACAGAAACTCACTGCAAAAAACGAAGCACAAGAAACGATCAGTGGCCAAACTGCATATCCAGGTAAAGTACAATGAAGAGTAAGGATTGTCCTTGATCCTAAACCTGATACAGTTTTTGAAAGATGAGATATATTGGTAACTGGGATGACCAGACCCGAGTATCTACCATTGGTAGAAAAATCTGCTGCCTTTGTCACTGATGCAGGATGAATCCTCTCTCATGCAGCAATCACTGCCAGAGAATTACACAAACCTTGTGTTATAGGAACAGAAGTAGCGAGCAAGATTTTGCAAGATGGAGACTTGGTAGAAGTAGATGCTGACAGCGGGACGGTGAAAATTTTGGAAAAATCTGATAAAAAAAAAGATAGTGCCGAGATCTGGCAGGATTATCTAGGACAAAAACTCAAACATATGGGTATCCGATGAGGAATTTGTCCACTCGATATAGGTACTTGGTATCCTGTAGAAGTGATGGAAAACTTGTACCAACTTTTCTGAGCATATAGCTCATCAGCGGTCATCTGTGACCTAAGACAAGAGATACCTACCCAATGGGTATTTCTCAAACAAAATGGACTGGATGGTTTTGGTCAGCGTGTTGATGAGATCAGAAAAAATGATCCACAGTGATTTGGCAAACTTTTGGTGAGAGTCTATGATACCTTGGACGAGGTAAAAAAATATTTTGTATCGCAAGATATTGGATCAATAAAAAATCTATCGGATATGGATCTAGCTCAGCGTTTTGTAGATTATAGAAGCCAGGTACATAAGCTTAGTGTGTACGATCAGATTGTATGGCGCAATGAAACATACTTGGATAAGCAACTCCATGAAAACATACAATCGCTTTGATTGCAGCCAAATACTGAAGAATACAATAAGGTATTGTTTGCTCTCATCATGCCACTCAGACCATCGACGGTGATGGAAGAAGAACAATCTGTGGTTAATTATGCTCAATCCATACAACAAAGTAAAATATCACTTGCACAAGCAGCCATAGAACTAGCAGAACAATTTGGTTGGCTGCCAGCATTTGTAGCTGGTGATGAGTGGTGATCAGATCACTACACTCCTCTATTAGAGAAATATATATCTAGATCTTCTGAAGACCTTGCTACAGCGTCACAGAAATATGTTGATCACACGACATCTACACAAGCTTTGATACACGAATATACCAAGCAGTATACTATATCTGATGCCGTATTGCAGATATGTAGTGATTATGCTCTAGCTATTGACTCCAGAAATGAAGCGGAATATTATCTTGGATTTGCAAGGAGATATCTCAGACCGGTTTGTCAAACTATCGCTCAGAGATTGTGAGTGAGTGAGGAAGAGTTGAGATTACTCTATGAAGATGAAGTACCACAATGCATGAGATGAGAAAAAAATATACATGATATTTTGGCAACCAGAAAATGAAGCTATACAGCATATTGCTACGATGCACATACGCAAAAATCCTATACTTTTGATGGCGATGTTGCTAAAGCATTTTTGGAACACTGTAAGTCTACACAGGAAGAAAACAAAAAATCGATACATGTCGCGGCAAGCAAATGAGTGGCTCAGTGAGTAGTAAGAGTTCTCCATGGGCCATATGAAAATGATAAAGTACAGCCATGAGACATACTCATAACACAATCCACAACCGTTGATTATCTCCCAGCGATGAAAGTATGTGGTGCAATTATCACCGAGGCAGGATGACTTACCTGTCATGCGGCAGTAGTAGCTCGTGAATTGTGAGTTCCATGTATCGTATCGTATGCATGAGCGATGACGGAGTTTAAAGATGGGGATCTGATAGAGGTAGATGCGAATACTTGTCTTATCACAACAATAAAAAGAGCCTAATGACACATCGGAAAAAAATCTGGTCCAAGAGATACTCACTGAGACTGTGAGAAAATTGGTGTTATGGTACCCAGCAATTTAGAGAATTGTTTGGTGTAGATTTTCCTGATCAAAGGATTTTTATAGATCAAGGATTTGGAACTGGGTATGTAGATACAGAGCAACTAAATACCTCCATGAATATAATATTAGAGAAAATATATGCAGAGTGATTCGCAGCATTTTTTGAAGAAAAATGAGTCCCGGTATTTGAGAATTTTCTATCGTATTGCACTAGCTTACAAGATATACATTTTGCTATATATACCAATGATGAACTCATAAAACAGCTTCGCGAATTTCTCATACAAGAAGATAAATGGATGCATTATATGTGGATTATTTTCTTGCTGGATGAAACACTGACCTATCATTTGCAAAAAGATTTGTCAGAAAAATATCCTGCCAACGAACATATAAATATCATACAAGCACTCCTCTCTCAGAATAAAAAAACTGATGCTCTCCAGCACAAGATAGATACGCTCCACATCATGGCAGATAGAGAAGAAGGAAATATAGATCAAGATATTTTTAAGCAAAGGCTTGCTGCATTAACGCACAAATACGCATTTTTTGCAACACTCAATATGGATGAAGGTCCTCTAGCTGCAAACTATTTTTCTCAACTCGTAACAGAGCTTCAGAGTAAATGATCTGCATCTGCACAACTCGTGGCAATCCAAGAATCAGAAGAAAACAATACGACATTGTCGCAAGAAATTTTGGACAAACACAAGGATGATAAAAATTTATCCATACTCTTGGAAGCCTGCAAAAAAGTGTGATACTATAGAGAATGGAGAAACGATATCAGACAGAGAGCATATTTTTATGTTCGCGGATTTTATATCGAGATCGGAGAAAGATTTGGGCTAGATATTGATCAAGTAATTTATCTCACACGTGATGAAATCCAACAATATCTGACAGCTTGAACGCTATGGAGGGACCTTGCTATTATTACACAGAGAAAGGAACATTCACTATTGGAGCAGATAGATGGAACCATATGTTATGTTTTTGATCCTGTAGAAATAGAGAAGCTCACACCTACAACAACCGATAATGCACAACATACAGTCAAATGAACAGTAGCATATCAATGACTCGTTACTGGAACTGTTAGAATGATTCGTGATATCACTACAGACAAAGATACTTTCAACAAAGGAGATATACTTGTTGCGACGACGACAAATCTAGCCTTTATTCCTCTCATCACCCAAGCATCAGCAATTGTGACGGATGAATGATGACTGCTCAGCCATACTGCCATCGTAGCTCGTGAACTCAAGATACCGTGTATTGTAGGAACTAAGAATGCAACGCAGGTACTCAAAAGTGGAGAAACGATCACCGTTGATGCTAACAAAGGTTTGGTCACAAGCCACAACTTATAGTGTACTTTGTATAAATACTTGACATTTTGCTATTTTTGAGTATAGTTTGCTAAATTATTTATTTTCCTTTTTCTCTATGAGTGAAAGATTGCATACCATCATCGGATCGAGACATTCTAAGCACCAAAATGATATTCCTACTGTAGATGGGCTTGAGGAAGTTAGAGCAAATGCTGCTCAGATCAAACATGCAGTGCCTGCAAATATACTCAACGCTCAGACAATAGGTACAAACAAAAACAGAACACAAGTAACAGCAAAAGAAATTGCCAATACTTTGGGGGTGCCTGTAAGTGAAGTTCAAATCAAAGATTGGCTCAACATCAATCCAGAAAAAAGTCCTGAAAACATTAAAAAAATTTTGGGCGTCATAGATAAGCAGTATGAAAACGACCCAAGCGTCAAAGCTAATGGATACTCTGATGGGCTAGTGTATCAGATACAACGTAATATGATATGCGACATAGAGACAAAGGAAGATGTGGATGTGAGACCTTTTTCTAGATTTACAGCAAACAAACTCTATCAAACAATTCAAATGATCAAAAGAAACCCTACATATTCTAACCTTAGTATTGGTGGAATACATGGTGGGCGATGGCTTGAGACTGTGCTCTATACTTTTCGAGGAGAAAATATGCCTACAGCTTGGGAAGGTCAGATTAGAATGGGAGAAATGTTTACTATGCATGTAGATAAAGATACTGAAACAGGCAAAGTATCGCTCGTTGTCAACTATAGAAATGAAGAACGCTCTGTTTCGGAAGATGATATGAAAGCAGCTATAGATAAACTTCCAGCATAGTTTTCTACCCAATACTCTTCGCCTCAAGTGTCGCCAGATAGGTGGGCTTGAGGTTTTTTTGTAGAAGAAAATCTTTTGGGGTTTTGATATCGGCGGTAGCGTTGAAATCAGTGTATACCTTGGCCATAGTCTCAGCGAGAACCTCGACACAGTTTACTTTACTGCTATCCTCTTTCTTGATACCGACCTTATTGTTCAGTCCTCCAGTCAAACCAGCGATAGCAGCTCCTTCATCATATTCTTTGCCCATTTGATTTGCTCTGATATCCTCTACTGTCTTAGTCAATCAGGTCTGAGTATCAGTAGATACTCATGATAGGACCAATATATCAGCCGCAGTATATCACTGCAGATATGTATCAAGTCTTACTTCATCGACACCACTCTTGCCATCCACACCGATCGTCCCTGTAGAATGAATGATATATGGTATACCGTTTTCTATCTTACTGACGATCACCGAATGCATCCAAACACTGTTGGTAGCTTCTTGGATACCGGCTGTAGCAATCTTGTGAGCGGGACCCGACTCTGATGCGCTTACTTTATCTCATTTATTGAGAAGCAATATGTTCCCTGGCTGTAACTCATGCTGTAAGCATTGTCGTGGAGCGCTAGGTTCCAATTCTATTTTCTTGGTTTTTTTGTAAGCATAATCTTTGGCTAGGCTCAAAAGATAGGTGTATTTGAGTTTCTTATTGTAGTTACTCGTCGTATTGATCTTTGCATCCATGTCGTGGATATAGTCTTGTAGTTGCGCATCATCCAAGGACGCGAAATCTATATCATCATCCAAATTTTCATATTTGTCCAAGCCTGTTTTTTCTGCATCTTTGAAAAATATACCACTCAACCAACCTATGATCTTACTGGCTGCATCGACATATTTCTTTTCCTGCACCAATTGCTGAACTTCAGTAAAAGTCTGATCTTGTCGATCCTCTGCATCTTGCTCTCCATCTATCTTATCAAAAACTTTCTTGAGCTCTGGATCGAGTACATCATCTGCCAATACATCTAATTTCTGATCAGTATCTACCTTGACGAGTAGCTCCTCTGCCGCTTTTTTGATATCAGGAGAAACTGGGACTTGCTCGGTCTCTGGTATTTTTATTTCCTCTTTTTTGTCGATCTTATCAGGCATGACCTTCATCACTTCGATCTAAAATCATCATGTACATCTTATCTAGTTTTTTGTCTAATTTATGCAATAATTCGTTATTCTCATAGATATGAAACCCAGCTTTTTCATAAAGCTTTTGTGCAGGCATCAAGGCGTCATATTTTTTGCTATTGACGCACAGAAGACACTTCCTGGCTGGGAAATGTTTTTTGGTATAATCGAGTAATGTATCTAGTAATTTGAGAGAAGTTCCGGTCCCTCTATATAAGGGATCTGTATATACTCCAGCTAGAAAATTGTAATCCATATCAGATGTCCCATCTGGGAAAACCAAACCTTGTATTATCGTCATAATCGCTACGAGTTTATCATCGACATACACTCCCATCGTCTTTCTATCGGGCTTAGCCAATCTTTCTATCCATTCACGATCTTCTCTTTCGTTCTCTTGTTCATAGCTACCGCCAAATGCTTCTGGAGTATCTTGTAATCATTCCAATCTTAATCTTTTATATTCTTCCCAATTATTTGGTCACAATTCTCTTATTTCTGCGTGCTGTTGCAATTTATCTATAGAAAATGCTATGGATTTGTTTTGATATGGTTGGTTGTATGATGAAGCTGGGGTATTAATCATAGTCATTATGCCGTGTATAAATATATGATAATTATATGGGCACATGCACAATAATGCAACTAATAATCAAATATTTCTAATCGTTTCTGAACCTCTGGATGTTTGGATATATCTTGGAGTGTATTGTGAAATCGACTGTTGCGCTGGACGAGATTAGTATCAATATTTTCCAATAATTTTATCATCTCAGTCTGTTTATATCATTTTTTGTTTACCATACGTATATCGTGTACTTTTTGCGTTTTATCATGCATATCATGAGCTGCTTGGACAAAAAAATCAAAATCTTTTTTGATGGCATCAGGCAACAAAATATACTGACTTGGTATGATCGCTAGATATGTATTATACTGATCACAGATGGATTGGGTATAGTTACTTATAGATATACCTATCATATCCTCAACAGTAAGGTCTGCAAATGGGGTTCCTGGATGATGTATCCCATGGAAATTTTGTTGCTGTTCCTCGAGAAATGCATCATCAGTATATAGTTTGGACAATCATAGAATAGATCTTGCCAAAAGCCTGTAACGCAACACATTATATTCTTTGTTCTTCATATCTTTCTGCATACCATCAATGAGATGAAGTACTTTTGCAATATCCGCTTGTGTGATAGCTATAGCATTTTCTAATGGATTGTCGCCAACTGTGAGCGATATTTTATTTATCTGCCTAGGAATCTCATATGAATTTGTATATGGAGCACGACCTACCATCTGTAGATCTACAGTAGTAGGAGATGTTTCTTGCACAATAATTTGTGTACCTGGTTTGCCGTCATCTCCAACAAAATAGGATATTCTCCCTGGAGAAAAGGCGTTTTTTCATTTTTTGGGATGAGCATCGCGCAGTACATTACCTAGATTTGCAACCAATGTCATATTGTTGGGTCCATGCCTATATGGCATACCCAGTATCATTGTAGTGTTTTCATATGTCCCTTTATTTTCTGCTGTTTCAATTGTTGGATATGTAGCCTTAGTTGTCTCAATAAAAATATCATTCACATGTATATGTGTCCAAGAATGATTGATAATAGTATTCTTATCTTCACTTCTGTATATATTTTCTCGTCATAGGGTACTACTTTCTGGCATCTTCCCAATCTCATAAACATTGACATTTTAGATTTATAGATATTTTTAGCAAGAGATTGTCGAGCTAAGCTATTGCAATTTATCTATAGACTGATAGTCTTCGTTTTGTTATCTCCAAGGTTCCAAAATGACTCCATATACTATCCAATACGACAACGAAACTGAAGATCTGCTTACCAGATTGCTCAAAATAAGAAATATCGACTGTGCGATAGATGATTTTCTGGATCCAAGTATTGCCACCTATTGGACCAATCCATTTTTACTCAACGATATGGACAAAGCCGTCCAAAGAATCATCACTGCACTCAAAAATGATGAACATATTTCTATCTTTGCCGACTATGATGTGGATGGCGTTACGTCCAGTTTCCTCTTGCATACATTTTTCACAAGATTCCTCAAATACCCCCATGTTTCTGTGCATTATCCTGATAGACTCAAGGATGGTTATGGTATCAAAAAACATCATATCGATAGTATAGCCGCATCTGGGCACAAACTTATCATTACGGTCGATAATGGCATTACTGCTGTTGAAGAAGCTCTCCATGCCAAGTCTCTTGATATCGATCTGCTCATCACTGATCATCACGAAGTGTCAGAGAAAGGTGTGCCAGAAGCATATGCTGTCGTCAATCCGCAAGTATCTCCTCAATATGCTTTCAAGTGACTGTGTGGCGCTGGTGTGGCATTTAAGCTTATCTGTGCCATGATGGAGACATCTTCCTGGGACAAGGAAAAGAAAAATATGACCTTTATGTATCTCCTCCCTATCGTCGCTATAGCAACGGTGGCAGATTGTGTCCCTTTGGTCAAAGAAAATAGAGTCTTGGTCAAGAAGGGACTCGAACAGATAAACAAAAACCGTAATGGAATACCTAAGTCACTCAAAGGTTTGTTGGATTATCTCAAGATAACCAAACCTATCGATAGTTTTCATATCTGATTTATGATAGGCCCCAGAATCAATGCTGGAGGTAGAGTTGGTAGTCCACATGATAGTCTCAATATCTTACTCAAGACTGGTGAAGAACAGCTTGCCCACTTGGATAAGCTCGAAGGGATGAATACCGAGAGAAGAAAACTCCAAGAAACTGCATACAAACTCGCAGAACAACAAGTGGATCATGATGAAAATATCCTCATCGCTGTCCATGATGAGTTCCATGAATGAATTATAGGAATAGTCGCTGGTAGATTGGCAGAAAAATACAATAAGCCGACCGTTGTCATGAGTATCAATCGTGAAGAAAATAAAATCGTAGCCAGTCTGAGATGACCGGATTATTTTCACGTGATGCATATGCTCAATGAAGTAGGAACATTGCTTACCCGTTATGGCGGACATAAGCAGGCCGGAGGCATGAGCTGTCCTTATGACCAAGTAGATCAAGTGATAGCAAAAATCTATGCATATGGACGCGCACATGTTACTGATCTAGATCTCCTCAAAAAATTGACAGTAGATACAACTATCCAAGAACATGAACGACTTCCTGAAACATTGGAAAAAATAAGTAAACTAGCTCCTTTTGGGATTGGCAATGAAGAGCCTGTTTTTCTCATCAAAGGCCTACAGATTGCCCATATCGAAAAAGTCGGGACGAGAGGCAATGGCCATCTCAAACTCCATGCACATCTCGGAACCAAGAAGATTACCAGTATGTTTTGGTCCAAGTGACACCATCTTGATCAACTTAAGAAAGGTACAACAGCTGATGTTATCGGGAAAATAAGAGCCGACGACTTCAACGGCGGCTATTTCATCGACGGGGTGGATTATATTATAGAGTAATTTTTGGCTAAGTTATGTTGAAAAATATTGACTTATCTGTATACTGATTTTTCACAAACAAAAACAATCGTAAACCAAAAACGTGCAACCATGGGGAAAAAGCAACAAACAAACGGCAATGGCGGCCTCACAACAGCCAAAGGATTTAATCAGGAACTTGATTTGCCTCCACAGGTAACTCACCGATATTCTGATGATGAACTACTTATTTTCAAGGACCTTATTGACAAAAAAATAGAGGAAATTAAAGATAATATTGAATCATCAAAACAAGAAGATTTGAGTGAGCTCTTGCCTTGGCAAAAAGAGACTGTGATTCAGTCTAGAACTCGGAGCGAAAACCAGATTAAAAAATTGGAATTAGCTTTGAGCCGAATCCAAAACAAGACCTATGGTATTTGTTCGTCTACAGGGAAACTTATCCCAAAAGAACGCCTACGCCTGCAACTCACTGCCACCAAAACAGTAGAAGCTGAAAATATGGCACAAAGACCAGGTTTTAGTGGTCCGAAAGAACCAAATGCAGTTCCTTTCAATCAAGAGTTGGACATCAACAATTCTGATGACTGAAAGTTTATCAAAAAAATGTGTGCGCCGGATTTCCGGCCACCTTTTTTGTTATAGAGATATATACTGTCCCATAAATATGCCCTTATTGGTGAAGCCAAATTTTTCGTAGTATGGAATCATTTCTGCATCACAGTCGAGTATGATTTTGTAACAATGAGCGTCTTTGGCTGCTTGGATAGAGTGATTGATAAGCGCACTTGCTATCCCCTGTCCTTCGTATCATTTTTTGGTAACGACATCTTCCAGATGTCCGGCAATTTTTGCCCCTCTGATAAACTTCTGTTCGATCATGAGAGAAATTGAGCCAACTAAATGGCCATCGTCGTGAAGAGCTACATATATATGCGTATCTTGAGCGTTAATTTTTTGCAAAACTTCTTGTGCTTTTTCGAGAGAAATTACTTCAGTTGGCACAAGATTGTTTAATGTTTCTATAAAATCATCGAGATGTGAAGTGAGTATGTCAGATGTGAGTTCTTCTATTTTGAAAGTCATAGTCAGTATTACATATAAAGTATATCATCCCACGGTGTTCTATACAATCCTTCGCCCAATCTTTTCTGGTCAATATGATGACCGATGAAGCCAATAGATCTAGCCAATTCAAATAGTGCGTTAAACAAATCCGCATCGATATACGTTTGCATATCATCTGCTGACATCTTCATGGATGCCATCATATCCAGCAACATAGCTGCGATATGACCGTCTACGTTGAGTATGAGGTTTGGTTTTTTCATCGTCGTGAGTGCTTCTACTTCTTTAGCAAAAGTGATATGTTTTTGTGAAGGAAATTTTTTGCTGAGTTTGAAGAGTATGTCACATCTCTTATCTGGATTGTAGATTGATTTAATTTTATGTCCGATACCTGGGATGAGAACTCCTTCTTTTTTCATCGTATCGATAAATTGTTTGGCTGTTTGTTTGTTAGTGACTGCTTGGAAGAAATACTGCCCTGCGCCAGAAATCGCTCATCCAAAGCGTGGTCCTATCGTTAACAAACCTGATGCCAAACTACTCACGACGTCCTTACCGGCTCTGGCTGTGACGATGGCGTTGCTTGCTCAACTCACTGCTGGACCGTGATCTGCGGATAAGATAATCGCAGTGTTGATAAAATCGAGTGCATAGTCAGGCAATTGTTTCTTAAATCGGAGATGTCCGATCACATTTGCAATGCTGCCTTTTTTGACGAAATCAGATATATTTTTGCCGTTATATGTAAGCTCGTCTCCTCTCTCATCGGAAATCGTAGATGTAATGACAGTCGCACGACGTGACGCGAGTGTCGCTAATTTTTTCTGAACTCATGCATCATCTTTTTTGGTCATAGAAATTTTGAGAGAACTAAATACTTTGCCTATCGTTTTACCAAAATCATCAAATGACTTCGGGACAAAAGCTCCTTGCTGTGCAAGATATTTGTTTTTGAAACTTGCTGTCTCGCGTTCTGCGTTTGCTTTGGCTCCTGCATGACCAAACTGCACATCAGATTTGATTTTTTCGGCTGCAGTACCTGCTGCTCGAGCCACGAGTGGTTTCTTGATCTTCTTGGCTTTGATCATATCTGCGATCATGTTTTCATCTTCATTTCCTACTTCTCACAATAGCACAATCATTTTGATCTCAGGATTTTTCTCGTATCGCGAGATGACTTGCTGAAATGTCGTCATCGGATATCTATCTCATCCTACTTGGATCGCAGTATGTACGCCATCAGTGACCTTGCTGATCACACGACACAGCTCATTCATCATACCACCGGATTTGGTGACTAATCCGACTGATCCTGCTCTATATAACTTAGAAGCCATGATGTTTTCCATCGATCCACCTGTGTTACCTACACGCAATGCACCTGCTACGATACCACCAACAACTGATGGACCTATCAAATTGATGTTATATTTTTTGTTGAGAGCAATAATCTCTCTGGTATCTTTTTCGGGGATTCATTCTGCTACGGTAAACATATTTTGAAATAATTTGGTTTCGAGTGCTTCTTTCACAACGGCTGGTGCTGTACGATGTGATGCGAAGTTGATCAGTGTATCAAAAGGTGCGTATTTCTTGAGATCGCTCCACTCATTTACCTGTGGGACAAATATTTCTTTGTCGCCAAAAAATACCTTCTGCGGTTTGCATTCGTTATCAGAGACCATGATGGCTTTGACGCTGGGATCACGCCCACAAAGAAAATCATAGTCCAGCATACGCTGCAAGACATCGACGTGATTGCCGTAAAATATACAATATGATGATGAGGAGAATTTCATGGTTATTTTCTGTTAATAATAATTTCAGAGACTTCGATATTTTTTGGAAGAGAATACAATTGTCGGACTAATGCTGCGACTTGTTCTGGGTCTATAAATATAGATGTATTTTCATTGCCTGTAATGATACTCATCTGTTTTTGTCTGCCCTTTTTACCTGTATTACCTGGAGTTTCCATACCTCCTGGATGGACACCGATTACTCTACATTTTGTTTTCTTGAGCTCTACTTGGAGGTTCTCGGTAAATCATCTCAATCCTCGCTTGGCACTACTGTATGCTGTAAAGTGTTCGTATCATTTAAATCAGATAGTTGCGCCTATATTGATAATGTCTGCTTCATTTTTTTTGATGTTTTTGATAAGTCAGGTTGTGAGTACTAATGGAGCCAATAAATTTATTTTCATCGCTCGATCTGCGCTATCGAAATCTATATCATCAATTTTTTCTGCTTTGCCATCACCTAAGTTATTTATCAAACATGCAAAGTCTGAGTGATCTCTCTGTATCTCCTCTACTGCAAATTGCAGTCACTCTTTGGTTGTAAGATCTGTAATTATATGTGCAATATCGAGGTCAGACTTGGTTCTGGAAATTCATACCACATCACATCCATTTGCCAAAAATTGCTTAGCCAAAGCATATCCCAATCATTTACTTACTCCTGTGATGATAATTTTTTGCATCTAGAGTTTGATATTACTAAATATCTCTGTCAGATAATGATCTGCATCTTGGATGACATAAGGAATCTTGTTTTTTTCACAGACTTTTGCGATCATCGCAAGGCCTTTGATATCGTTGATACCTCCACGACGAGCGAGGATATGGATATTTTTTTTACGAAGTTTGTCGGCATATTCGTCTATCAGATCTGCGAATGGTTTACAGAGTGCATCGATACGTGTGAAGTTGGCTATTCATCAGACAAGGCAGAGATACTGCTTCTTGGCTGTATTTGCTAGCATCAAATCCAAGATTGTTTTCACATACGCTCTATTGCTATCTTCGTCTGGGTTCCCTGATAATTCACCATAGTTGGCTACTTCATCGAGCAGTCATTTGTTGGAAAGGGTATCCATCGTGATCACGGACGCTCCTCCACCTCATAAGATAAGTCGGATACGACCCGTGGGATTGATGATAGTGAGTTTGAGACTTGCGCCTGTTTTTTCGTCCACGGCAGCGATATATTCTTCTGCGGGATAGGATTGTGTGCCAAATGGCTTAACTCGGTCGATATGTTTTCGTTCTGGCTGTCTATATGTTTCGCAATTATCGACCTTTGCCACAGTGTCCAATAAATGAATGTTGCCTTTGGCATCAAAGACAAAAGGATTGATCTCAAGATACGCAAAGCCGTATGATCTGTATGCTTCCAATACCTTAATGACAAAATCATGGAGTTTTTTGGGAACTTTGACGAGGTCTTTAGTGGTTAGTGAGGCGATTGGAGAAATTTGTATCTCTGTCACTTTGGACCAATTTTCCTCTACTTCTACGCCTCATTCGGTGCTAAAGTATATAATATCAGCGTCTCTAGTGGATTTGATAGCGAGATAGTACTCTTCCTGGTGTGGGACAAATGGTTCTACGAGGAAAGTATGGAGCTTGTCGGTCACTCCTTTGATAATGAAATTCTTGTTCGCATATTTCTGGACTCGTGCTGCGAGTCATTTGGCGTCTAATTTGACCCCAACCAATCATAATTTTCCTCTTTTACCAAACAGTTGATCAGGCTTGATAACCCGCTGTCAGGCTGGGATGGCTTTGAGATCTGCTGTATTTTGTACCAGATACCCTTGATATTTTTGCCCCAGATGGGCGAACACAATCTTCTTGGCATCATATTCGCGGATGGCGACTTGAGACATAGACCGTATTTTTAGTATAAATCATACTTCCCATCAGCTATATCGTTTTGGGTATTTTTTACAAATAAAAAAAAGCCGCACCACCGAAAACAGTGGATTGGCAAACAAATGTGTGTGCACAAAAGCGTTAAACTGCTTTCATGGTAGTGATGAGCTTCTGTGTACGATGCTCACCGTTTCTTTCGACAGGTACTCCGTTATCTAACCACTGACGAGTAGCTAAATCATACGTGAGGTTAAACCTTGTTTTTGGTTTTTTTTTCATGGGTCCGATGATATATAATGTTATTTTATAATCAATATGTACTTTGTCAATCTGTTGTGCTTGGCGTATGGCCCAATTTCTACTCTTTGGAGGACCCCTGGAGTATAATAATGGTATATTTACTCATCATGGTCCTTATGAAAACATTACGTATTGGTATACTTATCGGGTTTATAGCCTCACAAATGCTCCAGCCTATGGTCTGGGCTACTGACATCAATGATGCGGATGTAGATCCTGCACTTATCCAGCAAGCCGTAAACTCTTCCTTTACTACTGAAGAACAAGCAACTGAAGTCGATGCTCCTACGGAGACGGCTATTGCTGATTATGAAGTAGAGCTCGATGAAGATAGTTTGGCTTTTGATGCGGATAGTGCCGCTAGCAAACTCAGAGATTTGCAAGCATCGGTTGATATCATCACTGAGCAGCTTTTCAAACTTGATGAACAACAAAGAACCGAATCTGGATCTATCTCTGATAGCTATAGAGAAACCAGAACGGAGATCGTCAATGTGATCAATAACATAAAATCTACAACCAATGAAGTAGAACAACTCCTCAGAAAGACTGCTATCTACCAAAAACAAATAGAAGAATTTGGTGCCAAAGTAACAGGAACAAGAGGTGACATAGCAAATCTCAAGATCTATCTTGCGGATTTCTCTGCAGCTTTGTACCAAGCACAACAGCATCTGTATACCGAAGATGGTAGCGAAATAGATGACGTCAAACTCATGATATACTCAGACAATATCGCTCGTACTATAGCAAATGACCAACTCATTACCTCTATGGTCAAAGAGATGACCGATGGTATAAATACTTTGGAAGTTAATGAAGATAAACAACTTGATACACTCAAAAAACTCACACAACTCAGAAACCTTGCGAGAGCAAACATCTCTATATACAACCAAGAATTGGACAAGTTAGAACAAAAAAGAGACTATCTTGGACAGTTTATGGAATTGTATCAAGGAGATACATTCCTCTCTCCAGCAGGTATTGACGAGATATTTCAAAATAGAAAATCTGTCTTTAAGGCAACCAATACATTGTTGGACAATATAGAATCAAAAAAATATGGTGTTAGTTTTGATATCGCTGGATCATTGGCAAAACTTGCAGAAAAAGAAACAGATAAGCTCGAGCACGTGATTGCATGGCCAGTGTATCCTGTAGAAAAGATCAATACTTTCTTCTGAGATGAAAAATTTAGAGAAGACAATGGCTTCCCACACTGGGGAATCCAGATAGAAGCTGCACAAAAAACTCCAGTCTATGCTGCTCGTGATGGTGTCGTATATCATGTGACCAATAATGACGGTATCGGTATTAACTGGATGATGGTCATCCACACTGACGGCTACGTCTCAGTCTATACCTATATGAATACATCTGTCGTAAAACCTGGTGACATAGTGCAAAGAGGACAATTGCTTGGCTATAGTGGTGGTGAACCTGGAACCAGAGGCGCTGGTTTTGTCTCTCCTGGAGCCAACCTTACCTTCTCTATCTATAGAGATGGCGAAGCCCTTGATCCACTCAAGTTATTGGATCTGGCAGTAGTAGCTGACAAAGACATGCTTCCTAATGAATATCACATCAAATTCCTCAGAGATAAATACGCAAGACCTATCGATATTACTGACTTAGCATTTGCTGAAGGAGAAACTACTGATGATAGAGCTATTGCATTCCTCAAGAGTTATGGAGTTGGTATCTATAGATCACTTACCTTCTGGAACAATGCAGTCAAAGATACCAACATCGATAGAGATGTAACTATCTGTATTGCCTTTGCCGAATCTACACTTGGTAGATATCTATCAACTGATGGTAATATCGGTAACGTCGGTAACAACGATAGATGAGATAGATTTGCCTTTGGTGGTGCATTGGCAGGTGCTAGAGCGATTGCTCAGACACTCAACAACCAACACTTGGGTGATTATCATACCATCATACAATTATCTAGATACGGTAATGAAGATGGTAAAATCTATGCCTCATCTCCTATCAACTGGCAGACAAATGTTACGAAGTGTTTGTCGCAGATTAAATGATTTTATGCTCCAGAAGACTTCCCGTTCAGAACAGCCCCAAATCCAAATAAAGACAACATCCCTGAAAACGATACACCAGCCGCAGCTAAGTTTGATTGGGAACAAGTGAAAGTTGAAGGAAAACCTGTAAGCAAATAAAAATAAAAAAGCACCCTGACCGGGTGCTTTTTATATGTTATTTAACTGTTACGCTCTTCGCTAAGTTTCTGGGCTTATCAATATCTTTGCCAAGATGGTCTGCGGTGTAGTATGATAAGAGTTGCCCTACGACCGCACCCAAGAATGGATAGAGCGCTTCGATTGTCTCTGGGATAGTGATATGTCGATCTGATACAATTTCTTGGTCTGAGATACTGAGTATTTTGCCTTTTCTTGCTTTAACTTCTTGGATGGTCGAAAGATTTTTTTCGTACATCGCATCGTGTGGCACGAATACTATGGTTGGAATTTTTTCGTCGATCAATGCCAATGGCCCATGCTTGAGTTCTCCTGCCGGATAGGCTTCGGAGTGGAGATAGGTAATTTCTTTGAACTTCAAGCTAGACTCAGTAGCGATAGGAACATGATAATGTCTGCCGAGGAAGAAGTAGTCTTTGTATGCTGACAACTCTTCTGCTATAGATTTGATAGCATCGGTTTGATCGAGTATCTGTTCTATCAATGAAGGAATTTTTTCTAACTCGGTGAGTATCTGCTCGTATTGTTGGTTGTCCAAATTTCTCTTGCGACCCAAGTAGAGAGCCAAGAGCAATATACAGGTAATCTGTGCAGTAAATGCTTTGGTCGATGCAACACCGATCTCTGCGCCAGCTCTCGTAAAGAGACCATGATCGGTCAGACGCGAAATGGTAGACCCAACAACATTGACTATACCAAACGTCTTGCCTCACTTGGATTTAATATATTTGAGACACTCGATACTATCAGCGGTCTCGCCGGATTGAGAGATAAACACATAGAGCGTATCATCAGCAATATTGATATGTTTGTATTCATATTCGGATGCTATCTCGCAATACGAATCTACTCATACCAAATTTTGCATCCAGTATGTCCCCAATCGTCCTGCATTATATGATGTTCCACAACCCACGAAAACGATCTTCTTGAATTGCTCATCCTGCATACCGTGAAATGCTTCGGCCATCAAAACATTTGTATCAAAATTGACACGTCACTTACAGATACGTCTGATGATAGCTGGTTGTTCAAATATCTCCTTGAGCATAAAGTGCTTGTAGTCACCTTTGGATGCTTGGAGAGCATCAATATCCATGATCTCAAAATTCTTTTTCATAGAGACTCCATTGGATTTGATGATATATTCGTTGCCTTGGACATGAACTAAGTCGCCGTCTTCCAGGAAGAACAATTGCTCTGCATAACCGGCTAATGCTTGTTTATCTGAAGAGAAGAAGAAATCGTTTTTGGCGTTATAACCAAAAATAAATGGACTACCCAGTTTTACCCCTATCATCTCACCTGGTGCATAATCACTGACGATCAACATCGCATATGCTCATCTAATTTGTGTGAGGCATTTTTCTACTGTCTCGAGGAAGTTTCCTGTCCAGTTTGCATCGAGTAAATTTGCAAATACTTCGGTGTCTGTCTCTCCGTAAAAAGCATATCCTTTGGCTATAAGGTCTTGTTTGAGTTTGTGATAATTTTCGATGATACCGTTGTGGACGACGTAGAAGTGGCCATTTTTATCGTGGTGTGGATGGGTGTTCTCGTCCGTAACTCCTCCATGTGTCGCCCAACGCGTATGTGCGATACCCATCGTATAGTTGGCATCGTGTGGTACTTGTGCAGTGACTTTGGCAGCTAGGTTGGATACTTTGCCCACTGCTTTGAATGTTTTGATATCTGCAGCTTGATCAGATACTCGCATACCTGCAGAATCATAGCCACGGTACTCGAGTCTTTCCAATCCATGTAACAAGATCTTTTCTGCACTATTTTTGGCTCATTTATATCAAAATATACCACACATATATCGTTCATTATCCTAAATAAATATTACAATCCCGGAAGCGTTGTTATCAAAAAATGCACTACTGGATCTACATCTACTCCATAGACCAGAGCTCATCATAATGCTCCTATATATGTCACTGCTATAAGTCCAATAACTGCTAGCACAATATGGAGATATCGTTTTTTGATGTATGTAATAAGAAGATCAAGATAGTGTGTGACTTTATATTTTTGTATAATACTATCCCATCTCTGTACAATATAATCCCATACATATATAGCCGCATTGATACCAAATACTATCGTAGTTATATTCGCAAATAGTTCATGCATTTCGAGTAGATCTGTTTCTCCGATCTGATCTGCTGCCATTTCACCTGTACTCAAATCAATTTGTGCACCTATTCGTCCAGCTACAAGCAATACTGTCTTCACAAGATGCCATGGTGAATCAATATCTTTTTTGGGAGTACATACTTCGATCACAACATATAAGACGAAAAATGCGATAGGGAAATGTACAAATAATGGATGGATATTCATATCTATAGATAATGAATAAAAATTACTACAGTGGACATGCAAATGTCTTTGCTAACTCCGTCAATGGCTGTTGGCCAGGGCTATTGATTCACATGCCGACTCGCGTTGGATAACCGGTAACCTTGGCGGCCTGACATTGTCATGGAGAAAGATCGCAATCGACATAACGAATCGATGCAAATGCATCGCCAAATAATTTCTTCTGGTTTTGGCAGTGCGGACATCGTTCGGTACCATACATGATTACCCCTTTTTGGGACAAACACAAGGCCAATGATTCTGCCTGAAAAATGTCAGCTACCGACTGGAGTATTGCTCTTGTGCGATAATTAAATGTAAGTTTGGGACCCTGCTCGATAGTACGCACTAAGGCAACAAGTGTTTGTTTTGTTGTGTCTGTTTTGGAAGCGATTCTGGAAGCAATCATATCTGCAAAAGTATGATCTGATTCAGATAATACATAAGAATCTATACTTGTTTGGATGCATTTTTTTTGTTGGTCTCCTTGGAGAGTTGGGCAATCAGTGGCATAGGACAATCCCGGCAGAGCAATCAATGCCAATAGCATAAGAAAAATCTTTTTCATCGATCCTAGGGATATAAAACTTATCTAGTGATGTTGAATCCGTTTGGTGTATCTTCGATATACCATCACTGCTGTGCGAGATTTTCTCTGATCATATCGGCAAGTTTGTAGTCTTTATTTTTCTTGGCTTCGACGCGTTCTTGTGCCAATGCAGTAATTTCTGCTGGTATCACGAGCTCCTCTGCTTCTTCAAACAATCCGAGCTTCAAAACATTGTGTTCCCATCGTTCTAGTACGACAAACAATTCTTCTATATCAAAGTTGAGGATATCTTTACTCGCAACTCACAAATGATAGTGGATATGTGCTAGTGCATTTGGTGAGTTGAGATCGTCGATATATTCGGTGATAAGTTTTTGGTGGAGTTCTTTGACAAAGGGATCAAGCAATTGTTCGCTCAATAATTCTGCAGACAATGTAAGCAAACTAGATCCCATCGATCACTTCTTGTCTTTGATGAGTGATTGTATTTTTTGCTTGAGATTTTTTCTGGTGCTTTTGGCAGCTTCGAGATGCTCTCGAGTGAAGTCTTGAAAACTACGATAGTGTGCGCTAAGGAAAAAATAACGCAGATCCAATGCATCAAATCATTTTTTTTCTAATCAGGGAAGACTGAGATCGTCGCCCGCTGATTTTGATACTTTTTTGCCGTCGATATTGAGAAACTGTGAATGCATCCAGTAATTGACCCACTTATGCTTATGTGCAAATGAGCATTCGGACTGAGCTATCTCGTTGGTGTGATGGATGGATATATGATCTACCCCTCCTGTATGGATATCAAAATGATCGCCAAGCGTGGCTTGCGACATGGCGCTACATTCTATATGCCAACCTGGGAATCCTTTGCCTCGTGGAGATTCTCGTTCCATCTGTCTTTGTTCACCGACTGGAGAAAATTTCCAGAGTGCGAAATCTGTAGGATTTTGTTTGCCTGCGTCGTCTACTCTCTCACCAGAGCTCAATCATTCGAGGTGTTTCTTATAATTTGGTCACATGAGTTTGCCGTAGTCATCGATCTTGGCTGTATTCATATATATACCGTCTCCGTCAATTATATAGGTCAATCATTTATCGACCAAGGTCTGGACGATCGCTATCTGTTCGGGGATGTAATCAGTTGCTTTGGGGTGTTGGTCGAACGATATATGCAATTCGGTCAAATATTTTTTGAAATTTTCTTCATATTTCTTGGCTATATCTCGTGCGGACAATCATTCGCGACGAGCGCCTTTTTCCATCTTGTCTTCACCATGATCACCATCGTCCGTGAGATGTCCGACATCAGTGATGTTCATCACATGCTTCACGTTGTATCCACAGACATGTCTGAGCACATCTCCCAAAAGTCCACAAAAAGCAAAATATCTCAGATTACCCACATGTGGATCACTATAGACGGTAGGTCCACACGAATAGACGCTAACGAGCTTGGGATCAATAGGTGTAAACAGTTCCTTATTACGAGTGAGTGTATTGTAGATCTGGAAGTCCATGATGATGCATATATTAAATATATGTGGTATATATAGATATGGGGTGGGGAAATGCTAGGATTTTTTTCTCTAATGTTTTGAGCTCCCTACCAAAAAGTAGGGAGCTCAGTTAGATAATACATCTACAGCTTCAGGAAATAGCCGCCATATCGAGTTTGTATAAATCTTAACTTCTTAAGATACACACATAATTCGATAAACAGTTCTGCTTTTGCAAGAGATCCTGTTTTTTCCTCTAATTCTTGCTCAAGCTGCCATCTATTAAGAGACGATTTAGGAATTAGAGAGGCCAGTGCGGCATCTACCTCGTCTGATAATGCAATAGCCGCTTTGTGGTCCACAACAAATGTTTTTGGTCTGGGAGATAGCCAGTGCCAAATATGCCACCAACGCTTAGGAGGCAATGTAAACAAATTTGAGGATACGGTGATGGTTTCTGCTGTGTGGGATTGGCCTTGGCCAGCTTCCCATATAGCTGTTTCGATTTTTTTTAGTAAATTCTTCATAGGCAATGTTTTTGTTTAGTATGCTGAGTGTACACATAAAATGTTATGTTTCAATACATATTTCATTGACTTTTATCTTGTTTTGACTATAATACGTTTTGGTCAGATGGTCCTTAACAGATTTATCACAAAACTCCTGATATTGCGCTTGGCAATGTTATGGTTTTATTAAACGCCAAGCGCAAAAATCATTATAAAAATAACCAGGGATCTACAAATCTCTACAAAAAACAAAAAGAAAAATTATGAAAAAGTATCAAATCCCCGAGGACCAGAGAAATCTGGTTGCTGCCGTTAGATCGGCGGCTATTGTATTGTTGGTAGGGTTTCTTGGCTATCTTGCCGACCCTGTTGCAATCCTCAACGCCTTTTTTCCCATCATGGTGTTAGCGATAGCCCTTGGTGGAAGTGTGCCTAAGTTACAACACTTCTGGCACAAGAACTATCCTGTAATACTGCTGTCACTGGCTTTTGTATGTGCAGTTGCTTGTATCCATGCTGGATATAGCGGCTATACGTATTCAGCTATGTATGGCTATGTAGGATTTTTGTTGAGTGTGCTTCCTGCCCTTGCACTCGGCAAAATTATGTATTTTAAGGGTGGAGAGGCCGGCTATGCCTCCCCTAAACAAAACCTTACTATGTTGGTAATTGGTATGTTGATGGGAAATATAGTAGGAACTGCTGCTGTAGTAGCAATGCTTGGACCTACCTGGATACGGGCCAACCGTAGTCATTGGAAGAACCATCACTTTGCTTTCTTTATGTTACTGGTATTGAACATGGGCCCTGCCTTTGTTCCTACTGGACCGCCTTTACTTGCTGCTCTACTTAAGGGCATCTCTCCAGATTTCTGGTTCATCAATGGCTATTATGCATTGATAACTATGGTATGTTTGGTTGTGGTGTTTTACTTAGTAGATGCTCATAGTTTTGACAAGCCCAAGAAGCAAAAGCTTGGGTTGTCATTTAGCGGTGCAAAGTACTGGCCTGCACTTGTGATGTTTTTATTCACCACACTTACGATTGGAAGAGGTTTGCCGTTTGATAGCAGCATTACCCCGACTTTGAATAAGTGGCTATCAAGTGTTACTTCGAGCAAGTTTGTTCTTGACTCAAGTATCGACTTGATACGGTGGGCAATACAAATCATTGTGTTGGCTTATGTGCTGAAGGTAGCGTGGAAAGTAAGTACTGAGGCTCGCAAGAGTTTCGGTAGCTATAGCTGGAGTTTCTTCTCGGTAAGTAACAAAGAGTTGGTTGTTGTATTCTTGGCACTGTTTATCGCTTTGCCTCCCATCGAACATGCTGCTGCCCACTTTGTGGAAGCACATCCGTTGGGCACAACAACCAAGGCGTTTGCCATCATGGGCTTTAGCTCTGTGGCAGATAACTTTATCGCTTTGTTACTTGGTATGAGCTCAGAGATGGCTCAGCAAGGTTGGACAGACCCTGCCTCTTTGGAAACACTTGGCCGGACTTCCCTAATTTTAATGGGAATGTTTGCTATGTATGGCGGTGCGTTGACCTATATAGGCAATGCACCCAACCTTAGTTTCCTTGAGTACTACCGTGAAATTCGTCAGGCAAATCCGAATATGCCTGAGGAAATGTCGTTTTTCGGACTTACTGCCAGGATGATGCCGTGGGCTGTTTTAGCTTCACTTATTTGTCTTGGTTTAACCTATATTCTGTAACCATCTGACCGTGGTTCTGACGTGAATTTCCGTCCAGAATAGAAAGGGTGCTGCTGTTTCAGTAGTGCCCTTTTTTTGTTCTTGTAAAATCTGCTTACAAGACTATAGATGATAATGTATTTTTAGTCTTTCACATACCATATGAAACAAAATGTCTTATTTATCCTCGCTATCCTCCTCTTATCAGGAAGCTTGGTCTATATTGGTCAACAATTGAGTAATTCTGGTTCCAACCCGATGGGTATGAGCAATACCGTTTCTGTAGCAGGCGAAGGCAAGACAAAAGTAGCTCCAGATACAATGCTTATCAGTTTATCAGCCACAGAATTATCTAAGACTACTGAAGAAGCTCAGAAGGTAGTAAATACCAAACTTGCTCAACTCAGAACTATCTTGCAGACATTTGAGATACCTGACGACAAGATCGCCACACAACAACTCAGTGTCTATCCAGAATATGACCGATCCGATGGTAAAAATACCATCATCGGATACAGAGCAACACAAACGCTTGATGTGCGTGTGACTGGAGACAAATATGAAGACAAAGGCGCACAAATTATCGATGAAGCAAGCAAAATTGGTGGGATCAGTGTCTATCAAACATCATTTATCGTCGATGATATGGATGCAGCATTGCTCGTAGCTCGTGAAGCAGCATTTGCTGATGCGAAGACCAAGGCACAACAATTGGCAGATCTTGCTGATGTGGATCTTGGTGATCCTGTAACTATCACTGATCAAAGTTATCAAAACTATCCTATGCCTCCTATTATGTACGCTAAAAATGAGATGGCTATGGATGCAGGAGGAAGTATATGATCCACACAAGTCAATCCTGGAGAGACGGAAATTACTGTCAACCTCCAAGTTATATTTGAACTCGAATAATATCACAATAGTTTATACTAAAAAAGAGCCTTCGAGGCTCTTTTTTATATTACTCATGAAGCGTAAATATGTCTCATACATCTATAGCATATTTCTCCATCGTCCCAGCATTAGCTTCAAGCGCATACGACGCAAGTCATGTATAGGTATACAATGGACACTCTGGCGTACGACATGGTTCTGCTGACACATAATGCAAGACCTCAAATCATGAACCCAATCGTACAATATCCAATGGGATCAAGGTATCCTTCATCCAGAAGCTTGCTTTTTTGGGTTCATCAAAGACAAAAAGCATTCACTCTTTTTTGCCAAGTGATGTGCGGTGCATGAGTCCATCCCTGAGTTGGATAGGAGTATCAGCAATATCTACTATAAAGCATACCGTATCTGTACAGAGCTGTGGCCTTGTGTCTAATCATATTATATCTGGCCTAAAGATAGCTACAAATATAGTAGCGATCAACAAACCCAATCATCCTGTTGCCGACGCAGCTCGTATACTATGTTTCATTGTATTTGTGGATGATAAATATAGCATATATCTAGTTTTTTTAGCGTAGCAAACAAGTGCGATGTGGAGTATTGTAGCGATCAGCGACAGTGACAAGCACTTTGCTAGTGCGGTGGCTGAGTATATGAAGAGATTGAGTAAGTCTGTGGAAATCCTTGATATCAAACCATACAAACACGATAACCCTGCTTTTGTC
Organism: uncultured Candidatus Peribacteria bacterium; assembly: GCA_964422855.1. GTDB lineage: Bacteria > Patescibacteriota > Gracilibacteria > Absconditabacterales > Absconditicoccaceae > CAZEYI01. Next base: position 52,831 of record CAYRCS010000001.1, read on the forward strand.
ATAAGCAAAGAAACACAGCAGATCAAAGAAATACTCCAAAAAAAATTTGCACAGCATTACAAAATACTCCTCAGCAAATCGGGCAAAGACCTCAAGACCGAAGATCTGTGATTGGTTTGCAACAAACATACCAATATAGTTTTCATTATATGATGACCGTATGGACTGGATGAGGAAGAACTCAAGTCTGTCGTAGATACATCGATATCGTTTGGGAAAATTACGATGCCTCATGGATTGGCAAAGCTCGTCTTACTCGAACAGATATATAGAATAGAAACTATCCAGAGTGGGAAGAAATATCATTATTAAACCACTATAGACTTTTGTTGATAAATAGATATGATCTTTTTTCACCAAAATCAAAATTATGAACAAAATCATCTCTACAACCAAAAGTAGTGTGTTTGTAGGAATTGGAATAATGATAGGCTTATGTACTGCAGCTTCTATTGATGATATGGTAAGCTATGGTCTGATATTTATGCAGCTTCTTTCTCTCGGAGGGATTGGTGCGTATGCTGTGACGGTTATATTTTTACCGCATCTTAACAACAAACCAGCATCTGAAGACAAAAGATTACTATATGCTCAAGTATCATTGATAGCGTCCGTAAGTATCTCGGTATATGTCTTGTACATATATCATCTAGCCTACGTTGACCGTACTCTGATTATGAGTACGCTCTTGTCGCTATGGGAGTATTTACGAGCTGAAAATCTGTATACTGCTGATAAGCAGTGGAAAACCAAACTCAACAATATCATTTCAATCCAATTCATCACACTACTTCTAGCCTCCTGCCTACCGATAGGTTTGCAATTGGCTCAACAATTATGGATAAAGGTGCTCACGTTTCTGTGAGCGCCTTTTATAATTTCTCAAAAAGTTCAGTAATAATGGTGTTGTATACATCCATACCCTCATCTTGCAATACCAAGGTATCTTCTGCATAAAATACATAATCGTTGGCCATCCGCTCCTCTAGTTTCTCTGCCCAATCGCTGACAAACAAATCAGCATAAGATGAAACATGTTGCAATCCATGTGACGTTCTCAGTGCAAGAAATGCTTTTTCGATACGATAATCTTGTTCGTCCAGTGCTTGGATAGTCGATGCGTCAATATATTCTCATCTACAAAAATCTGCGATAGCTTTGGTATTGGTCCAACGAACTGCTTGGGCTCATTGTTGCGGAGCAAAAGATACTAGATCTCCAGTCAGACACGATGAAGCTGATGTACCAAAACCTATGTAATTTCCCATCTCTCGATAGGTATTGTTGTGGATGCTAAGTTTGCCTGGCATAGCAAAATTTGAGATCTCATACCTCCCATATCATGCATTGATAACCGATTGTTTGAGGGCCTGAAATTCTTCGTATACTGCATCATCATCACCATATCTACGAAGTCACAATCCATCCTTGATATGTGTGGTTTGTTGGATTTGTTGGTTGTATCGATCACTGCCTGGAAAGAGCTCTAGTGTATACAAAGATATCCCATCGGCCATGCCGCTGAGAATTAATTTTTGGAAAAAATGTCGTCTATCTGCATCTCGTAATATACTCTGTCACTGCGCATCGGTATTTCGTTTGCCAAAGGCAATGAAGTCGAGATTGTATATATTGTTGATCTGTTTGATGTTGCGTAATTTTCTGAGAAAGTCGCAGATGGCTGGAAATGAATATAGTCTGCCAGATTCCTGCAAGACCTCTTCGTCAAATGTCTGGATACCGATACTTCGTCTGATCCTACCAAAGGTATGATAACGACGTGTTATGGTTTCAATGATGCTTAAAACTTCATCTTGCGGAAATGGGTTGCACTCGATCGTGAGCTCGACCAACAATTCTATGTCGAAATGTGCACTAATAGTATCAATAATCTTGGCCAAATTGTCTGCGCCAATACGCGTCGGGGTCCCGCCGCCAAAATATATGGTATTGACCTGCGGCTTATTCATCTTGGTCCCTCGTTCGGCAATTTGTTTGCAGAGAGCTTCTACATAGGGATCTATAAGCTTACTTATCGCATCTTTCCCATCAATCGGCAAAACATTGAACGAACAATAGCCGCATTTTTGGTCACAGAATGGGATGTGGATGTAGAGGGATAGCATAAAAAGATTATAGTTTTATGACACAAAAATGCACGAGATTATCTTGGATTGTGTGATTGACATTTATCGGTTATTTCATACACTACATATACTTATTTGGATATGTTGATAATGAGCATATTGGATGATATTCGGCTAAATAATAGCATATCGTTGGAACAGGATGATGTAGATGCTCCTGATACTTTGCGTATAGTCATAAGAAACGGGAAAGATAAACTGCGCATGATTCTTACAATCGATCCTCATGTAATAGCCACGGAAAAAAATACAGAGACGCAAATAGTGTATGACATCCGCAAAGACCAAACCATAGAGCGTCTCAGTAGTATACAGAATGCTCTGTCAGACTATATGGATGAATATCCCAAGCAAAGATCCGAAATGCTCAAGGCTTTGGCAAAATTCCCTATGCTTACTAGCCATATCAAAACCAGCAAAATAGCTCTAGCCACAACTCTGTCTATGGAAGATATCCATACGCATATGTCTATACACCTGGAGAAGATGGATACCTATATCGCCGAGCTCAAACATATGCAAGCAACTCGATCCACACAACATATCAACTACAATACCATTTCTCATACATACAAGAAACTAAAGAGTCAGTACAAAGCAGCCTCAGAACTTAATACTAAGCCTACTGATAAATCTGCTCCATATTGGGAACAATTAGGCGTCTTATATAGAGATAATTTAGGTAGTTTGGTACAATTGGATAAAGAAGAGAAAAAAATACAAGACAGTATCGACAAACTCTACCAAGAGATAGAACAGATACGCAGAGATCAATCGTTCATAGCAGAGTTTGATTCTCTATCGGCCGAAGCATGATCTGATAAAGCCGAGCGTAAATTGTTTATGAAAAAACAAGATATAGTCACATACAAATGAGAGTTTGCACAACGTATACAGTCAGCTGAAGATAGAATAGCTCTTCGCAAAAGTGATGAACTCCCATTCTTAAGAGGAATGCGCGTTGTGATAATCGAACAGCAGGAAGATTATATCAATCAGTTGGTAGTGCTGCACAAACCTGCAGAACACATACAAACCAACATACAGGACTATACCAAAAACTTAGAATCTCAAACTATAGAACATAAAAAATCACAGCGCGAAACAAATAAGTATGCTCGCCAGATAGATGCATTTCGTTATACCAATAAAATACTAGATCTCATGCATTATGAGAAAGCATTTATCGATACAAAGATGACTGCACTCAACAGTAATGCTACAACAAAAATACTCTATATACTTGAAGAATTTGCGAAGATACCTTCTGAGTATACATCCCTATTGAGTATAAAAGAAAGATCCATCTGCTATAATCGCTTGTTAGATAAGTCCAAAAATGCAAAAAATAGTCAAACTCCTGCTGCTATTAGTAACAATGGTCGCAATAAATTATCTTTCTTGATCGATAAGGATTTTGTATCTATCAGCCAAAGAAAACCCCGTCTCTATGAAGCTAAAGAACAAATGCATCAATCTGATAAACAGATTGGATCGCTACAAAAAGATTTGTCTGGTATAGACAAATGATTTAAAGGAACCGACAAAAATTCTGATGCTCACAAACAGGCACGCAAACCATATACTGATCAGATAGATATACATGAGAAGCTGATCAAACAAATGAAAAATGAAATGAAATTAATCTTGCAAAAAATCATTAGAGATTATGAAAATGCAGATCATCGCACCAAAGAATTGCGGAAAAATATCAACAAATATCAACAGCTTATACTCAGTTCTAGACTACAACTCAAGGGCATGCTGGCATCAGATAAGTCTACACAAAAACCAACTCATACGATAGATCTGCATAAACTTTCACAAGAGGTCTCTCAAAAGGAGGAGGCTCTACAGTTTGCTGAACAAGAGAAAACTACAGCAACTGACAATCGATATAGCCATATCCTACACATTCATGATACCATACTCTTGGATGCCGAAAACTACATTCAAAAGATCATATCATCTATAGAAAATTTTGAATCCAAACCTACTTCTGGAGTGGCCAAAGAATTGAGGATGACTTGATGAGACAAAGTATTCCTCCAAAGAAGTTATACTCTATTGGATGCTTTTATCGAAAGATTTGAATCTCTATACAAACTCACAGAACTGACACTATCACCTCCTAGCGATCTCCAACAGGACGAAAATATCAAGTGACTCAAACTCGATATAAAAAATACTTTAAAAAACATAACTCCCTATCGTAAGTCTTAAGGTTGTTCATCTACTACAACCTCCTCTCCTCCTGCTCCAAAAACTGCTTCTAAGTCTTCTTTGGACTTAGCTTCATAACCGTCTAGATAAAAATCTAGATGTGGTTTTTTCTGTAATAACTTATCCAAACTTTCTGTGAGTATATTGTAGTCCCCTGCTTTGGGATAAACATATGTCAATGGATCGATCAAACCTGTCGGACGGATCACTTGCTGGGCGATAGTTTTGGATAATTCGAGTTCGTATACGGCTGGCGTTGCAGAGACAAACAAGGTCCTGGCTCCTTTTTTGGTCTTGCTTGATAATTGTTCGAGGTGATTTTTTTGACGTGCTTTGAGTTTGACTGGATCTTTGGCCAAAAGTTGGATATGTGCATCTGATTCAAGATTTGCTTCACTCATAGCAGCAGCATCTGCTACTATCTCATCGATAGGTCTGAGACCCATTGTTACTTCCAATTCTTCAAAACGTAATGGTCTATGATCAATTGCTGATGGTAATCTAAATCCGTATTTGATGAGATTGGATTTTCTGGATCTATCGGCTTGTGGCATAGCTCTGAGCTGCGGGATCGACATATGTGATTCATCCGCGATCAGCAGCATATCATCTGGGAAATAGTCGAAGATAGTATTTGGTGCTTCACCCGGCAAACGACGATCAAAGTAGAGAGAATAGTTTTCGATACCATTGGTAAATCCTGTTTCACGGATCATGCGGATATCGTACATCACTCTTTTTTTGATCCTCTCTGCTTCCACAAACATCTTGGCTGCTTCGAATTCCTTGACTCTGAGTTCCATCTCAGCTTCCATCTGCTGCAAGATGAGTTCTATATCTTCTATGTCTTGCAAGTATTGTGTTGCTGGCCAGAGCATTGCTGACTTACTAGTTTCTAAGTTTTCGAATGTAATGCCATCTTTTTTCTCGATGTATTCCAATGTCTCCTCGTTGAAACGACATCTATACACGCACTGCTCTGTTGAGGAATAAATATCTAGCAATTCTCCTCTAAAATCAAACATACCAGCCTCGATCTTGGACTGTACTGGCTTGTACTGCATCTTGAGGAGCTGTCTCTTGAGAAGTGTAAACTCGTATGTCTTACCTACTTCGAGGACCAATGTGTAATCTTGGAAAAATTGCTTCTGTCCCAAACCATATAATGCTGATACCGATGCTACGACTATCACATCTTGCCTGGAGAGCAATGAGGCCATTGTTGCAAGTCTGTACATCTCGATTTCTTTGTTGATCGTTGCTTCTTTTTCGATGTAGACGCCTTGTTCTGGAAGATAGGATTCTGGTTGGTAGTAATCGAAATATGATACGAAATAGTGGACTGCATTATTTGGGAAAAAGTGCTTGAACTCTGTAGCAAGCTGTGCGGCCAATGTCTTGTTATGAGAAAGCACCAAGGTAGGTTTCTGGAGTTTTTGGATCACATTTGCCATGGTAAATGTCTTACCTGTACCTGTCGCACCGAGCAATGTTACCGACTTCTGATCAGCGTCATATGCATCCAATATTGCCTTGATAGCTTCTGGCTGATCTCAAGCTGGTTGGTATGAGGATTGGAGTTGAAACATCAGACAACAGATTGGTGATAAATGTTATTTACCAAAGCATGAACCTACGTACTTATCATTTTTATCGATGAATATTTCTTCTTCCCTATTAGTTCAATTTATTATATTGCTGTTGATCTTTTTGGTGATAAGCGTCTTGCCTAGCTCACATACAATTGCTCATAGATGACAACCCTTTTCCTCCTTCTTGATAGCAACACAATTAGTATCTACTTCTTCTCTCATTTTTTTGCTCTTATACCTAAACATAAGCCGTATGATAATGTTTTTGGTCGATGATGCAATGGGATTGCTTCAAGCATGCACACAAAAGCATCTAAAATTTGACAAAAACAATCTTTTGTGATATAATTGGGTATACTTTATATGTCTGATACCTGTATTATGTCGACTCTTAGCCACAAAATCTCTCAAGCTTTATGGAATGATTACTTCCAAGCCACTAAGTGGGCACATCATCATACGATGATGGTCTTGGGATGACTTATCATAGCTGGTACCATGTTATCATGGCAAGCAACCAATTTCTTGGATGGAGCAACGCACGCAGACTGGACGCCTACCTGGTGTCAGGACAACAGCGGATCACTCCAAATCCCTGAAAGCGAATGTGATGTCTTGCTCGACCTCTACCTAGCTACCGATGGGGATAACTGGTACAATAGTATTAACAATAACAATAAGTGGTTCCAATGAGATGGTTCCAATATATGTTGGAGTAACTGGTATGGCATATCAGGCTGTGAACGAAGCATGATAGATGGGAAATATCATATACAGTCTATAAATTTGGATAACAATAATTTATCGTGAACATTAGCTGCAAGCATATATACACTCCCAAACTTATCTCAGCTATATATCAAGGATAATCCAAATCTAGATGTTGATATTGATGATCTAACCCAATCTATATATGCATCTAATTATACTGCCATCAACATCAGTAACAATATAATCTATGGAGATATCACACAGTTCTCAAATCTGTCCAATCTAGAATATCTTGATGTTGGATGTTATTGGAACGCTCCTGCTGGTAATTGTAGAGCAACTGGAGACACATCATTTGTGCCATCCTTGCCAAATCTCTATGCTATCAAAGTCGGATACAATACAGGATTTACTTTTGATCTATCCGACTTGTCTGGGAGAACCAATATCAGAGAAATTTTTGCATTGGAAACATATATAGTCGGTGATATGGATGTATTAGCATCCAACACAGGTATGACCACTCTCGATTTGGGTTGTTGGGAAATATACTGGGGTGGGAGATGTAATGTGTCAGGCCATATGAGCACCTTGACCAATATGATGGATCTTCAGTATCTATCGTTGGATGGATTGCTGAATATAGAAGGGACACTAGAACCTTTGTATAACAAAACACGCCTCAATGCTGTAGATCTTAGCCACAACTCTTTGACTGGTATCATAGGAACTGGGATAGGAAACCTAACTGGTTTGTGATGACTCGATCTTGATGACAATCTGCTCGAGTGAACACTTCCTGTAGAGATGTATAACTTAACACAACTTACTGATCTCTGGATCGAAGATAATCTTTTGAGTGGAGCATTGCTAGACTTTAGTCTCTTCCCTGTACTCGAATGACTACATATTGGTAAGAATAGTGATATAGATTATAGTAATGTATGGGATATGGTCCTGAATTATAATTTAAGAACGCTCGATATAAATCAAGCAGATATTGGATGAGAGATCCCTGATATATGGGATGATTTTACCAATCTTACGGAACTTGACTTAGGATTTGCTAGGCTGAGTGGACCAATGCCAGCAAGCTGGGCATCGCTTACCAATCTTCAGGACCTCGGAATTCATTTTAACAACCTAGAAGGACCGATTCCTAGTTTCTTAGATGATCTCCAATTGGATCAAGGTAAATTTCAAATAGAATCAAACTGTCTAGATACTGATGTGAGTGATAACAACTTATTCAACTATCTCCAAGCACATGCACAATGATGGAACAACCAACTCAACTGTAGAGCTAATGTAGAAGTAGAAGGATCTTTGGATGAGAATGGATTGGTACCAGGGACTTGTTCGACATATACTATAGCATATGAAAATCTCTGACCACAGAAGGCAATTGATCTAGAAATTGCACAAATTTTTGATGAAAATCTCATCATATCTGGTAGTGTCCCTCCATACTCTACTGGATTGGTAGGTAGAACATATGGAACTCTCGACGACCCATGTTATGTCAGTGGAACACAATATGGAACAGGCCCTTATTATGCATGGCTTGACAATCTTATGGTGACAAATTATGAGATCCCATCACTATACTCTCTAGCTGTATATCAATGAGGATTTACTGGTGCACAAGGTACCACTGAGCTTGATCTCGTTCTGGATACATTCTGTCCATTTATATTTGGGACTGACGATCATTCTTTGTGTTTCTTGTTGTTTGGATCAAGTTTTGCTGATGTAGATCCTAGCTGTGGAACTGGTGGAGAAGCTGGATATGTACGAGATCTATGAACAGTAGCAGATGGATGAACTGGATCTATAGAAGTAGAATTGTGTGTCCCTGAAGATCTTACTGGTAGCGTATCATTCTCTAGTAAGGTATCTACAGTAAGTACCAATGAAAACGAAGAAAGTCGCGATGATAACTTCCAATTTATGATACAAAACCCTGGTGATGATGAAGTACTCTGATGTACTGATCCCGATGCCGACAACTATGATCCATTAGCTACTGATGATGATAACTCATGTGAATATCCTGAGGATAATGGTGGCAACAATGGAGGAAACAATACAAACAACCGCAATAGTGGGCCAAATATTGTAAAAGACAAATGCCTCCCAAATCCTCCTGGGGATAAAAGCTCTAGCTACTATGATGGGGAATGTGATGATACCTCACACAATAGTGCCGATACTTCAACAGTAGAAGAAGAGTTTGATCCGAAATCTTACCTCCCAGATCTTACTGATGTCAGAGACTATGTTCGTGATCTACCAGCAGGTACATCTGTAGATGTCGAGCAAATCAAAGCATTCTTGTTTGCTAAGAGATCAAAATTAACCAATATGATGGACTATATGTCATTTAGACCAGATGAAGATCTTACAAGATGAACGTGGGCAAAATTCTTGGTAGCGTTTATAGAAAACGTACTCCAACAAGAAGCTGATGCTAGTAGACTCAAGCTCTGTAGCAATGCGTATAGCGATATAAGTGGTCTATGAGATATCAAAGACTACATCATCAAAGCATGTATGCACAAGATCATGTGATTGGAAAATAATGGAACCGATCCTCTCTCTACATTTAATCCTCATGCTATTCTTACAAGAAAAGATCTCGTAACAACTGCTAACAGATTTATCAATGGCAATAGAGATGATGGAGTGTTCCCATACCGAGCTAAACATATGCAAGTGATGAACGATATTGGGCTGATAAGAAATACCGATCCAGAAATCGTTGAGTCTAGAATGAATGCCATCACTATCCTCATGAGAGCACTAGAACAATACGATGAACTCTTTGCAGATAAATAAAGAATAATTGTAATCAAAAAAGCCCCGAATATTCGGGGCTTTTTTGTGTAATGAAATATATATTGTTATTTTGCTTTCTTTGTAGTCTTAGCTTTTGCTGGAGCTGCCTTTGTAGTAGCTTTAGCTGCTTTTTTTGCAGGTTTTTCTTCACTAGCTTCTGCAACAACTTCTTCTGTTTTTTCTTCTTTTACTTTAGCTTCTTCTTCACCAACTACTTCGACACGAACTTCAGCTTTGAGTTCCTTGTAGATAAATGGCACGATATATGAACCAGGTTCTGTAATCTTCTTCTTCATCTTGAAGAGGTGTGTTTCTGTATCGATGCTGTATTTGTCAGCTATTTCTTTCACGATATCTTCTTCATGTACCTTAGCATACAATGTACCTTCTTTGTTTACTTTTCTGGTGATAGTAAGACCATCATCAGCTTGGATCTTAGCAAAGAGATTTTGTAGACTAGAAGCCTTGTTTGATCTTTCTTTGTCAGCAGCTTCCATCTTTTGCTTGTAGTTGTTTAAGTTTACTGACGTAGCAAGGATAGCGATAGCCTTTGGCAACAAAACATTTCTAGCAAAGATTGGCTTTACCTTTACTTTCTCGTATTTTTCTCCTAGATGCTTGTCTGCATGAAGCAATATAACTTCTATGTGAGCATTTTTTGAACTTCTCTTTGGCATTGGGAAAACAATTTTTCACTAAATAAAAATAGCACGTGGGGTGTTTATAGTAATTTGAGGGCTTTTTGCAAATCGTTTTGTAAGATTGTTACCAGGCTCTCCTCCCATCCCTGAGTTCATAGGTACGGTAGACTCCTCGCAGCATTCCAAATACACCCAATATAGAAAAGATAGGTACATATATCCATGAAAATGGTATCACAAGAAGCACCTTTCGTAGCGTGCTTCGTCTCTTCATATATGGGAAAACATAGGGCAATGAGAATATGGTATATCCTATTTTTGTTGAAAATGCCGCCAATATGCTTTGTGCATACATACCTACGATCAAGACAATGCTTTTTCTCAAGGTCATGATATCTATAAGATTGACAAATAGTTGTCGAACCACTTCAAATGATAATAGTTGCTTGTAAAGTCCGTAGGACATTGTCAAAAACAAGCCGTTTACCAAGAATGTAAATAGCACATGAATAGGATTCTTAATCCATACCCTCCAGTGTTTGCTAAAGCATTGGAAACCACCGCTATTTCGTCTCATTTTTTGCTTGATCCAAACCAAGAAAGTATCTGGTACGTGCGATCTGACTCCTATGTGGCTTTGTTCGACACGTCGACCGTGTTCGTTGAGCTTGAATGCCATGTCCATATCCTCTACTATAGCATTGATGGAGTATCCACCAACTTCTCTACAAGCGGCAGTTTTGACTGCCATACATCATCATCGCAATGAGATGGTTGATCACACATTGTAAGCTCACTGGATGAGGGCGAGCATATGGTATTCTATGGCTAACATAGATGGAATAATTCACTTATTTGCTGGGATATAATAACAACTTACCCCACCTACTTTCTCGTCAAATTGGAATCTGGCAAGCATATCTCATAATGCTCTAGGATTGATGATAGTATCTGCATCGATCACTACCATTATATCGTGTTGGACATGCTCTAGGGCATGATTGATAGATGCAGCTTTACCTCTATTTTCTGGATTATTAATAACGGTAAAATGATATTTTTTTTGTAACAGCTCCATGTTTTCTGCAGAATTATCGGTGCTTTTGTCATTTACGACAATAAGTTCCAAAAGATCATGATCATACGAGTCATATATACCTTTGATAGTCTGTTCGATAGTATCTCCATCATTGTAACAAGGGATCACGAAACTCAATGGGACCTTGTCTGCAACAGGTCTTTTACGATAAAAATCATAGGCAAAAAAACCTATAACGATAGCATAAAAAACGACCAAAATATATAGTATAACCATATGGATTTACGCAATATAAGAAATGATGGTTTGTTGGATAGCTTGCATAGCTTCCGGAGTCTCGGTATGTGCACTAGCACCTTCCATATCCGAAGCTTGTTGGATAGGGATCAGGTGGTAGTGGAAGTGTGGCACATCTAATCCTATGATCAAGGTGCCTACTCTCTTGCAGTTGGTGGCTTTTTGGATGGCTGGAGCCAATTTTTTGGCTGCCTGGAAAACCGCACTATAATAGGGTTCTGGGACATCCATAAAATTATCTATTTCTACCTTGGGAACTATCAATGTATGGCCTAAGGTATGTGGCCTAATATCCAAGAAAGCAAATATATGCTCATCTTCGTATATCTTGTAGCAAGGGATCTCTCAGGCTATAATTTTGGAAAATATGGTCATATTGCCGTAGTGGGGAATAAATATTAGTTCGTATGTACTCAATCGCTCATTTTTTGCAAAGTGCTTTTGTGGGCAAATATTTGACTTTTTATTTTTTGTATATATAATTATGTCATTTATATATACTATGGGATGAAAAAACGATTGGGGGCTGCCCTTCTTGCTTGATCTATGTTTATCGACTGATGTAAGGATGGAGATCAAAAACACACAATGAATACAAGTATACCCGATCTGCATGCAGTTCTCGATATGAAGATACAGGATTCTGATGTTGCTGAATTTGAAGCATATACTAAAGTCATGGATGACTACTACCTAGCCAATCACTATATGGATAAAAATAATCTATCTGAGTTTATTGTAGATTTTAAGGAAATATTGCCTCTGTATATCAAAGAATCTAGACTTGATCCATCCAAAACAAGCAAAAGCGGTGCCCGTGGTGTCGCTCAGATGAGAGATATAGCTTTTGATGAAGTAAAAAACGTTATCTGAAAAAAAGAATATGATAAAATTCCAGCAAAATATAGAGATCTAACCGGCTCGATGATATATTATTCTCATATAAAAAATACTATTATCAAGAAAACTGCCGCTACGGATGATGCAACTATCATTCATTTTACCTATGCTGCGTACAATCTAGGGATTGGTAATTTCTTGGCATTATATGAAAAAGCTGACAAACCGACTACATGGGAAGGTCTTGTCGATGAAGTTACTGATATATTGGATATTAGTGATGCACATACCGATACAGTAGATCCATCATACAATGTTGCTAATTATACGGATTGGTTTGCCGATAAGCAATTTGATGAAAAAAAATTATATACTATTGACACAAAACACGAGGTCCCATGATCTAAACTCAAAGAAACGGTGAGATATGTAGAAGTTATAGATGCTATGGCACAATCTCTAGCAGACAATATTTGAACTATATATGCTGTCGTGCAGGTAGATGATGACAAACCATTCAATCCCGTTCTTGCATATATGAAAAAACTACAAACTGAGTGACTAGTCAAAGAATGAAATCTCTGAGGTTTGGTCCATCATATAATGGTAGATAATGGAATCACTGATCACTCACCACATATTAGTAGAGACACTATAGAAATAGATCAATCACTTGTGGGACCATATCTTATAGATGCAGAGATACAGAAATTTGCGTACAAAAAAGTTGATTATACACAATGACATTATTATCGATCTATCCTTCAAGAAGTCTTGCATACCGATACATTTGTCGATCTACTCGATATTAAGCAAACACAAGTATATAAGTCTAGTATTGCAGACAATGATGGCGATGTGGAGGATGCCTGAGAGATAGCTTTTGGTGTTAGGCAAACAATTGATGAAGCAATCATCTATTTGAACTATGCGAGAAGATCAAATTACGATCTCAAAAACAATGAGTATCTCTTACTCCCTAGTACAGAATTTGTTGATCGATATAGCGAAAATCGCGAAAGACTATCTCCTATAGTGAGCAAACTTATCGCCGATGATACAGGCAAACCAGACAAAGACGTAGATATAGAGGACAAGGCTGTTAATATAGTCTCATGATCTATTTATGCAAATCCATCCTTTGATCAGTTTGCTAATAGAGTCTTACCTGCTCCTGAAAAAAGAGTTAAAACGCATCAGTTCTTCAACGAGACATTAAAGACTGCAAAAGAAACAAACGGAGTATTTACACCACAGTACATCATATTGCATCATACAGCATCTATGATAGACGAAGATAAAAAGTGATATGCTAAAATAAATGCACATTTTTATGTAGATAGAAATGGAGAAATATATCAAAGTATGCCAAACAAATGAATTCATGGCAAGAAAAAAATACACTTAGGTAGCCTCCCAAAACTCAATCATGCTGGAAAATGAAATGGAGCTTATGCAGCACTATGGGATGGTGATGCGAATATAACATACAAATCTATCTGAATTGAAATTGAAAACTCAGAAAAAGATCAGAATGTTGCTATGACTTCTGCTCAATATACTGCACTTACTTGATTGTTATGAGAATTGTCATCTACATACAATATACCTGAAAAAAATATCATTACCCATTCAATGGTATGAGTCACTGGAGTGAAAATTAAAAATAAGATCAGCTATCGTAGATGAAGAAAGGAAGATCCTTGGGGATTTGATCATACCAAAGTTGGCATGAAAACAGACCCATTTGCACAGCTTGATAAAGATGTTGTAAGCGGTAAGGTCGCTTCAAATATAGTCTATATCAAGAGAGATCGACAGCGTCGCAACACATCTATCGGCAAAGATGCAAAAAATAAGATTATAGACAAAATGACCTATGGACTAAGGGTTTCTGAAAAGAAATCAAAAAAGAAATAATACTATTAATACTGTATAAACTTATCGTCCAATCATTCGTAGAAACTTTTGATTCTGAAAATATCTCCTTTGCGGACTCACGCGTCTTGGAGTATTTGGAGGGAGCCTCTCGATTCCATAGTTTTCCAAAAATGCATTTCTGCTTCATCGTTTCATCGCATCGTGGTGAAGACCATCTTGGTCATATCTGGATCAGCTACATATCGTACTTTACAAAATCTTGCATCGACTTCTTCGATAAATTTGTGTTCTACGAGATATGGAATAGTTCCTTCTGTGATGTCTTTGACAAAAGTCTGTACTTCTTCTGTAGCTGCGATGGGAATATAGGTAAATGGGATATCCGTCGCCAACTCCATCGTATGTGCAAGACTATGCATCCATGCGTCCATACCATGGTGTGTGGCTGCTGAGATGACAAATGTCGTGTGCAACAATATATTGTCAGTAAGTTTTGCCTTACTTTGTTTCTTGGCGTATTTTTTGATGATCTCTCGAAGAGCATGTTTGTATTCATTGACAATCTCGTCGTCATTGATGAGGTCGTACTTGTTTATAACGATATGCAATATCTTGGTCATAACGGGAGTTTTTACTTTCCCTTGATTGGTAGAAACAACGAGCTTGATAGTTTCGTTTACATCATCTGGAACGATATCTACTATAATTTCTTTGGTATCATCACCGATATAGTCGGTAGCGCCAAAACGTTTTTTGATATATGAAATCAACTCATCCATCAATATGGTGATGTCTGACATTCCTGCTTCATATCTACTTGCATCGACGACAAACGCCAATACTTTGGACTTCAATATATGTCTGAGGAATTCATTACCTAGTCATTTGCCTTCGGCTGCTCATTCGATAAGCCCTGGAACATCCATCATATTGAATCTCTTGCCGTGGACTTCGATCGAACCTATATGTGGAACCAATGTTGTAAACTGATAATCGGCAACCTTTGCTTTGGTCGCTGCCAATGTATTGATGATACTACTCTTGCCAACGCTTGGCGTACCAATCAATGCAACATCAGCCAATAATTGCAACTCAAGAGCAAGCTCTCTCATATGCCCTGGTTCGCCCAATGTGGCAAAATTTGGATACTGGTGCACAGAGTCTTTGAAGACCATATTACCATATCCCCCATCTCCTCCACTTGCAGCTACTCGTTCTTCGTTGTGTTGTGTAAAGTGATGTAAGATTGCTTTGGTAGCTTTGTCTTTTACGATCGTACCTACTGGCACAGTGACATACATATCCTCAGCGTTGGCGCCAAATTGATCTTTGGATCTCCCTGGTTCTCCTGGATTTGCTTTGTAATTCTTGATATATTTGAATGCGAGCAAGGTATTTTCATCTTGTGATGCACGCAAAATTATAGAACCACCGCGGCCTCCATTTCCACCTGATGGACCGCCAAAAGGAACACCAGACTCACGTCTAGCTGATACTACTCCATTACCTCATTTACCTGAAATGACTTCTATCGATACGTGATCCAAAAATTGCATATACTCTATTAAGATAAACTTCAGATGTTATATGGAATCCTAGTTAAATTGCTACTTATTTATCAGTCGCAAAGGGTTTTTCATAGTAGAATTCAATCCATTCTCTAGGAAGATCTTTTTCTACAGCATAGATGTTTACTCCTGGTTTGTTGACGAAGCCATGGTCTGCTTTTGTAAACAATACTGCTATATCCAGTGCTTTGTTCTTATCGTGCATTTCGTAATATTGATCCATAATATCATTGAGGGTTCATCACTTATCGATGAGATCGTCTACTATAAGTACATTCAAATCATCTATATCAAATTCTCAAGGACCATCAATAAATTCACTCTTTTTCTTTATGTGCGTCTTAGTATCGTATGATTGAAAATTTACATTAGTAATTTTGGGAATATGTAGTGCCTTGGATAAATAGTATGACAAATGCATACCTCATCCAGTCACGCAGAGTATAATATCATATTTTCCTTTTTCTATCTGAGAAGCTAGGGCTGCGGCCTTTTGTTCAAATTCTGACAAATCTACGAGTCTTTCGGGCTTGATCATAGGGATTTATAGTAATAAATATTTGATAGATTATATAGTTATGATGCTTTATTTCAACGAATTGTTGACAATATTTTTTTTATCAGGAAAAGATGTCTTGAAGACATCTTTTCCATTTATGATCTATATTTCGACTATTTCTTTTTCTTGAAAACAATTTTCTTGGCAGGTTTTGCTGCTGTAACTGCTACAGGTTTTGCTTTTGTAGTAGGCATAGCACAACTTCCACCCATGCCACATACCCATCGTGTGCAATTACCCCAAGCTGATAAACTGTATCTACCAGGACCTGATGTAAACAATGCTACTGCTATTACCAACATCATAAATGGTATTTGAATTTGCATCCATCCTCGACCCATAGCATTCATAGCTACGAGCATAATGATAATTACCAAGAATGAAGCGAAGCGCGTAAACAAACCTGCAACAAACAATGCACCAGCAAGTATTTCTGCTACGACAACGATCCAGAACCAAGCAGTGAGAGACAAGAAAGTCAATCCAAGTGCGTGTGCTGCTCATCCTACAAATGGAGCCATTTCAGTTGCCATAGGGATTTTCATAATACCAGCATACAAGAATAATCCTCCAATAAGAAGACGGATAATCAAAATGCCCAGTGATTTGTGACAGTATGGTTTCATAGTATATAGATATGTAGATAAAGAGGTTTAACTCGATCAATCTAATCAAATGCAGAGCTTGTGCAAGAGATCCTTGCTATAGTTTTTTGTATAAAAAAATTTAGCTTGAAGCTAAATTTTTTTTGGGTTTGGTGGGATTCGAACCCACGACCAAAAGATTAAGAGTCTTCTGCTCTACCAACTGAGCTACAAACCCATGGCAAAATCACAAAATACGTGGTGGAAACGATACATATTTGATAGGTAAATGCAAGAAAAAAATCTCTAGAGTTGTTTGAATAAGTTCTCGAGCTCCGCCAAATCTGCGCTATCTTGTTTTTCTTGTTCTAGTTCGCTCTTCTTGAGTTGTTCTATAATCTGTGTGGATTTGATTAATTTCTGTGCTTGCATAGCATCAGTTGCTCACTGTGCAGCTTGACGGAAAATTGCCAAGATAGCATCCAATGTCGCATCATCCAATATGTTTCATTCAAGCAATATGCGGATACTTGGAGCGAGATTTCGATATGGTCCTACGGCGTCCAACACCTTGATCATATAATCTTTTTTGGTCATAGTATCTTAGCCAAAAGTAAATGCGTACAATTCTACTCATGGTTTGTTGAATTTTATTTCAAGTGCATGATCTCCTATCTCTGCTCACTCTATGAGTGTATATGCACCAAAATCTTTGACTGGGATGGTTTTATACAATACTCCATCTAGATATACTTTTGCTTCCACTTCGCCTCTTGCTGTACCTAATACCAATACTACATCAGAGGCATTGTATTGCAACCAGAGTGAACCAGCACTTGCTTGCAATGTTATTTGTTCTTCATAAGCTTTTCGCTCTCCCTGGAGTCATCGTGTGTTTTGGATGGATTTGTTTTCTTCTAGGAAATATGCTTGCTTACCTACTGGGTATAATGCTCTTCTTTTGAGTCATAGATATGTCTCCGCAGTCTGATCCTCGTTGGGAATTTCTATGACTTCAGTTGTCATCTGTTCGTTGTCTGAAGTGTATCATGGCACCTGTTTCAAAAGTTCTTGGATGACTTTTTCGGTCTCTGCATAATTTCATTCGCCAAAATGTTTGTATCTTACATTGCCTTTGACGTCTATGATATACTTGGCTGGTCGATAACGATTTTTGTATGCCTTCCATGTTGTGAAATCATTGTCGAGCACTACAGGATAGGTGATGTCATATTTTTTGAGCGCCTGCAACACATTTTTGGGATCTTTTTCAAACTGGAATTCTGGAGCATGTATACCAATGATAACCAATCCATCATCTGCATACTTTTCGTGCCATTGTTTGAGGTATGGGAATGTTCTTATACAATTGATACAACTATAGGTCCAGAAATCTATGATCACAACCTTTCCACTGAGCTCGCCGATAGACGCAAAACCTGTGGTATTGAGCCATGTTTCCAATCATACAAATTCCGGTGCAACATAGTTTGCATTGAATAACGATGTATCGATATCTTCCTGTACTTCGCTAATATCTTCTTCTTCATTCATCTCTTCCATATCAAACAAACTGTCAGTAATCCTTTGTTCCAATCACCCTATATTAGTATATAACCCTCGGTCCAATATTTTGGTTTGGATGGTCTTCGTATAGTCTGTTACTATAGCCACACCGGTAAGTATTATAATGATACCAATAGTTTTTTTGAACCATCATGTGGGATCTGCTGCCCGTCTCAATTTGCGTACTACTGCCGATCAACCTCGAGCAACAAGAAATAACATCAATCACAATCAAAGAGCATATAGGAATATACTCACACTTCATTTGACAATCGAAACAGGGAGTATCAATGCTATGATCACTGCGTAGGTAGGCGAACAACTGGAAAATATCGGTCCCAATGCTGCACCCAATAATATGTTTCATCGAATCGAATTATCTTGAGCCCCCAATATATTTTGGGCTTTGTGTAATCATGTAAGGACTGCTATACGTTCCCATACCTGAGGAAATATATAGACCAAACCGAACGCTATCAAAATTCCACCTGATATATAACTCCATATCATAGGATTGAGTCAAGTACACACCGTACTTACTTTGAGCAAAAGTGTAAATGCTACTATAGAAACGATGAAGCTCGAACAGATGATAAGGATTCTTTTGATCTTACCTTCTACTAATCCTCCACCTAATATGATAGGTAAGACAGGCAAAACACATGGCGCCAATATTGTTAGTATACCAGCTAGGAAAGCTGCAAGATATAATCCCATGTATTTTTAATCGATAAGTCCAAGTAAAGTTTGTATTGATGGGTCTACACTGAGATCTGTTTTGTTTCAATCGCTATCTATACTTATGAGTGTGTGTTGTATCTTGATGTCATATTTTTGCTTGAGAGCGTTTTCTTTATCGTAATTGACTTTGAATATCGCAACATCTGATGGTATTTGATCAAGCTGGTCGTTTAGTTCTTTATCAAACTTTCTACAGATAGGACATCGTGATGCATGGAAAAACAATATCACCTTATTCCCGTCATCCAAAGATTTTTGTACTGCCGATTCGCTATAATCGCTATATAATGCCGCGGTCGATTTCACTTCCAATCCGCTTGATAGAGTCTCTATAGCAAAAGGATTTGCAACTATCTCCTCTTCTTCTTGTGCTGTTGCAGTGGTAGGGAGTTTCATCTGTACTACCATAGGCTGTGTGATGGTATAATATCGATATCAAACACCAGCTATAGCTACGAGTATAACAAATGATAGTAATATTTTTCTCATAACAAGACGTACAATATTGTAAAATAGCACATCCTATATACGGACACAGGACGTCTTGTCAAACCAATTTTGACGCTTGTAATTTGGCTTGGCATCACTATATTTGTGCTATATTTACTACACTCATATTGTATGCTTCATTTTGATGCACTTCATGTGCTTGCCGACCATAGCGTTTTTATGCAGAAAAAAATCAAAAACGATGACGTTTTTCTCGTTGGTGGATGTGTAAGAGATCTTCTCTTGTGAACAGTTGAAAAGCCACTCGATATAGACTTAGCAATGTCTGCCGATCCTAAAATATTGTATAAGAAAATCGATACTGTCTGACTCTCTCATTTTATGACTGAGAAATATGGCACTATTACTCTATTACCAAAAAGCGGTGATTTCCATGGAGTAAAATATGAAATTACACCTTTCCGTACCGAATGAGGATATGCAGATCATCGCCATCCCGATACTGTCCAACGATCAGATAGTATACTAGATGATGCTGCAAGAAGAGACTTTAGCATCAACTGTATCTATTATACGAGCCATCAATTATCTCAGATAGCAAACAAATCGTTTGCTGATAAATCTACAGTACCTTATACTGACGATGACTTGCTCGCCGCATTAGAAAAAGATGGTTTTGCGTATTTTGCTGATCTCCAATTGTTGGTCGTACAAAAACATGATCTTATCAGTCAATTGTTCCCTCATGGGAAGCTGGATGATATAGCCCTGGTTGCGATGAGTGATTTTGTAAAAAAAGCATTTCAGTATAATGCTAAGAGCAAAAATACGAGTAAAAAAAACTTCCAGATAGTTGTCGATCCATTTGGCGGAATCAGTGCATTGCTCGAAAGAAATCTCAGAGCTGTTGGCGATGCGGATATCAGATTTTATGAAGACGCGCTGAGGATTATCAGAGCTGTCAGATTTGTTAATGTGATCAATCAGAAGCTTACAGCAAAAAAATCGGATCAAAAAATAGCTACATTTGACTTTGATAGCAAGACTCGAGGAAGTTTGAAAAAGAATTTCTATCAACTCCAGTTTGTTGCCAAAGAGAGAGTCAAAGAAGAATTGTGCAAGATATTTAAAGAATGAAACCCGTTTGGAGCTATAGCAATTTTGGATGAGCTTAATTTATTGAAGTTCTTGTTTCCAGCATTGCATGCAAACAAATATGTCGATCAACCTATCAGATATCATCCATTTGATGTATTTGCACATACGCTCTTAACACTCAAATCTTTGCAAGAATTAAACGACGATTATCTTGTGAGATTTGGGATGCTCTATCACGATGTGGGCAAAGTAGATCAATATTACACACATACACTCCCCTTGGATCGCGAGGAGATCAGAAAAACGTTTGGCACGTGGTTAAATCACGTCAACTCTGGTGTGGATCATGTGGCCAAAGATTTCGGAGCATTGTGATTTTCAAGCAAAGAAATCGAAGCTATCCAATGGTATGTTGCTGCGCATCAAAAGCCGGGAGAAATCCTCATGAGCAGCCCAGATAAGCGAGAAAAAAAACTCAGGATCATGCTCAGTGAAGTATGATATGAGAAAGTGCAAAATATACTAGATATCACCATAGCAGATAGACTTGGTCAGATGAATCCATTGCAAAATTCTGCTGATATATCTGATGTGGAATGACTCAGAGTTATGCTTGATAGGCTCAATACCGAAGAAGGACAGTTCACTATGAAAGAGCTAAAACTGAATGGGAAAGATCTGATGAAAGAGCTCAAAATGACTCCTGGACCACAGATGGGAGAACTCCTGGATAAGGCATTTGAATGGGTAAGAGATGATATCAAAGGTAGAAATACAAAGGGGAAGATATTGGCTTATGTGAAGAAGATAAAATTAAAATAAAAATAAAACAAAAAACGACCCGGCCGGG
>CAYRCS010000001.1:74465-92610 GCA_964422855.1 uncultured Candidatus Peribacteria bacterium
TCGTTTTTTGTTATACTAAAAGTAATTTACTTTTTTAATTTTGCCATATCCTCTTGAACTGACTGGAGCGCTTCTGGCAATATAAATCTAACAACCAATGCCATCATCTGTCCTCTGGAGATAGGCCTACTACCTCATACCATCGTACGCAATGTGACTGGCGTTTCTAATTTCTTCAGATGATATAATCATTCTAAGATACTATTTATAGCTTCTAAGTAGGTAACTTGATCTTCATGTCCTCTTGTTTTACCATAGACAATGCCCAATGTGTTTTGCATGATCATCTGGTACTTATCGGCCCATGTTTCACCTGCAAATGGAGCATCATATTTCTGATCGGTAATGGTTCTTACCATGATCTTTCTCAGTTCACTTCGTTTCAATATTCTATCGAGTGAATAACGAGCTGGATCTTCTGGTCACTTATTGTAGTCACCATGGATGATGCTGTATTTGTCTAAGATTTCTGCTGCGGCATGTTGGGTTTTGACACCACAAGTTTTGTCATAATAACTTGATGAGAAGTCTCCTTCTGGACAGTAATCTTTTTCTACTACTGGATCGGCACTCTTTTTCTTTCTGTATTTACAGGTGATCGTACAGTCTGATCCTCCATCACATTGTTCGGCGCCGTTTTTGATACCATCGCCACATCGTTGGGCAATACTAGATACCTCCAGATCATCGTCATCGTCAGCTACATCTCCTCCCAGCATATTTTGGAAATATATGATAGGGGTGTATGTGCCACTTGTAGCATATGTATGTCCGCTAAAATTGGTACCGGTCGTACCATCTCCGTAATCTATATATGCAAGTTCTGTATAATCCAAACAATTTATGGTAAATGGCACATATACTGGTACGATACCCTCACTATAATCTGAAACTACAAGAGTACATTGTGGAGGTGCAAACAAACAAGCACTTGTACAAGCACCCAATCCATTTTCTTCTCAAAGATCACATTGTTCGCTACCATCTATATCTCCATCACCACAAGTGGCGATACATGTATTGCTACACAAATCGCTATCGTTGGAGTTACCGTCATCACATTGTTCAGTATTTTCAGGGATACCATCACCACAATATCATCCAGTTATTGATGATGTCGTACAACTATTTGTACAGTAATTACAACTTGATCCATAGTTTGGATTACATACCAACCCATTGTTTGCTCATGAGTCACAGACTTCTATCTGACCACTACTATTTGGATTTTGGATTGCGCCATCTCCACAATATGCGGATCCTACATATATGCCATTCTTCATATCACAATACCGAGTCTCTGATGGATAGCTGGTATTATATACATATGTTTTTGGTGCATAAGCATTTCCAGTCGCTGCGTATGTATGAGAGAAACTTGTTCCTGTAGTGCCATCACCATAATCTATATAATCAATTGATACAAAACTTGGATGAGTGCCTGTAAATGTAACATTTAATGGGGCATATCCAGTCAATGGTGTAGCAGACATAGTACATGTAGGAGATCTAAATTGGCAATCTCCAGAACATCATCAACTTATACCATTTATTTCTCAGTTATCACATTGTTCGCCTGCTCATGTTTGTACCAGACTATCACCACACGATCATCATTGGACAGTATCGATATTACAACTTATATTACAATAATCACAGGTATTGCCATAAGATGGATCACACGCAATGCCATTGTTTGCTCATTCATCACATTGTTCAGTTCCTTCTGGTATGCTATCGCCACAAGTTTGTTCTCTGGTAAAGAATGCTAATGTAGAACATGTTGTAAATAGCGAAGGCTCATCTATATTTGATACACGTAAGATACCATATAATGCTCCTGTAATACTATATGTATGATTGAAGTCTATACCTGTCGTACCATCTCCGTAATCTATATAATCAAACTGTATATATGGGCTAGCTGTTCGCGTACCAGTAAATAGCACATCTGCTGGAACGAGTTCTGTATTGCTTTCTACATCTATAGTACACTGTGGGATTATCAAACAAGATGAAGTACACTCTGCCGATCCTCCAGGTCCATCATCACATTGCTCTGCTCACTCAGGAATATTATTTCCACATGCAGCACAACTTTCAGATACAAATACATCATCAATCAGATAACTTGCTATGTCGTATCATGGAACTGCTACTCATGAATTCCACATAGGGTTTGGTATTATACTCTGCCCTGTGTTGGTATGGAAACTTCCTATCGTGAAACGTTCGTATGCTTGATCTGCATACACCGTACCTGATACACAGTTCCATCATGTTCATTGGATAAACCCTGTATGTTCAAACTGTGGGGTCTCTGTGATCGCACTCCAGAATACATTGGTCGGATACGTCCCTGTCGAGAACAACATCCCTATCTTATCACTCATATAATTTGCTATTGCGTGTGTCGCATAGCAAAATCATACATTGTAACTCTTTCCTATCTCCATAGGTGCGACTAATTCTGCTCCTATATATTCTCTACCTGCTCATGGGATATTGCTTGAGTAGGTCAATATATGGACCGCTCCATTACTTCATAGATGTGGATACTGTTCCATGGCATCAAATATTCATGTACCAAATGGACATCCCAAACGTCCATAATCAGCATTTGGACTTGGCGAATACCATGATGCTGCATATCAGGTAAAGTGTGCGAAGTTTGTAGGACATTGGATATATGATTCAAATCATGGATTTGGTACCAAGTTACCTGATAGACCACATGTCTGTGGAACCTCGAAATTACATTGATTATCACAACCATCTCCATTTGTTGTGTTTCCATCGTCACATTGCTCTGCTCATTGAAGGATATAGTTTCAACAAGAAGATATTACGTCAAATGTTGCTTCACTATACAATATAAGATCAGATCATGAATGCGTATAGTCTGATACAAAGTATCCGGTATTTACAAAACTCTCTCCTACAAATCCGGTCTCTACATATCATGTTATAGTAAATGTATATGTTGTATCTTCTGCGACTTCTGGCATATCCCATATAATACCGTGCAAATCGCCGCTATATGTACCTGCTGGATCTGTTTGTAGCCCTGTCTCACTGATCACTCGTGGCAAGAAATCAAATACTTGCGATGTACCTGCCAATGCTCAGGAATTATGTATTGTAATGGTAAATCATATTTGTGCTCATTCTTGGACTACTCATGTCGATGCAGTCTTTGTGATAGATATATCATCGTAAGCTAGTCACAAGATAAATCCATAATAATTGGATATATTCGATCCGTCGTCATAACTTGTTCTTACTATCTTGAGTCATTCTTGATCTACGAGAGGCAATCAAATGGTCTCCAGTAATGGAGTCTGGAATGTTCATCCAAATGTAGTAGTAAGTCCATCATACAATATATTTCATACTCAGGTATTTATATAGTTTGGGGCTCACTGATGTGTTATCATACCAACTAATGCGTTAGGATAATTAGTATATACAAATCATCCTGATTGGTATGCGACGACTCACGTCTCATCTAATTCTACATATCAACCTATCATATCATCTCCTAGATATGCATAGTCTCCAGCAAACATGGTCTGATGATATTCCAATCCCACTGCCGAATCCAGATCATTATTACTATCATAGTATACTGGATTTGCCTGTTTTAAGATGTTTGGAAAGAAGGTATACTCTACTCCCAATCATCCCGTCCACGATGGATTTGTGTCTCTGGTATCACAATACGGATAATCTAATAAATTTGATCCATTTAATGATGCTTGAACAGCATAGTTACACGTCATCTGTCACTGTGATCCAGTAAGTATAGTGAAATATCCTGCTGGCCATAACACATTTGGTTCTGCGCTCAGTGCAGCATCTAGAATACCACCTGCGCCTGTACCATCAAAATTAGTGTCATTGTCTACCAAGAACCAAGCACCATAGAATAGATTGCTGTTAGTCCCTCAGACTATAGATACTGCAGTGTTATTGTGTATCGTAGATATGTCATTAAATACATTATCAACACTCGTTGCTCCAGCGTCGATGTATATTCATCGTACATTATTGATGATGTTGATAGTATTGAATACATTACCAATAATATTGTTTGATCATCATTGTAATGCAATTCCATACTGTTGGGAGAATGAAGTCACATTGTTGATAGTATTGTAATTTGCATTATCATATAATCCTATACCAGCACCGCCATTGTTATATGTCATAACATTGTGTACAATATTACCTGTTGATGCATCGATATATAATCATTCGACTACATTGCTAAATGTTTGGAGATTGCTGATCGTATTTGCAAATGATTGATATATATGCAATCCTCTAGAATTATTGCCAAAGGTCATAGATTTATCGATGGTGATGTTGTTGGCATTTTGTAAAAGTATACCATGTGCTGCATTTTGATATGCCATAGCTCATGATAAGTCATTGTCATCAGAGTCGTATATATAAACACCATGAGTCCCATTATCATAGAAGTACGATGAATAGATATGGTTGTTCATCAATCACTCGATTGTGAGTCATTCTGCTGCATTCCCATACACATTTTGCCCTGTGATGGTATTGCCAACTGTTTGATCAAAATAGATACCTTTGGCTCCATTGTTATATACGAAGTTAGTATCAAACATATTGAAATATCATCGATTCATGTAGATACCATTAGTATCGTTGTCGTGTATATCATTGTTTGAAATTGTATTGTCTGTAAGTTGCGAGCCCTGTCATTGCATTCTTAGCCCTACGTCATTTCATCCTATATCATTACCATCAATTGTGTTGTATGCTGACATATCAGTAGTGGATGCATTTCGTTGTATCCCATCCCCATCATTGTTGTATATATCATTGTCTGTATATGTATGATACATCGTCAATCATGATGCATGGATACCATCGTCACTGTTTTGGGCTATATATCCACTATAGATCACTGCTCCACTTGTATTAACCATATAGACTCCATCGGCCAGATTTCCTGTAATGGATGCACGATTGACGGATATATTTTCACTATCTGATACATACAAACCACCTAAAGTATTGCCAAGCGCAGTAAAATATCCAAGCGATACATCCGAACTATCATCTATATATGCCCCGTACCCATCATTGGATGAGACATATATTCCTGTTAAACTAATCTGACTTGATGATTGGATGATCAGACCATGAGCATCAGCACCGATATTGTCTGATGCATTTATCCCATAATATACTGGACTATTGAGTATTGGCCAAGGCATCGTTCCTGTAATATTGTACGAGTTTAGTATTTTCAATCAATACCCTAGATTGCCGCCATGAGCACCATTTACAGCACCATTGTAAACATTTTCTATAAGCGTCCCTGGTGATGAATTGATAGATATGTACCTAGATCTCATCCATATCCCAGTGGATTGGTATACATGAACACCAATTGAGGTATTTTGTCTTGGGTCCGCATCTATGGTGACATTGGTAGAATATCCTACATATACTCAAGTTCCGTTTGTCCAAGGCAGCGTAACAGGTCGTGGCGTACCTATATTGATATCATCACTATTGATAACATAATGCCCATAAGGATTGTCGCCTACTGATCATCCAATAGTAATATCATCACTTCACTCTACATATATACCATAACTAGCATTTGATCACTGTCATGGCCATATGGTATTAGCATTGGAGTTTGTAATATATACTCCTGCTGTTGGATTGCCTGCATTTGCGTTTATGGGCGTTTGTTCTTTAATTTCTATATTGCTAATGATGATGTTTCTATTCCCATCTATAAAAAGTACTCCAGAGTCAGCACTTGGGAGATATTTTACACGAGCTATAATATTGATATCTTCTGACTTTCACAGTACTGCGGTACAGTCTCACGCAAAGTCCATAGAATACGACATATTATGATCTCCTGTGGCGAGTACATAGATCGTATCGGCAGCCAATGTCGCTGGCAAAGTATCCGTACCTGCGGCTATATACTGCACATCAAGCGTATCTGGATCACACAAATGTGTGTCCCAATATTGCGTGTAGAATGTTTTATCTGTTTGTCACAAACCATCACCATATAGAGAATCTGCAATCATCCCTGTACTCCCATCCCAATTTATATTCCAATAATTGAAATCTATAATATCATTGTTTGATCCCCAAGCAAAAGTATCACTTGCATGCCACAAAAACAAGAAAACACCTGTACTAAACAGGAGAATACTTGTCATAATGATATAAAGATGTTTTCTGATGTTAGGGAAGCCCATAGGACATATAATTAGTGCATAAATATACAATAATTATATGCCTCTAGCAGCTAGTATGCAAAGTTAGTACCTATGGCTAAGTGAGATTGCTTGACATTTTATTTTTTTGTATAAATATGTTGATTTCTAGAGAGATATTGATAGAATAAATATCGTCTTTATTTTTCGATTATTTTATGGGCTGTCGTTTTATAGAAAGATTTGTAGGTCGCCCTGGATCAACCATTCAAATATGAAATTGTAGAGTGACGGTAGTGTGATGCTCTGAAGATATTGCACATACTCTAAAACCACACGATAATAATTTCTTTTCAGAGAGAAAGCTTATTACCTTTTGATCCAACCCATCCTCCTTCACTCTTCTATTAGAGGATTCTGATTGGTCTGAGAAATTTAAACACGGTGCAAATATGTTACCTGGTATGGTGGAATGATTTAATAATTACTTATTAACAAAATCCACGGCTCTTTCTCAAATTAATAAAATAAGATTTTCAGAAACAACAACTGGCAATCTACAAATACAAATATGAGGTTTATATTTGCCTATACCTGATACCTCTACCGTACATTGAAACTTTACTGATTCTCATGACAATCAATATAAATTTTATGGTATGGATGTGACCAAAAAGAACAACTCACATATAGTACTTTCTAATCAATTATCGGCACAAATTATATACAAAGATCCTTTTACTGTGGAAAAGATAACAAGGGACATATGCTCCAGTTGACGCACTATACAACTACCATTTCACAAAGTAAGTCACTCGTGGGAATTAGTAAGATTTTTGGAAACCAAAAAGGGGTATATCCTGACTCTTGTATTGGATATGATTAATATGATATACCAAAGAAAGTTTGGTACAGGACTTGTCATATGATATGAAAATATAGTATGGGATGAAAATATAAGAGTAGAATCTCTTCTTGACTGATCTTCTCACCTAATCATTAGAGAAGTTGGTCAAGCAAAACCAATTAAAGAGTGACTGTGACGTAAATGTGAATTTGAGGTAATAGATCGTAACAATGAAAAGCTTGTTACATGAGGTGCTATACTGTATATACTAGATTAAGCAATTGACAAAATTCTACCTATCATATTTTCACATATTTCTATGTCTCTTTGCCTCTATTTCAGAGTCTAGATCAAAAACATCATATGATTCGATAAGTTGCGTAGTATTGCCTGGGATTTTCGTCATCTCTATCATGTGGTTTTTGAGCAAATCTCTTTGCTTATCGGTAAGGTAAAAATGTGTTAGATACGAAGGTAGTGCTGTAAAATCTAGTGCTTGAAACAATTTTGGATTTTGCATCATAGCATCTATAGCCCACTTGTAATCCGGATGATTTCGTCCATCGTTATGAGGGAAAAAAGATCTTGCCACATGCGGCCTAGGGATGGCTCCATATTCTTGTTGTGCCCACTGCATAAAATGTAGTGCATCTGTCAACGACTGCTCTGTATCGACTGGATGTCCAAAAACCATTAGGGCCTCAGGCGTTAAGTTGGCTTTTTTACAATTTTCTAATGCATCTAGGACTTGTTTCTCTGTATTTTGTGGTTTATTGATTCACCTCCAGACTTCTCTACTTACTCCGTCTATACCAAATCAAACAGTTGTAAATCACGCTTTTTTGAGTTCTTCTATGAGATATTCTCCATGTTCTTCATAATTATATGCCTTATTGAAATAAGAAACTCAGGCCAATCATCTGAGTTTAACATTGATCCATGAGTATTCTGCTCTAGCTTCTTGGATCATTTTTGCAAAAGCAAAAAGTTTTTTGGGAGATTGGAAAACATCGAGATTGGTCATATAAAAAGAAAGTTCTGATATTTCATATCCACACGCCATATCTAACAAGTGTAGAAAGTCACCTTTTGTCTTATGTAGATCTCTATATTCTTCTGGAGTACCTTTCATTGCAGCACAAAATGAGCAATTCATTGCACATCCTTGCGATACATACAGAGGCATCTCCTGTTGCATATATTGTATCATTTTATCTTTACTAAAAGCAGCTTGTACGCCTATTTTGTTATACATATACGATAGTGATATATCTTTGGCAGCAGGAAGATGTGGTATATCGAGAACTTTAAGAAGTGTATCTGTAACCATACCATTGTATACGTTGTGACCAAATAATTGTGTAAACTGTTCTGGTGTGATGCCTGTATTGTATGATCATACAGGTGCTTTTGGATGCTTTATATCTCTGCCTGGTGCCAAAATTTGACCGCCAAGAACGACTTTGATATCATTGCCATAGCCCTGTCTTATTGCTGATATAATACTTTGCACTTCTGATATATGAGATCCTGCCAATAGATTTATGCCTACAATATTGCTTTTTAGTTCTGCCTTCTCTATGTTGAGATCATATAAGTCTACATCATATCCTGCCTCATGCATCTGAGCACCGATGGTCATAAGAGAGTTTGGCATATAAATGTGCCCTATCCCTGTATCAGGAGCATAACTGTGTCTAGGCTGGATGAGGGTGATAGATTTTTTCATTATTTGACATATATTTTAAATGTGTTATGATAATATATAAAAAAGCAGCGAATGGTAGATCCGCTGCTGTCAAAGTGTAGTAGAGTTTTTTCTACTATTTAGTCTCGTTTGAAAAAATTATTTGTTTGCTGTTCGTACTCTTTGGTGTTTCGGTATGCAGAACCTTCTCATCTTGTTGGAGTTCCTCGACGAGAATTATATTCTGGCAACTTTTTCATCGTATCTATATCTATCAAAACATGCTCACGGAAAAATATCCTAAATTTATCATTTTTGAGCAAGATATCTTCTACTATATCTTTGCCTATAGTTTTGCTTTGTAGATAAGGCTTTGTATTCCCTCCATGCAGTATGAACTCTTGGATAGTATGTTCTATGTCATGCAAATATGTAAATTCTTCATACTCCCATCATTTTTCTGAAACAGGCAAATCCTTTCTGATTTGTTCCTTGATATATATAGCAGCCTGTCGTGCCAGATATCTAGCATTTTGTCTATACGAAAGGTAATTAGTTATGAAGTCACGAGTATTAGTACCATTTGATTTTCACACACCCTCTCAAGTAGCTAGCAATCTTCTATTTGGTTTCTTATTGGTATAAGGGTGCTCATCTATCAGATATACATTTGTCTTACTTTCTCCATCATCGAGTAATCACTCCCCCAGAAAATCTGTATTCTCATCTAATCACATAACTCCTTGAGCACTGCCTCCTCATGGAGCGATAGTGAGTTCTTGTTCTGGTTTTATTATATAATCTCCGTTTGTTGCATAGATGCTATCGTAGTATTGTAGTGTAGCCAACATGTTAGGGATATATATATCATATTTTTTGTATCATAATTGATCATCGCCATAAAACTCCAAAAAATTTATTTTTTCCTGATCTTTCATGATCAGCATAGCTATATAATTACAGATAGGTATACCTATGTATAACAAATCTCACTCTCAAGTTTGTTGCATTATATATTTAGTAAGTTCTGGGTGAGCGTTCATATATGGTCGTACCAATCCCTGCACGTACGAATCATCCTGTATGCCATAGAAAGTCTTTATAATTTTTATAGACTTATCGATTTGTTCGTTGAAATACTCTACTTTGTTGGGGGCATATGAAGCCAATAAATTATCCTTTATTTGCTTTTGTTTTTGTTCTAGAAAACATTCCTTTTGATACTGTTCATACATTTTGTTACCTGCATATATTCAGGTTCACATAAGTAAAGCGAGTAGAGCAATTTGTGCAAAGGATTTTATGTTTTTCTGTTTTGATAGCTTGCGTTCTTGTAATTGTTCTTTTATATATTCATCAAATTTTTTTCCATCTACATATATGGTGTTAAAATTTGGTCTATCATCATTTACTCACTGAGTCTTTGGCCTTGTATATTCTTGTTGTAAAGTCTGTAATTCTGGATACTTTTTTATGTCTCCATATAATATTGTTTTAATAATGTCGTCATATATATTTTGTCTTACTTCTCCGCATTGAGTGTTGGTACCATGCAGAAAGTCACTAAGACGACAAGCAACTTCAAGCATACCGTAATATGGATTTAATACATCATTTTGGTCGAGTCATTGTTTGAGTCCAAACATTTTTTCTTGTAACTTTGGATTGTGCTGCATAGCTCGGTATAAATATTGAGCTAGACTAAGAGAGTCGTTTGGAGCTTGACTTAGATCTATTTGTTGCTCTGTTTCCAATCCATCTATTCATTTTGTTCTGATGAGCTCAAATAATCTAGGATGCATATCGTCGAGCAAACGGAACTCGATCATGTCTTTGGCCTTATTTCCAAAATATTTACTTATTACGTCGCTTATAAGTTGTTTTTGTTCTGCAATGGAGATCGCGTGGATATCTTCCTGACTTTTTAAAATATCATATACTCCAGTCGTCTGAACAACGATAGCTTTTTTACCAGTTTTTTGGTTATAATTGATAGCATTTATTACAATAGCTGTTATAAAATCAGCATCATACATACTATTGTCTTCTTTTCTTGTCTTGCCTAGGTACCAAGCACATTTGCCTGTGTTAGCAAAAATTTCTCATGCAGATGAAACCTTATCTTTATGACGATATTTCAGTACTTTTTTTTCTTCCAATAGAGAAATAATGTTGGTTACCTCTTCCAACTTTATTTTTGGCATATTTGGCTGAAGATTAGGACTATGTTTCATGTATTGGAAGAATATGAAACACAGTAATTATAGTCAGCAAGCATAATTTTGTCAAATTACTTGCCTTGCTTTCGGAGCATAGTGAAAATGTTTTTGAGCGCATCGTGAAGGGTCTGGCTTTCTATAGTCAAGGCACTCATTTCTGCTGTACTATAGAGCAAGATAGCCACCTTATTGTTGCCATATATAATCATTTCATTGCCCATTTGGAACAATGGATCGTTGATAACACGGAAATCGTGGTGTTTCCTGGTATAGTCAGAGTATTTGGAGTTACCTTTGGACAAGATAGTTAGCGTTTTTTTTGGAAATTGGAGTCTATAATCTATAAATTCGTCTTCTAAAAATTTATCAAACTCTACAGCAATATCACTATCTCCAAGCAAACTCATAAATGGATCGTCTCCCTCTTCATTTCTAGCTATTTCTTTCATGCAGTATTTCAACCCCTCAAATCCTTCAAAAAACTGTACTTTTGGCTTACTTCATCAGAGACTGGCTATCGCATTGAGTTCTGGGAGTTTTTCTTTGAATCTAGAGTATTTTTCTTCTAAATTCTTGAGAAGCTGTTCTGGGCTGATAACCGTATAAAATGTGGTATTTTTCTTGGTTACCGTGTGTGCGACACCTTCGGATACAAGTTTTTTCAAGATCGAATAGACTGTTACTCTATTTTCGTTTACTTTCCTGGCTATAGAGCTTGCTGGTGAGCTACCCATAGAGAGATTGGCAAGATATATCTCTGCTTCTTTGAGTGAAAAACCGTATTGGATGAGAATATCAGTGAGCATCAGAAAAGACATGTAGAATAAAATCTACCATAATAGTACATATACTTCCTAGGATTGCAAGATATCTGTCGATAAAAAAATACATCAAAAAAGATATGTCCGGCCGGACATATCTTTTTGCAAAATGTATTATGCTTGTGTTAGTGCTTGCTCTCTTCTTGAGCTTTATTGTATCCTGCAACAAACAAGTCTTTGATTTGAGCAGCTAAATATGGGATATATTTATTTTTGTCTGATAATATGAGCTGGAGCATAGCGTCAGGAGCTTCTGGATACTCTGATGATGTGATATCATAGAATGTTGCCATCTTTTGGTCATCTGCTTGCGCTTCGACAGCCATAAGAGCGTCCTCTATTCTCTTTACTACAGCGGGATCATTTGGGATCTGTCCATACGCCAAACTACCTCATACTTCGCTTACCAATCCATCTTTATTGTTAAATAATTTTTCTGCAGCCATCTATATTTATTACCCAATGCTAAAAATATGTGTGCATAATATGTAATATACAATAAAAGTCAATCTCTTGCTGATTTATGTATTAGTTACTCGCATCCTCATACAATCCAGGAAGTATAGCATTTCTGAGTTCTTGGATGAAGATAACTTTGGTTACTTTGAATTTTCTGATAAACTGTGTATCAGGTATCTTGGCCATATTGAGGAGCAAGGTATTGATAAAGTCTATCTTGTCTCCTTGTACTTTGTCCAAGGCTTTTACTATAGCAACATAGACTGGACTGTTGAGTACCAATGAACTCGTATCAAACAACTGGTCGTTGAATGGCACAGACACGATCTTAGCAAATTCTGCTCTTGTTATCGCTCTCTTACCATCAAATCTATAGCTGCCATCTTTTTGTTTTACTCCTGAGATAAATCATAGAGCTTCAGCTCTTCTGATGTATTGGTAATATGGATCGTTTGCATTTACCACATCTCACAAGACACTCGTACCATCTATGTTTACCTTTTTCTTGTTGATAGCATCATAGGTGATCATCATAAATTTCACCGCATCATTTCTGGTGATATGCTTATCTGGATCAATATAGTTTTTACCATCTTTGTTTGTCGCCAATCCCTTGGTCAATCATTTCTTGACTGCATAGTCAGCATACCATGCAAACCAGTGCTCTTGAGGTACATCTGCAAATGGCGTAGCCTTAGGATATCTGGCATTTTCTGTTTTGATATCGAAATCATCAAACGCTACTCATTGTACTTTGACAAATGTCTTGAGTACTTCAGCAACGGTGATGTTTTCGTTTGGATTGGCATTCCACTTGCCTTCATCGGTATCTCTACCTCTCCACATACAACTTGCACGCATCATTTCGGTATATGGTAGTGCTCGGTGTGTCAGCGTATCCATAAATGGTCCTCTTGTCAAATATTGCTCGTCACTATATTTACATGCCCTACCTACTGGTGCTGCAGTATGCTTAGGTTTTCACTCACATTTGCCATCATAGTAACTTGGTGATTCGTCCTTGCCGTCACAACTATCTTTGTTAGGTCCAGATCATCCTCCACCACCTGATCTAGTACAGTTGGTTCTACAACCGCTACCACCATCACATTGTTCATTTCCATTGGTGATACCATCACCACAGTATGGAGCAGGAGATGACGCACATTCTTCAGATACAAAGACATCATCAATCACATAACTAGCTATAGTATATCATGGTACTGCTACTCATGAATTCCACATTGGATTTGGTATCATACTTTGTCATGAATTGTTGTGGAAGCTACCAATAGTGAAACGTTCGTATGCCTTATCGGCTAATATAGTGCCTGATACACACGTCCATCATGTTCATACTATATATCACGTATGTTCAAATTGTGGTGTCTGTATAATTGCAGCAAATCCAGTATTGGTAGGATATGTGCCTGTCGAGAACAAGATACCAATCTTATCACTGATGTAATTTGAGATCGCATGAGTTGCATAACAGAATCATACATTGTAACGTTTACCTATCTGCATAGGGGCGACTAATTGTGCTCCGATATATTCTCTTCCTGCTCCTGTTATATTGCTTGCATACGTCAATATATGTGCTACCCCACTACCTGTGCGTGGCCTTTGTCGCATAGCATTCAATATTCATGATCCAAATGGAGATCCTAAGTTCATATAATCAGGGTCTGGACTTGGCGAATACCATGATGCTGCATATCACGTAAATTGTGAAAAGTTTGTAGAATATTGGATATATGATTCAAATCATGGATTTGGTACTAAGTTACCTGATAGTCCACATGTTTGTGGGATCTCAAAGATACACTGTGCACTACATCCATCACCACTATTTGTGTTGCCATCATCACATTGCTCGTTTCACTCTAATTTCTGATTGCCACAAGCTGGTGTATATCCATTTGTAATAGTGATCACTGTATTGGCTGGACAGATAGCAGTAAGTCATGTATTTGCTGTATTGCGTATGTATGCTGTTGGTGCAAACAATCCGCCTGTTGTATAAGTATGCCCTGTAACACTCGTGCCTGTTGTACCATCACCATAGTTTATATGGATAAGCGATGATCCAGGACTCATATTGAGACTAAACAATACATTGAGTGGGTATGTTCCTGCTGATGGAGTCAAAAGCAATGCACATGAAGGCTGTGCTCGTTGACATGAGTTGCTACATCCATCATTATTGTTTTGATTGCCATCGTCACACTGCTCTGTTACTGATGTGCCCGTAGATACAACGTTTTGTATAGATACTGATCTATATATATCTCCAAATGCATCTACCCATGGGTTTCTACCAGACATAAATGATAGATCTGTAGTTATCGTAGATCAATTTAGGTTGTAGTTATGTACTACATTTCCACCGACAAACGAGTATGTGCCATTATTGGATCGGTCAAATCAAATAGTATGTGATCACAACATCTGTGATGCCGTTATTCCAGTATAGGTATAAAAACTTGTCGTTCCGACTAGATCCCAGTTTCCTGCAAATCCTAGATAATAGTTATCGTAAGCAACTTGCGATCCATTGGCTATCATATCTGATGATGGGTATATGATATATCGATCTCCGTTTGCCAACTGATTGAAATATCATCTTGTAGAGATAATATTACCTGCTGTTGTGGTCACGTCGACTTGTATCCATCATCTGAGTTGCGTACCGTTTGACACATCTGGTACTGTAGTGGTATTGATATATATAATCTGACCTGTAGATGATCATACTATGTATCATGTCACACCAGTATATACACTCATATTTGATAGGTTTATAGTCCAGGCGTAACTTGCCGGCGTTTGTCCACCAGATAACATTGCTATGAAAGCTATATCGCCACTCACTTGAGTTGATCCAGGTTGAGGCAAGCCAACATTAGGTGCACCAACCTTAGGTACATTATTTACCCTAGGCACCTCTCCTGATCTTGGTCTAGACTGATTTACTTCGTCTTGTCCAGTATTACTTGAACCAGATTGCTGTACTATTGGACCCCTGTTTCCACTTCCTGATGTCTGCCCAGGCTTGGGTGTAGACTGTGGTGTGTTTGTTTGAGTTTGTCCAGCTCTATTTCCACTTCCTTGGCCTTGTTGATATGCTTGTATATCTACATATGATATATCTATGATACTTCCTGTAGATCCAGTGGAGTATGTATCAACATTCCCATTTCCACATCTTGTGCCTATGGTAGTTACATTAAACGGACATGTAACATTGAAGTTCGCTATGTTACCTGTATTTGTGAGTCCTGTATACGTAAGGCTTACAAATCCAGTATAACTTCCTACTCCTGTATATGTATGAGCGTTACCTAATCGATTATTTTGGATAATACCATCTCCTCGGTTGATAGTATATCCATATCATAGATTCATCAAATTCAATGGACTATTTGGAGAGAATGACAAAGGAGCATATCCTGTAGCATAATTTGTAATTTGTGCACATTGGAATGGATCCAAACGACACATGCTATTACATCCATTACCGCTACCATTGCCTGTTCATAGATCACATTCTTCTCCTATATCAAGTATTGCATCACCACATGTCGCACATATTGGCGATACAAATACATCATCGATAAGATAATTTGCTACTTCATAGTTCAATCCATTTCATGTATATAGAGGATTTGGGACCATGTTTTGTCCTGTATTGGTATGGAAGCTACCTAACAAGAAGCTAGTATATGCCTGATCTGCATAAATAGATCCTGATACACATGTCCAGCCAGATCCTTGTGTATATCCTATATGTTCAAATTGTGGTGTCTCTAGAATTGGCTGGAATCCTATGTTGGTAGGAGAAGTGCCTGTGCTAAACAACATTCACAATCTGTCAGTTATATAATTTGATCTACTGTGTGTTGCGAAACAGAATCATACATCATAATAGTTACCTATCTGCATCGGAGCAGTAAGTGTGGCTCACACATATTCTACTCCACCATTTGGTATATTGCTCGCGTAGGTCAAAATATTGACCATACCACTACTTCCTAGGTGTGGATACTGATCGATATATGAGAACATTGCTGATGTACCGTACGCACAATTTGCATGTCCATAATCAGGATCTCAACCTAGAGAGCCAAACCATGATGCCACATAGCCACTAAATTGGCCATACGACGTAGGACATTGTGTATATGATTCAAATCATGGATTTGGTACTAGATTACCTGATCAGCTACATGTTTGTGGTATTTCAAAGTTACACTGACTATCACAGCCATCGTTATCGTTTGTATTGCCGTCGTCACATTGCTCACCAGATACATATATCGTACCTGACTGTACAAATGTAATTAACTGATTTTGGTAAATATCTGGCTTAGGGAAAAGTGTGTTGGTAACAACTGCTCATGTATTGATGGTGTATGTATACGTTACTGCCCCACTCAAATATGCATCAAAAATTTCGTCATTTTCCCAATCATAATATACAGCTCATCCAGCTCCTGTCCACACCTCTTCATAATGTTCCACAAATACACTTGGCGCAAGTTGAGGAGAAGTCATACCTGCTGTATTCACTATAGGCGAAGTATATGTTATGTTACCTGTACCTACAATACTAGGACTAAGAGATAGATATGATAATTCTATGCCATTTGGATGTAAAAGCACATATGCCTGCGTTTGTATAACATATCACGAAGCCGTAAGAATCGTTATATTGAGCAGACCTTCACGATACTCAGTTACTATTCAAGTTGATAGCGAATCTGAGAATATCTGTACACTTTGTCCTGTTGATGATCAAAGGATATATCAACTAAGTATTGCTCAAGAATTATAAGGAGTCAGTGTCCAACTATAACTTGCAGCTGTCTGTCCTCATGTCAAAGCTGCAGCAAAAGTATATACATATGATCCTGTATATGAGAACTCTTCTCATTGTTTGATTCATGTTAATATGTTTGCGTATCCTGTAATGGCATATATATCTATAGATGAGATATCTTGTATATATCAAGGTGTTGTCTGTGTATAAGAACCATCCACAATACCATTACCACAGGCTGCAGTTGCCGTTACTGGTCGAGAACAATTGAGTGTATTACCCACTTGGGCTTGTGGTCCGGCTGGAGCACTTACTCTTACTCTTGCAGTATACGATCCTGCTCCTGTATAGGTATATGTATTGTTGGTAAATATATTTCCGGTAGCAGATCCAACAACGCCCACCATCCACTGGATTGCATTGAAGGTATATCCGGTCGTATATATATTTGGCAATACTGAGATGGTAAAGTCATGTGGAGCATTTCACGTTTGTGCTGTTGTTGTAAACCAGTTACATGAAGGATTCTCCATGTCACATGTGGAACTACAGCCGTCTCCATCTATGAGATTGCCATCATCACATCGTTCCGCACTAGCTCCAACAGTAGACTCTGGAGTTGTGCTAAATACGTACGACTGATACATACCTCCTGGATTTTCCAAAATTTGTGTACCAACTGAAAGGCCTGATCCACCAAAGAAGCTTACATTTGTAGTAATAACATTACCTGTTATGTTAGCGTATGTATATGAGACTATTTGTCCTGTCCCTTGTTCTGTATAATCATATATGCCATCATTGTATCGGTCATATCATGCCCAAGAAGTATCGTTACCAGGCATATTGTCCCAACTTCCTGATGTTGTAAGAATAGTTGTTCATCCATTTTGTACAGAGCTGACATATATTTCATAATCACTATATGTAACCTGCGATCATGATATAGTGATAGTCCCCACACCTATACCAATAATTGCCACAGTATCAAAATCTAGGATAAGATATGATTGTGTGGATACCACATTTCACTGTGCGTCTGTTATTTCCAATGTGAGAGTTC
>CAYRCS010000002.1:0-63032 GCA_964422855.1 uncultured Candidatus Peribacteria bacterium
TCTCCTGTTGCTTTTACTTCGCTGATGGCTTTGCCATTTTTATTATAGAATTGTTGGACGACAATATTCCCTTGAGCGGTGGGTGAGACGTATTCCAACTGCGTGCCGCTTTGTATATGCTGTTTGATGATACAGCGATGACAGACTATCTTTTTATTATTGTCTCATACAATCTCTTTGGTTTCTGGTAGTATCAGTGAATAATATTCCTTGGTTATAGTCGGGCCAGCAGATTGTATCGTCACTCCACTCTCTTCTTTGTCAGGAGCAGATCTGATTGTATTAAATAAGAAGCCATTTCGATATGGTCTGTGGGGAATTTGATATAATAGGTCAGTTACCTGTGTATTTATTGCAGTATGATTTATGATGGCATCTCTAGTGTGTTTGTAGGCCTTGGTAACCGCACCAACATACCGTTCTCCTTTGCTTCTTCATTCTATTTTAAGTCCATGGACATAAGGCATTATCTCTTGAATATACTCTATCGTACATAGATCTTTGGATGAAAAAATATACGATCCTTCATCATCATGTGCGACAGTGAACTTTTTCCCTTCTCTCCTCTCTTCTTCGACGGTGCCTGTATACAGTAGCGCATCGGTTGGATCTTGGTATGTTTTAAATTTGTATCTGCATACATGTGAACATTCTCATCTATTCCCATCTCTTCCAGCAAAATATTCTCCTAGGAGGCATCTCCCTGAATATGCCATACACATAGATCCATGCACAAAAACTTCTAATTCCATCTCGGGGACCTTTTCTTTGATTGTTTTAATCTCTTGGAGAGTTAGCTCTCTAGCTAAAACCACTCTATGCACTCCCAAATCATATCGAAATCTAATGGCTTCATAATTGAGGGTATTTGCTTGTGTACTCAGATGCAATCTGACGTTTGGAAGATATTTTTTGATGATTGTATAAGTCCCTGGATCACTGAATATAATGGCATCTATATTGAGATTGGAGATCCTTTCCACAACGGATTCAAATATCCCCATATCGCTATTCCTGGGGAAAATATTCATGGTCAGATAAGCTTTTTTGCCCAATCTATGGATATCATCTATGGTTGTTTTGAGGACAGCAAAATCTTTGACTTTGTTCTGTCTCATCCTCAATGAAGTATAGGGAACTCACACATATATGGCATCCGCTCCATAGTGAGCAGCCACCATTGCCTTAGTATATGAACCTCATGGAGATATTATTTCTGGATATGACATAGTATTTTCAGTGATAAATTACGGACGGATTTCGCAGATTCATACATATGGCTCAATGATTTCTTTGAGATCTTGGAGCTCGATAACTGAAAATGACTTCCCCTTGAAATATGGGTTGAGCAAGGTTTTGGGGATTTGAAAATTTTGTAATGCATATTTTTTTGCTCCTTGTATAGATTTTGCTATTTCTATTATTTTTGTTGTGGTGTGATATCACTTTATAACTGTTGTTCTAAACTCGTAATCAATATTACTTGCTAAAATTATATTGGCTGTTTTTTGATATGTGGCGAACTTTTCATTTGAACCGACCAACTTTCACCATGTATAAGGACAGTCTTTGATATCCATAGCTATATAGTCAATTAGTTTTTCTTCAATAAGCCTAGCTATCATATCTGGATCGCGACCATTAGTATCAAGCTTTACCAAGAAGCCCATCTGTTTGATAGTATATATACATTCATAGAGATCCTTTTGTAATGTCGGTTCTCCTCCGCAGATCACGACGCCATCAATTAATCATTTTCTCGTTTCTAGGAAATTATATATTGCCTGTTGATTGATATAATTACTCATATTTTTTTTGATTTCAGCAGGGAGGACAAATTCTTTATTATAACAGAACTGGCACCTTAGATTGCAGCCAACTGTAAAAAGCAAGGTAGCTACTTTACCTGGATAATCGAGAAATGTTGTTTTTTGAATCCCCCCTATCAGCATTATATTTTTTTAACATCAAAACTCGTTGTCTATAGGACATGATGTGCTTCATGTCAAAATTCTACTCATATCTCCCGTGCCTGTACTTATATAGTCATCTGACGATGTTTGAGTCCGCTCATGCTCATGGTTTCGCAGATTCCAATGATACTTTCGTTCATTTCGTCCTATGCCCAAGTGCTGGACATAGATGCCTTTGTCTGCTAGCATTTTACCTATTTTTCTACCCGTCATACAGGCTGTACTATAACAATACACAATGATAGATTTGTCTGGATATTTTTTTATGAGTTTTTGAAAATCTCCTATAATTCTGGTCTTGTCGTCGTATGCGGAGGTATCTGGATCCTTGTATGCAGGGATATTGATAGCACTGATGATGTGTGCTGCCTCGTATTCTTGCTGACTGCGAAGGTCAACGAGAATAAAGGACGTATCTTTTTTGTCTATCATTTTTCTAATGCTGTGGGGGCTGACATGTACTGCGGTTTCGGTGGTATAAAAATCTGCAATAGGATTGTCCATCCATATGTACAATCCCACAAACAATGCTGCTCATATAAATCATGAGCATATACC
Source organism: uncultured Candidatus Peribacteria bacterium (assembly GCA_964422855.1). GTDB lineage: Bacteria > Patescibacteriota > Gracilibacteria > Absconditabacterales > Absconditicoccaceae > CAZEYI01. The sequence goes on from CAYRCS010000002.1 coordinate 2,532, forward strand.
GACTATGATATATACATTTATTTTCATAATACATAAACAATAAATAAATATTTTTTATTGGATGGCATTTTTTGTTGCGCTAGTATATCTTTGGTTGAACTTTTGGTTTGGGGTAGAGGTTTTTTTTTCTGGTTCGATGAAATAATTTCTGGAGTAAAATTCTGACTTTTTACCGATATTGAAATGAGAAACCGGTCTGTAGTAGCCCATTACGCGCGTATAAATTTCACACTTAGTTCTTGTGATGTTCGTGTTTGTTGTTGCCATGATACTCATAAGTATAAAGGATAAAAATTATGCTTGTATTTTTTCTAACTGTTGGATCTTGCTCGTGTATTCGGTAAATATTCTTCTGGTATCAATATCAAATTTTTGCCCTGTGTATCCTATATCTTCATCACAGCGCGGACAGTAATCATGCTCTCCTTTGATATATCCGTGCTTGGGGCATATGGAGAATGTAGGAGTCACAGTGATGTATGGTAACTGATACTGTGATAGGACTTTCTTCACCAGACTTTTGCATGCTCATGCATCTGATACTCTCTCTCCCATATAGAGATGCAATACTGTCCCACCAGTGTATTTGCATTGCAGATCGTTTTGACAATCCAGTGCCTCAAATACATCGTCTGTATAGCCTACCGGGATCTGTGTAGAGTTGGTATAATATGGGGCTTCTTGTGTACCTGCCTGGATAATCTTGTCCAATTGTTTTTGATCTTCTTTGGCAAATCTATAGGTAGTTCATTCGGCTGGAGTTGCCTCCAAATTGTATAAATTTCCGCTATCTTCTTGATATTGTTTGAGGATAGCCCTCATATACTCCAATACTTCTGTCGCGAAGTCTTTTCCCCACTGTGTGGTAATATCTTCGGTATCATCAGTAAAGTTACGGATTGCTTCGTTCATCCCATTGAGTCAGATGGTAGAAAAATGATTTCTAAATGAATGTAAATATCTCTTGGTATATGGAAACAATCCAGCATCTAATCGTTTGGCCAATTCCTTTCTCTTGATCTCCAATGATGTCTGAGCAATATCCATGAGATATTTTACTCTCGCTAAGAATGCTTCTTTATCACCCTTGTGGTTGTGACCTATACGCGCCATGTTGATGGTTACAACTCCGATAGATCCTGTCATTTCTGCAGAACCAAACAAACCATTTCATCTCTTAGTGAGTTGCGTCAAATCTAATTGGAGTCTACAACACATGCTTCTAACTGCACCTGGTGTATAGGCATCGGGGTTTCTGACTTTTATTTTTTCACCTGTATCGTCTGTTTGATATTTGAATTGTGAACCGACAAAATTTTGGAAGTAGGGAATCCCATATTTGGCTGTCATCTCAAAAATTGCATCGACGTCTGGATCTTCTCGTGGGAAGTCTTCTGTGATATTGTAAGTAGGAATAGGGAAGGTAAATACTCTCCCCTTCGCGTCTCCCTGCGTATATACCTCTATCACTGCTCTATTTATGACTCTCATTTCTTCTTCTAATTCGCCATATTTTTTGCTGTAGAATTCATTCCCTATTCCTCACAAGAGCAATGCTTTTTCTTTGAGATCTTCGGGGCATGTTCGATCCAATGTAATGTTGGTAAACGGCGTTTGTGTTCCCCATCTAGATGGCACATTAAGTCCAAAGATGAAGTTTTGCATTTGTTGGACGACATATTTGTATGTCTCATCATATATATATTTTTCCTCTGCCTCTTGGGAGGTAAATATGAGCCCGAGATTATGTAACTTGCCTTTTAGTTCTTCTTTGTATTTGTGCACAAATGGAGCTAAGTATGTATCAAACGATGAAAATGCCTGCGCACCTGCTCGCTCATTTTGCAATGTGCCCAAGAAATTTATCATCTGATTGACTGCAGACTGCAGGTTTCTTGGAGGTGCAGATTCAATTCTATTTGGTAGTCCATTAAATCATTCTTCAAGAAGTTGTCTGAGACTTCGGCCTGCGCAATAGCCACTAAACATATCCAGATCATGGATATGGATATCCGCATTTCTATGTGCAGTTCCGATATCGGTAGGATAAATATGTGAGAGCCGATAATTGGCAGTTACCTTACCCGCCACGTTGAGAATTAATCATCACAGAGAGTATCCTGAGTTTGCGTTTGCATTTACTCTCCAATCGCTTTTTTGAAGATATTCATCCATTGTCTTGCCTACTTCTACGACAACGCTTTTGTCGCTCCTGGATTCTGTTCTTTTTTGGCGATACAAAATATAGGCTTTGGCGATTTGATCGTACCCATGCTGCATCAAGACCGTTTCTACTATATCTTGGATCAATTCAACATCTGGCAAGTCGGTGTATTGATCATTCAATGCAGTCATGACCTGCTCTACAAGGATATCTATCTGGATATCGTCATGTTGATCTCCCGCCTGAAATGCTTTTTGGATAGCATGGTAGATCTTTTGTTTATCGAACGTTTGGATACTTCCATTCCTTTTACGAATCTTAAAAAATGTCATTTTACAAGGTATGAACTAAAATATATCGATAATTTGGTGCGCGCTTGCATCTGTAATTATTATGACTAGAATATGTAGTACCTACTTTTTTGTCAGTAGTCCAAAGATGAAAAAACAATGTACAATATGTCCTATCAGCAATTGCTGACTGGAAGAGGATGACTCAGTCATTAATTGTCCTATCAATAAATTTTTGCGTGTTGCTGGAGGTAAGTGGTCTATGATTGTCTTACTCGTCTTAAGCAAACCACATAGATTTGGGGAGCTCAAAAGAAGTATCCCGGATATTACAGAGAAAGTACTTATCACTACACTTCGCGATCTCGAAAAAGCTGGCATGATCCATAGACAAGCCACTCTTGGCAAACATTTGCAGACCATCTATTCTCTTACTCCATTAGGGGAGAAGGTACAAAAAATTAGCCATAGTATGGCTGATATAGGCAAAGGATTAGAATAGCGTATGGTAAGACGTACATACGAAGAATACCTATTGATCATTAGTGCCTGTAGAGATACCTACGTGAGTAGAGTTTCATACACTACATCAAGACTATATTGATCTTGGCATTGTTATTAAATCTGAGGTAATCAGAGCTATGATCCATTCTAAATAGCTTTCTAATACTACCATCTGTCATCTTATCAGTTCACTTCTACTCAAACTCCCATTTCCCTTTGTTTGGCTATATAGGCAGCGAAGTGAGCTATTTGCCTTATGTCGTCTTGTATCTCTTCGAAAGATGTATATCACAGTTCTATGGGGTTCAGAAAATCGTGCTTAGACTCCAATTACCTATTAAGCAATTGATCGCAAAGTCTATAACATATCTCTGACATATAATTTTTGGAAATCAGTTTGAAATTTTCCAGTTTCTTATCTTGAATAACTCCATCTACATTCTCTCACGTGCTGCTAAAAAATCTACCTAGATCTTCCTCTATTTTTTCGTTTATTCACTTTTCCGCTGAAATAAAATCTTCTAAAGTTGTATTTAAAACATTTTTAATCTTTGTGAGAGGTCATATTTTGTCTATTTTATAGTAAGGATATGAATAGGTATTCTCTGGTATATACAATTTTTTGTATATCTTTGAAGTATCTATATCTGATATTTTTACTGAGTCTCAGAAATATATAATCGAAGGTAGCTTATCGTTATTTTTCTCGTAAAAGCCTGCAAGGTTTATATATCACTTTTGCAGGATTTCGTCTTGGACTTGGATAGATATAGCATGATATAAGGCCACACTTATAGTAAAATGCAAATCAGAATATTTACAATTTTGATCAATATTAAATACTGCTGCGTTTGGGTTATTAAGTCCTTTGTTTACAATGTCTTTGGTAAATCTATGTTGAGTGCCATGCATAAAGTAGTTATCCATAACCTTTACTACATCACTAAGTAAATTATTTTCATATATAGAGACCAAAGAATGTTATTGGGATCAAGTTCTACTATATCGCGTTTTAAAATCGCATCAGTCAGAGTCTAGTCTATAGATAAAATTAAATCGTTTATATTGTCTAATACTTTCGAAGGATCCAATCCATGGCTTACAAATTCGGACTTAGACGTATATCATGTTAAAACTCAATAAAATTTTACTCCAGCTCATCTTGATGCCTTATAGTCTTCAATAGAGTCTCACACATATATCAAATCATCATACTCTCTTCATATTTTGTTGAACACATAGTCGAAAACTCTTGGATCGGGCTTCTCGTAAGCCATGTTCTCACTATGCAGAACCATAACCATACTACCTGCTTCCCATCATAAGTACGCTATTTTTTGTAATGTTTTTTGTCTTGGTCAGTTGGTTAATATGCCAACGTTATATCCTCTATTTTCTAGTAACGACAAGAGATTCTTGTCAACTATTATTTTTTTTGTATACGTCGATTTTAATTTCTCATATATTCCATTAATTTGCTTAAAATCTCCATATTTTGCAAAAAAATGCATAATATTTTCTTTAAAATCTCAGTTTATATACCATTGGATAAATTGATTTTTCTCTATAGAAAATCAAAAAGATCCGGCAATAGCATTAAAAATTCTATATGAGTTTGCAGCTGTCTCAACTAATGTATCGTCAATGTCAACGAATATATATTTACTCATTAATGAAGATTATCATATAATTCATATATATTTTTAAGAATAAATTCCTCTGGTAATCCATGGCTTACAAATTCGGACTTAGACGTATATCATGTTAAAACTCAATAAAATTTTACTCCAGCTCATCTTGATGCCTTATAGTCTTCAATAGAGTCTCACACATATATCAAATCATCATACTCTCTTCATATTTTGTTGAACACATAGTCGAAAACTCTTGGATCGGGCTTCTCGTAAGCCATGTTCTCACTATGCAGAATCATACACAAATCCTTATAAGTATCTATATTAAGTTTTGATAGCTTACTAAAGGTTTTTTCTTTATCCCCATTTGTTAAAACTCAAATTAAGTAGCCCAGTGTTCTAATTTTTGTAAAGTACATAGAGATATCCTCATACAGCGGTTGGTATGGTAACTGCTCTCCTGCTTTTTTATATAGGGTTTTGTATAGTCAAAATTCTACTTCTGGTAGTAGTACTTTAATAGTTTCTTCAAAGGACATTCTACCAAATAACGACAAATACGTGGTGCTATCTACGACCTTTAAACCTAATTTTTGGCAAACCAAAATGTGTTTTCTATACGCATTTTTGCTATTATTTATGAGTGTATCGTTCAAGTCAAAAATAGCATATTTATACATTAATAATCAATTATTTAACTAAATTGAGAATTTTGTCATATTCTTCATATGTTAGTCAAAATGTTCATGGGTATATATCATAATGGTCTGGCATTTTTTTGGGCGTTCCATGATAATCGCTTCATCCCACTACTAACATCATCAACTCGTGAGAATATTTTTGGAGTATCTGCTTAGTAAGTGGTGGGTGAGATTTATGGTTTATTTCCAATCCTTGCATGCCAAGTTTCTTCAACCTCCAAATCTCTGCAAGCAAGTGCCTATAGTTTATATTTTGGTTTGTTGTTACTCAGCTAAATGGTCTATCTCGGCCTGGGTGAGCTAATCAGCTTACTCATCCAAGCTCCTTTATAATAGGTATGATATCTTCTGCCTTAAGATATGATTTGTACGATATTGATTCTGGTATGGGTTTTAGATATTTTCTCTTTATCAATTCTAGGTCTTCTCATGTAATCCTTTGTATTTGTTTGGCTATATGATTTCTTGTCATTTGTTTTTTATAAGGCGTAGTATATGTACCATCAGCCGTTACTCCTTTCAATATTGCCTCAAAACTAGGAATATCTAATCACTGACTTCTTATGTGTTCAACTTGTTCTTGGTAGTATTCATTTTTTATTTTAAGTGTCAGGTTTATTAATGCTTGAAATTGGGCATCTAGTAATCCTTTACCATATCAGAGAAGATGATGTTTTCTATCTGGCGTTTTTCCATCTGGGTGTGTAACAACATTTATCTCAACTCATGGGAAATCTATATCTATATCAAATTTTTCTTTTGCTAACTTCTGTACTTCAGAGAAATCATCAGATATAAAATTATGTTCTGTTATTGTTAGTTTTTTCACTCATTTTTCTTGAGCATCCAAGAGTACGGACATTATATCCTTATTCCCATCCGAATTTATGGTATGCATATGCAAATCTACGGGGTATTGATAATCTTTTTTGAGGTTTTTTCACAACCTTTCTCCTATACTTTTCCCTAAAGCACCAGCTGGATATTTACGACCTTGCAGTAAGACTGGATTGTTAATTATACTAGTAATGATTTTTTCTTTGTCTCACTCAAAAAGCAATTCAGTTGGCTCTATCCAGCTTTTATAGGTTACGCCATTGGGGAAGTACAGCAACCTTCTTATTTTTTTATCTGGATCAGGCTCTTCTGTCGTCTCTTCAAGGTCTATCCTTACTCAATCTTTCTCTACAATATGAATATGTAGATCCGTCTTGTGAGTGGATCGAACTTCCTGATATCAAGCACTCTCAAGTTCTTGAACGTAGTAGTCTATACTGGTAGCGTTTTGAAATCAAAAGTTAGAAAAATTAGTCTCTTTGAGATAGTGTAATGGAGTTTGTGAGTTAGAGGCTCCTCTAAAGATAAAATTTTTTATACCTCTATCTGTTCAAAATTTTATATAATTTTTCATATCATCTATAGATCGAATACCCTCTTTGTTTATGAAGCAACTAAATCTAATAGAACATTTATTAGATAATTTTCACAGTTCTTCTATATATTCTTCACTCATGCCTTTATACTGCGACCTAAAATTCATTAGAGCTAGGTTTTTGTCAAACTGGTGATGAGCCAAACTAAGAGTTATTTTATTGAGCCCATTACTGATGAGAAAGTCTATTAGTCTAGTTCAGGTCTCATCGATGCTCTTGAATAAATTATGACCATTAGAATGGAGCCTGAAGTCGGTGAATTTTCACTTGAGAAATCAAACTAAGCCCATCAATGTTTTTATGTCCAATGTTGGTTCTCATCCAGATATTGTCACAGAGTTTATGTCTGATGCTTTACAAAAGGCTATGATTCTATCTAATTCAGAAGCAACAATCTTAGTATTTTGGTTTGGATAGAAAGTTATACCATTAAAGCAGAACTGACAAGCCGCATCACATATTTCTGTCTGTTGTATGGTCAAGACTGCATTGTTACTAACAATATACTCTTGTCCTTCAAAACTCACTAACTTTGCGTTTTTATAAATTACTCCTTCGATTTCTTTTCCCTCGCTCCCTATACGATAATATATCCCATCTTGTCCTAACTCCTCTCTATCTTCAATGGTACGCATGCTTCTTGTATTAAATAAAATTTATTGTATTTAAATCTTATTTCGTTTTTTTCTTGTAAATACTTTTTCTGGTTTATTTTGCATATCTCATTTTTTATTGAAGAATCAATGACTGCAGTCTATTTGTATTCATCAACACATTGTTGGTGCATTGTTATGGGTAGCAATACAAACACTTCTGTATCATCATTGAGTTGTAGACATAAAAGTCCTATGATACTTACAAAACTCGAAAATTTTGGCGTCAATTCACATATGCACCAACAAATGCAATAATCTGTTTTTTTGATCAATATTTAGGTTATATACCTGTAATTCATCATCTCCTGCTTCCATTATGTCTTCGTTAATCACATCTCGTATTAACTTTGAGTAATGACCCTTACATGCTTGATTTTTGGTCAATTTATTATAGGTATTATTAATTTTTTGGACAAATTTTTCTCTAGCTTCTTTGGTCGTTAGAGCCGTATTTATAATGTTCTTTACTAGGTCGTTATTCACTGATACAGCATTTATGTATGTAAATATTTTTATTATATGTAATATGCTCTCTAAGTCAATGATTGAATTCGTAAAAAAATTCTATAGCTAATATTTCATAAATATTGGTTCCTTTTTGAGTACTTCTCATTCTACAATTACTAAATTATATCTATCATTCATTTAATCCATGTTTTTTCGTATAAGGTATTGAGTTTCACTAGCTCTTCATAATAAGTGTTTGCGTTTACGGACACGATGTCCACCAGTTTTGGTGTATTTAGGTTAATAAAAAATATGAAAAAAATACTTTCGCCAAAAGAAGCTGAAGAATTACTGAACATATTGGAAGTACGTTTTGCTAAAAATATGCATCGCCACCAGGGTCTCGTGTGGGATAAAGTACAAGCAAAGTTAGGATCCAATGCTGATGCATTATGATCACTGAATGAGATGGAAAGAACTGGTGGGGAACCAGATGTTATCTGATATGATAAAAAAAATAATGCATATATTTTCTGTGACTGCTCAGTAGAAAGCCCCTCAGGTCGTAGAAGTGTGTGTTATGATATGGAGGCGCTAAACTCAAGAAAGGAAAACAAACCCAAAGATAGTGCCATAGGTATGGCTACTGCTATGGGCATCGAAGTGTTGACAGAAGCACAATACAGAGATCTACAACAATTAGGAAAATTTGATATGAAAACATCGAGCTGGATACAAACGCCTGCTGCTATTAGAAAACTAGGTGGTGCGCTTTTCTGTGATCGTCGCTATGAAAATGTCTTTGTGTATCATAATGGTGCAGAATCATATTATGCTGCGAGATGATTTCGTGGATTGCTCTATGTATAAATTTCGATAAGAATTATCTATCTACAAACAGCATACACAGCTTGATATCATGATAGCTGATTTTCCCGTCGAGAAAATCAAAAATAATTTTGTGTTTTACTCTTTCACTGGTGGATACAAATTCTTTGTTGGCGGCAAGTGTGCGAAGAGCTTTGGTAATTTTTTGTAAAAGCACTTTGGGTGGAGCAAGGTGCTGGATATCTATCTCCGGCATCAGTATGCTAATCTTGGAAATATGCTCCAAGACAGTCCCTGTAGTAAGCTCACGTATCTCTGCGATTTGTTCTAATGTTTTGCCTTGCTGGACATATATGAGCGTCTGTTTGACGGTGTCTCATTTTTCTTTTTTGGGTTTGGTGGGACGAGGGCTTGTAGCGAGCGTTTCTTTTTCTATGACAAGTTCCTCGGACGTATAGTTCCCTCCAATTAATGCTATGAAACGCTTGTGTATCTCTCAGAAATTTTTGTCATCTATGATACTATATATAGCTCCTTTTTCTTCAGACTGATCTCGAAAATATTTGTCTGCTCTGAGGACCAGTGGATGTGCACGGAGTCATTGTTCGTTGATACCTAGCAAATGTAATCCATCCAAAGACTTGATCCTCGAGAGTGCAACATATGCTTGCCCTGGCTCAAAAACACGAGACAAGTCCATCTCAGCTGCATCCAACGTCATACCTTGGGATTTGTGGACGGTGATCGCCCATGCCAGTTTGAGTGGGATTTGTTTGACGTTGGCAATTATCTGTGAAGCATTTTCAATAGATCGATTTTCTGGTTCGGCTTTAATAACCAGATCATCATGTACCTTGACCATGGGATACCCGTCGCTCTGATTGAATCATATAACTTCACCTGTCGTGCCATTGAAATACTGCTTTTGTGGATTGTTTTTGACAAAAATTACTTGTGCTCATACCTTGAGAGCTAAGGTACTGGGAGCAAGCATAGATTTGGTAATGGCGGCAACGAGATTTTTATCACCAGATCCTACGGCCATATATATTTTTAAGTCGTTCTCCAGTTCTTCTAGCTTCTGTGTATTGATGCGATCGACGTCGATGTTGTGCGTGTAGAGTTTGACGGGATTTGGATGTGAGACTGCTTTACCCAAACGCGTTTTCAATATTGCCAATCATGCTGCTTGCATATCGCCCTTTCTGAGTGTATTGAGAATGTCGCTAAAATCTCCTTCTGACTGTCTGTGTTGCGTATGGAGATAGCACATGACTAGATCTAGATCTTTCCATGCCTTGGAAGCAAAAGCAAATCTTTTGTTGGATTCGCTTCCATCTGAATTGAGGGACATCACTGGAGGCAATTGGAAAAAATCGCCAACAAAAATTACTTGTAAGCCACCAAACGGACGTCCATCTCTTCTGAGCATCTGCACTACTCTATCTACTGAGTCTATTGTATTGGCGCTCAGCATAGAGATTTCGTCGATGATCAAGACTTTTGCTTTGCTAATATTTTTGTGTAAGCGTTCATTTTGTTGGATGAGTTCCATATCATAATCGCTCAATACATCCTTGATCCCTATCCCTGATCGCGAATGGATCGTTACTCCACCGATGTGTGTAGCCGCTATGCCGGTCGATGCAGTAATAGCTACCTGCACCCCACAAGATCGGAGCCATTGGATATATTTGTTGATGACAAAAGTTTTTCCACTACCAGCCTGCCCTGTGAGAAATACATTTCTGCCTGATTTGAGTATCGAAAGGGCTAATTGTTGATCCATATATACTTAGTTCTTTTTTTTCATAAATACAAATGAGAGAGTCATATGTATTGTTGATCCTTTTGTCAATCATGAATATTTGATAGTTCATAGGATATGATATTGCAAAAGTTGGGCGAATTGCTACCTATACACTAACGATTTTATAGTATATATCGAATGGGGACTAAGAAGACTATTACTATCGTCGTACCTGTGTATAACGAAGAGCTCAATATACAAAATACAATAACATCATTGGCTGACTATATACGTAAAGATTTGTTTCAGGATTATGACTTTACTATTTTATTGGTTGATGATGGTAGTAAAGATGATTCTTGGTCTGAAATACAAAAACTCAATGCATCGCATCCTTTTGTACACTGTATTCAATTGAGTAAAAATGTAGGTAAAGAAATTGCCCTTACCGCAGGCATATCGTATGCGCAGGCTGATGCATATATTACAATGGATGCTGATGGGCAAAGACCTATAGATCTTATCCATGATTTTGTGGCGGCATGGCATAAAGGCGCTCTCGTTGTATGCGGCAAAAGGAAAAGTATGTACAGATCATTACGAAGGAAAACAGCAAGTAAAATATTTAATCGCTGTATGAAGTTTTTGACTGACGTCCCTTTTGACTCATCGCTTACAGACTATATGCTTTTGGATCAAAAGGTTGCTTCATATGTGTTAGAATATGGAGAGAAAAATAGAATTTTTAGAGGGATTGTCTTGGGATTGTGATTTGATGTTATTGAAATCCCTTTTGATGAACCACCGAGAAAACATGGTAATAGTGGACGATGATTTAAAAAATTATACAATCTTGCCATAGCTAGTGTGACCTCCTTTTCGGTTTTCCCATTAAAATTTGTGTGATGGTTGGGACTAGGTATTGTCTTTGTTGCTGCTGCGCTACTAATTTTTATGGCAATTAGTAGGTTCTTTATGGGAGATCCATTACTGATTACTAATACTGCATTTTTTGTAGTCAGTAATATTTTGCTATCAGGCATTACCATGATCGCTATCGGTATCATTGCATTGTATGTTGCCAGTATACATCAAGAAGTAAGGCATAGACCTTTGTATATCATAAAAAAACATCTCTAATGTATCGTGTTGCACATATTTGTCGTTTCCCTGCCAATGAAGAAATCCATAGTTATAATGGTGGGGTTGCGTCGTATACGTGGTTTTTCCTTGATAGTATCAATCACGACAAAAACTATCAGCATTATGTACTTCATGATCAAAAAAAGTGTGCATTGCCCAAACCTTTGGAGCAGTGATGACGATGGCGTGCATCATATTTTTTTGTGATAGATATTATACGCGGCTTATACAAAATTAAGCCACATATTATCCATGTGCAATGGGAACTTTCCTTATTTGGACCACTGATCAATAATTTTCTTCTCCTGATTATTTTGTGGTTATGTAAGATGTTGGGGAGCAAAATTATTGTTACCCGACATCATGTTCTCGATACGCATCTATTGACCAAAAAATTTGTACAAGAACAGTGATATCGTCTTCCTGCACGAATAATTCGCTTGGCTACTCGCATCTTGTATGGTATGGCAAAAGGATTTGATCATCATATCGTGCATGAAAATTTGCATCAAAAGATATTGGAAAGATCTTATCACTTCCGTGAAGTATCTGTCATCCATCATGGCATACAAGAGGTACATCAGATAGATAAACAACAGGCATGCGATTTTTATCATGTCGATACAGATCATTTTGTTGTATGATTTTGTGGCTACGCCGCAGCATACAAAAATATTGATATTCTTATCGATGGATTTGCTGATTTTCATAAACAAAATCCCGATAGTCACCTCCTGATAGGAGCTGGCAAACATCCAAAACGAACTCATGATGCAGCCTATAAAGATCATTATCAATCACTACAGAGTCATGCAAAAAATGCACTTATATCTTGATCATATCAATGGATTTGATTTGTCCCCGATAAAGATCTAGACACTTTTTATAGTGCATGTGATGTACTTGTGTTCCCTTATAAACATTCGTTTTCTTCCAGCTGACCGCTGGCACTCAGTATTGCACATCACAAAATCTTTGTTTTTTCTCCTCCACTTTTTCCTTATTTCCCGGATCTCGCAGACAATGTTTTTACACTTGATGCACAAAGTCTTTCCAATACATTGTCTCAAGTTTATGCCAATACAGAAACATATATGAAAAATATAGCTACTATGCAGGCCAGTAGAAAACGATCTGTTCTAGCATCTTCTTATCTAGGTATTTACCATTCATTGTCTGTATCTCATGTTTAATAAACTCCATCTTCTTCGTGAATATCTACTCCTAGCTGCCAAACCTCGCAATATAAAAAATCTTTTTATTCTTGTGTGGCATTGCAACAATTTTTTGTCCTTGTATAAATTGTTGTTTGGGAAAGAGGTAGTTCTTTATTATCGTTTTGACAATAAAAAGACTTTCGCTTTGACTATTAGAGATATAAATGATCTAGGCATTGTATTTGAGATTTTTGTTACACAAGTTTATATATTTCCTGATACACTACAAAATCCTACATATATCTTGGATATATGATGACATGTATGATTTTTTACTCTTCTTTGCCACTATTTGTATCCCAAGGCACATATATACACTTTTGAACCAGATCCAGCAAATTTTGAACAACTTACAAAAAATCTTGCTTTGAATAAAGTAGATACAAGCTATATCCATACCCATAATTTTGGGGTAGGGAAAGAAGAGGCTCAAGTACAATTGTATCAAACATATAGATGATCAGACAAATCTCTATATCCAACCGACGATAAGATTGGTAGCTGTACCATCCAAATACGTCCTCTGTCTAGTATACTACACGAATACGACATTTCTTATGTAGATGTATTAAAGATTGATATTGAATGAGCAGAGCATGAATTATTTGATGCATGGTGATTTGAATCATTGCGTAATGTATATTGCTTCTTTTTGGAGGTGCATCCAGCTCCTGGATATAGTATGCATACTCTTATCAAGAACATCTCATCCTACTTTCCTATACATAGATCACAACATATCGTTCATTATTTTTGTAAACATAGATAATGAATATCCTTTACTATCTCCCATCCCCTTATACCATCTATGCTAATAGGAGCATCTACAACGGATTTAAAAATGCTTTTATAGATCTGGGGCATACGTTTAGTACTTATAGTGCTGGAGATAATTTTACTGCACTCATGGATCGCGAACAGCCAGATATATTTATGATGCAATTGGGGATATACGAATTAAAATATTTGGATTTGCAGATACTTCTTGCACATAAAAAAAGGGGGATGAAGGTTTTTGTCTATATGCCCTATCGGGACTCGCCTCTTGCATGGTGGAGAATTAATGAAGTCAGAAAGATTGCGGATAATACCCAACTCATGGATTTCATCTGCCGTGATAATATCGGCGACATATACTATAACTCATGCGAACAAGGTGATCCAAGAATGATGTGATTTACTCAGGATACCTGATATATACATCATTGCATCCCTTTTGCTGCTGATCGTATTGCATTACAAACACCCATATGTGAAGATCGTTTCGCAAAAGATATATCTTATGTGGGTACCTACTTACCAGAAAAGAAAAAAGAATTTGAGAAACTTCTTTTCCCTCTGTGAAAAAAATATACACTCTGACTATATGGTCAAGACTGGACTTATAAGGATATGTGTCTGTGACGAATACAAAGGGCTGGGCAATATTTTAATATACCATATCTGAGAAGTATACAAAAACCGAAGCTCACTCTTGCAGAAGAAGGAAATATCTATAGGAGTAGCAAGATATGTATCAATATACATGACCGACAACAACAGAAGTTTGGTGGAGATTGCAATGAAAGAACATTTAAGATACCGTTTTGTGGTGGTTGTCAGGTAGTTAATAATGTCTCATGTATCGATAAATATTTTGTAGATACAGAGGAAATATATATTGCGAGGTCTCCTACGCAATGGTATGACATTATCCAGTATCTCATAGAGAACCCCGGTATACGTGAAAAAACTGCTCACGCTGGACATGCCAAAGTTATGGCTGCACATACATATCATCATAGAGTCGCGACACTCTTAGAACTTTATAACAAGCTATAAGCATGCATCTCAAACAAAAAATAGAAAAATATATGCATCACATTATCTTCGCAATTATTGTGTGTATTTTTGTAGTTGTTAATCATGTACCCCTTGGGACAGTCATTGCATCAGGAGATTTTTATCAACTCTTAGATCCCGTTCACAACGTTAGTAGATATCTATATATGTGGCTTACACAACATGGACAAGGGGGGTTCAATTATCTTGCTCCATCTTGGCCATATTATATGCTTATATGATTTGTTGATCGATTGTGATGAAGCATATCCATACAAGCAACTTTTACTATGATCTTGCTCGTTGTTGGATCATATATGACAGCTTGGTGGGCGACATGACTCTTTGTTAACGATAGATGGACTAGGTGGATATTGACTATATTTTATGCATGCAATAGTGTTATTTTTTCTTTCTTTTTTTATTCGTGGTGATATGTACATCACTTTTTGATTTATATTTTTCTACCTCCCCTCATACTAGGCTTCCTCAAAGTATTGATGGATGAACATAATAGAGATCAATACACATATATATTGATATTGCGATTCCTTGTTGCAACTATTGGATTTAATAATTTATGATTTTTGGCGGCCATTGTATTGTTATATTTGTTGATCGGAGTCAGCTTCCTAGCTTTTGGTATTGTGCGTATTAATGCAAATCTTATGAAAAACATGCTTACTTTTGTGATTGCATGTTTTTTTGCCTTTGGACGATATGTACTCGCATTTTATATGTCTCAGTCATTTTTTAGTGAGAAGATATCTTCCTCTCATATTTTTGGAGGGAATATACAATGAATAATCGCTGCAACTTCTAATACTGTTCTCAATTCTTTGAGGCTTTACATAGGCGATTTTTTTAATACACCTTTCTTCGTGTTCCAACTCATATATCCCTTATGTCTTATCCCTGGGGTATTGTTATTAAAAAATAAGTATAAACCATTTATGGCACTCCTTATTGTGTTTGGTATTTTTGTCGTGTTATCAACAAGATTTGGTAGCATATTTACATGGCTCAATACGTTCCTTTTTCAATTTCATTTCTTTCAGCTTTTCCGCTCACCCGATAAGATATTTATTATGCTACCTGCCTTATATTTGGCTTTATATAGTATGATCTATACACATCAGCTTGTTGTCAAAAAACAGATTCGTTTTATGCTATTGTGGGTTCTGGTCTGTATTGTACCCTTCCTGGGCAATCATATCAAAGAATGATTCTACAAATACTCTAGCGACAATCCGTCTATTGCCGTACATGTTCCATCATCTTATACTGACATAGTAAAAACTATCAATAATGATGAACGTAGTATATGAATTTTGTCTCTACCCAATGTAGCCGTCACCTCACTCAATTGGGCAAATTATCCATCACGATGACTTGTAGGCGCAGATCTACTCCATACATTATATAACAAACCATATTTTTCTGCTAATAGTTATGATCATCCTACACTTGAGACACAAATGAGTTTGGCTCACATGTGATCGGCCAGTGGCAATGTGCAAGATCTCATAGATGCTGTTGAATTATTTGGCGCATGATATGTTGTGTTGCATCGTATTGTTCCTACTGCATCTACTGCCGGCTTACAAAAAATAGCAAATATTCTCAATACTGCTGAAAACACTAAGTTGTTGGATTTGCTCTATACGAATCCTTTGTTTAACTTATATAAAGTCAGCAATCCATTTGTGCAGAGCACTTTGAGTGTATCTTCAGGAACCTTGTATTTTCAAAAATACAATCCTATATTGTATGAATGATATATCGTTGGTAGCGGTAGCGTCGATATTGTATTGCGTCAGGGTTTTGATACACAACGACGCTTCTTAATAACTGAGAACAAACAGAATTTTGCTACAGATTGTACAAATCCCAATACATATCGTCAATGAAAATCTATTACCTACGAATGTTATAACACAAACATATTGTTTCATATCGGGAGCATTATCAAATGATTGCTCATAGATGATACTGTCACTGACCATACTATGTACAAAACATTTGGAAATTCCCGGTCCTTCGATTTACCCCATAATAATGCTGGCACACATTTTTATATATTTTATATACCACAATTATTCTTGTATTTTGGTTTATTGTCTCAGATAATTTTATTTGTTCGAGTTATATATGCTCTCAAAAAGCACTATAGTTAAACATAGCTGATTACTTTTTGCCTTATTTCTTTTGCTGGTCGGATTTGTGTTTTTTCGTAATCGGGGAAGTGGTTATTGGCTCTTATTGGATGATGTTCCCACTCCATTACAATACCTAAGTTTTGTCCCAGGGTTGTATGATGGTATTATGTGGCATATTATCAATCGATGCAGTCATATTTTTTGATCAATGTTGTGGCAAAAGATTTCTTACTTATCTCTTTTTGTAGCATTGGGGCTATGATGATTTTATCTAGGACGCAAAACCGGCATACTATCAGCTATCGCATCGGGCATATTTATATGTTGCAATCCCTTTGTTTTTGATAGATTTGTTCATGGGCAATTTAATGTCATCTGATGACTTGTCTTATTGGTACGATGATGGGTCAGCTTACTATCATATATAGACAATAAACAAAAAATATCTTATATCGCAGTAACGGGAATACTATGGGGACTGGCATGCTCACTTTTGTACCACAGCATATTTATGGTTGCTTTATTTGGTGTATGTATGTTATTTGTACATCATACGAATATTAAGCAAAAGATCGTAGATTTTGGTATCCTTGTAGGATGTGTGTTATTGCCTATTATAAATGTCGTGGTTGGAGTACTTAATTGATGATCCAGTATCGTAGATACAGCTCTAAGCATAGAGAATCAAACCTCCTTTTTTCGTATTTATGATCCAGAAAGCCCGAGCTTAGCTGCATGGCGTCTTGATGGATTTCGAAGACATACATATGATAATTTTGTTACTTCGTATGGATATCTGGATTATCCGTCGATTATCTTTTTTTCTTTGTTTGTCTTTGTTGTATTGGGATATGGGTATCTATTGTATCACAATAAACAGAAACTTTTTTGGATTTCTATTTTGTTAGTAGGTTTGCTTGCTTATATATTATCTCTAGCTGGTAATGGGGTGGTTTTTGATACTATACATAGGTTTATCAATGATAATATACCACGATATGGTGGGATGAGAGATCCTCAAAAACGACTTATTGTGGTATTAATATTATATACAATATGCTATGCACGCTGAGTTGTGTTGATTCAAACTATACACCATCGTCTTTCTTATTTTGTCTTGTCGTTCGCATTGGCTCTGCCATTGCTCTATGGGAACTATATATTTCTACATGACCATTACTTCTCCACTACTGATTATCCAAACGATCGATATAGTGCAAAACAATACCTTGAAACAATTGATCTGTGCCAACAGACCTGATGTTATGATGTGTTGGTTGTCCCATGGCATCTTTATATATCATTCCATTTTACTGATGGAGTTGTGGGCAATCCAAGTGATAGATTTTTCCTCCCTGCCAAAATTTTGCAAGGAGATAATATTGAAATTTGATCTATCTATTCTCATAGTACCAGATCGGCTAGTAAGACAATAGAATCATATCTATGACCTGACTGATTATTGCCTACAACAGACCAGAATATTATATCTAATTTTATGGACGCACTCGAGGCACTTGGGATAAAACATATTGTGCTACTCAAGGAAACAGATTGGCAACACTATGATGACTTGTTACAAAGAACTCTCGTAGGGAATCTTGGATCTATCGTTATTGATGATCCATATATACGTGTATATAGGCTAAAATAATGTGTCACAATAAAATACATCATATATATCTCCTATTATTTTGATGTATCATAATAGAGGACTGAAATCTGTTTGCATTATCAAACTAATTTGTTATTGTTGTTGTGATTTATAATGTTCATCATTATGCAACACTTACAAAAAATCAAGAAAATACTTACTTTACCAGTTATCCTCGTGCTATCTGTATCAGCTATGATGGCTATTGTAATTACAATAAATATTGTGTCTGAGTTTACAAACTGGGAGGTTTTGGATGATTCTAATGGATATGGATACGGATATGGATACGGTTGTCTTATGCATTTGGGTAACTGCACGAACTACTATGTGTATGGATATGGGTATGGATATGATGCAAATTCTATAATGATAGATGAAGATACTTCTGATGGAGGTGGATCAAGTTCTGGACCTAAATCAATAAACAATCATATAGATGAAGATACTGTAGAAAAATCTCTTGAAGATTTCTTAGATGGAGATGCTGAGAATCAAGGCAATATTAAAGATTCTCCGTTTGGTGATCCAATAAACGAAGCATACCAATACGCTTACTCTCTTGGTATCACTACTATGGGTGATGTACAATCAGCTATGCCAGAACAAGGCACTACAAGAGCGCAATTGGCTAAGATGATGGTACAATTTGCAAGCAATGCTTTGGGTAAATCGATCGATGCTTCTAGAATAGAAATGTGTAGCTCATATGATGATGTAGATGTATCGTTTGGGGATCTTAAAGATTTCATAATTGCTGCTTGTTCGATGAAAATCATGTGATTGGAAGTAGATGAAAATAATCCATTACCAAACTTTGATCCAAACTCGTTTGTTAGTAGATGAGAAATCGCAACGGTATTGGGTAGATTGATATTTGGTAATGCATACAAAAATATAGATCCATATTATGCTGGCTATATGACTGCTTTGTTTAATGCTGGTGTCATGACGATCAATGATCCAACAATTATGGATATAAGAGCAAATATATGGATCATGCTTCAAAGAGCACATATGTGGTTGGCTGGCAAATAATGAGAAATCCGTAATAGAAAATAATAATAAAACTTCGTCCTAGTGGCGAAGTTTTTTGTATCATGATTTGATATATGGATACATATAGATATATTTGCTGTATGAAAAAAATATCTCACTCGTATAATAATCATACATTTGATTACACTATCCGTCATACTGCAGACCAATCTATTTGGAATGAAATTTTTGTGCATCATGAATATAGGTCAGTCTATGAGATTGTTACAAATGCTGAAAACCCAATAATCGATGTGGGTGCGCATGTAGGGTATTTTACTCTCCTGTGCCGTGGTCTCAATGATACAACTCCTATCTACGCTATCGAACCGAGTCCAGAGAACAATGATCTCCTCGAACAACATATTAGAGACAATAAGATTGCCAATATAATACAGATTAGATCAGCTCTATTTGCACTTTCTGGATCGCAGCATCTATCCTTAGATCCTGATGGTATCTGGAACAAGATCGTAGAAAAAAACTGACCTACAACCGTCTCTGTACCTACCATCACACTCCATGATGTCTGTGCACAATATGGCATAGAAAAAATATCACTGCTCAAACTCGATATAGAATGAAGTGAATATAAAATACTTATGCACATGCCAAGTACTATGTGGGCCTGCATAGAGCACATCTTTCTGGAATATCATACCGATGCTACTCAAGAATATGCTAATCATGAATATCTATCCAATCTCATGCGCGAACACGGATTTTCTGTAGAACATTTCCCATCCAAATTTGACAAAAAACTAGGCTTCTTGCTTGCTAGAAATAAGAGAATGAAGAAAATATAATATTACAATAATCAGTCTATATATGCCATGATCTGATCTCTGCCTCTATTTTTTTTGCTGGAGCAAGAAAATATCGGTGGTAAGTTTGGTATAAATGCTTGCAGTTGTTGTTTGAGTACGGAAATATTTTTGTCGATATCACGCTGCGACGCTTTATCTATCTTGGTTATGATAATAGCAAAAGGTATCTTATCTTGGTGCAAGGTATGACAAAAATCTAGGTCAATCTGCTGTGGAGGTATACTCCCATCTATAAGAACAAAAAGCTGACGCAAGGATGTCCTATTGCCCACATAATCTCGGGTTCTATCTATCCATTTTTGTCTATCGACGATATTTGCTTTTGCATATCCATATCATGGCAGATCTATGAAAAGAAATTTTTCATTGACTGTGAAAATATTGAGCAACTGTGTTTTGCCTGGCGTGCTGGATGATTTTGCGAGTCCTGCACGTTGTGTGAGCATGTTAATAAGTGTCGACTTACCAACATTTGATCTCCCAATAATAGCAAACTCTGGCAATCCTGGTTCTGGCAACATAGCTATATCGGCAACGCTTGTGACAAATTTTGCTTCGTAAATATGCATACAATAATGACAAATAATAATACAAATGTATGCCATGAGTATATAGATTTGCATCAGATATCCTAGGGACAATTGCTCGTCTTTATCTATTGGCAAAAGATGCTAAATCTATATTATCTATATGGTTATCTTAGCTCAATAAGCTGCGTATGAGAAAAGTAAAAATCCATCTCTCAGAAAATGTAAAATATTTTGGTGCACTAGGAATATCCTGATTGTTGGCGTGATTTTTGGGATACATCTATCATCCTATGATGTTGCGTATGCTCAGTCTTAGTGATTTTTCTGCACTGCAAACACTGGTAAGTATATTTAATATTTTGAGTGTATTTACCGCGGGGATAGCTCTATATATCACACAAATTGTTGCTGAAGACAATCATCATGTTGCTAGATCTAAGCGTATATTTCGATGATATACCAAGGACATGATATTGCTTGGGGTTTGTTTGTTTTTGATCTTCTTGGTGTGTGTGCCAGTCTTGCGTAGTGTTTTTGATATACACAATATCCCTGCTCTACTCCTGACATGAAGTATATTGATCATCTGATTTGCAGTCGTCGTGGCGAATGGCGTATTGCAATGACTCAAAAAATTTATCATCATTGCAAAGATCAACAGCTATAGTGCTGTAGCAAAGTTTGTGATAGGATGATTGTGAGTTTTTGTGGGTGGTGGGATTATATGAGCAATTGGTGGGTATGTCTGACTTATGGTCGTGTATATTATATTTTAATTATTATATAAAAATAAATTTATTTATGCGAGCCAGGATGAACACATGATAGATTAGCATATGCTACGTTACAAAAACATTGTTAGCATGACGCATTATAGCATATTGTGTATCTTACTTACTACCTTGGCAAATGTTGATATATTGGTAGCTAGACTCCTCTTTCCTACTGATATATCTGGAGCATATGCAGCCATATCTACACTTTCCAAATGAATGATATTTGTATCCTGATTACTAGAATCGGTGTACTTCCCACAATTAGTACGTATAGGAAAACATAGTGCCAAACTTCTGATACAAGCACTTGCTATGTATGCGGGGATATTTGCTTTGGCGATGCTTTTTATCTGGAGCATCGGATGACCTGTACTTAATATTATCAAAGAGTGACTGGATATGTATGTTCAAGAATTTGCTTGGCTCACCGTCTGGGCATTGCTTATTAGTCTTATAACTTTTGGGAGTAAAATATTGTTGTGACGACGCTCATATCGTACCAATATTCTTCTCTTTATGCTTTTGGTTGCTATATTGTTGGTGACACAATATATGCACTTCAATACACTGCAGGACTATATCTATAGTTTGTGTGTGGTTTCTTTTATAGGAATTATTATTGTTGCTTCGTATGTATGGTATAAGCTTGATCGTACGACCAAGCAAATATTGTAATTACTGGGCTGTATGCTCTGCGAGAAAATACAGTTTCTGAGCATATGAATCATCTTTTTTGTATGTCGTATAGATCAATGCCAACAATGATGGCAATTGCTTATGTGTACAGACAATTTCTGGTAGATCCAATCATGACAATAGAGAAACAGGACTGTTTAAAATTTTTTGTAATGCCTCTGGATCACAGTCTTGAGCCAATCACTGAGTAGCAATAGCTATCAGACGATCTACATTATCTGGAGAAATAGTCGTATTGAGTTTGTTGAGTGTCGAAGCAAATAGTGCAGCAAATTCGTATGGCTTGTATCGTGTTGGGTGAAGTGTAACTATACTTTGCAAGCCCGAAGCAAGCACAGTATAGTCGACCGTGTCTGACGCTCCGATATCTTGTGAGAGTTGAAATCGCTTTCGATAACCCATAATTCTATCTTTGTATGGATTGTCAAAATGTAATAAACCATAGATCCCTACTGCTATAATTACGAGAGAAATTGATATAAATTTTTTCATGTCACATTTGGGGATAAATATATGTATATATAGATAAAGTTATCAGTAAATACAATTGCTTTGTTTTTGTATTTGCCTATAGTCCAGAGGTTATTTTATTGTGATCAGGAAAGATATGTTGGATCGAATTATGCAAAAATTAGCAGGCAACCACAATCAGAAACAGATACAAGCTGTTTTGCCGCTTGTTGCGCAGACAAATCAATGGTTTGAACGCTATGAAACTCTTAGTGATGAAGAAATAAAGCATAATACACAGGTTTTCAAAGATAGAATAGCTGCTGGTGAAACGCTTGACGCTCTTTTGCCTGAAGCTTTTGCAACGGTAAAACAAGCTGCCAAAAGAATGTGTGGACAGACTTTCGCGACTAAGGGCGATACTGCCGTATGGAATATGGTGCATTATGACGAACAAATTATTGGTGGTATCATCCTCCATAAGGGTATGATATCAGAGATGAAGACTGGAGAAGGTAAAACATTGGTGGCAACTCTGCCTGTATATCTCAATGCATTGGAAGGGAAAGGCGTGCATGTCGTAACAGTTAATGATTATCTAGCTTCTCGTGATGCAGAATGGATGGGACATTTGTACCAATGGCTTGGACTTACTATCTGATGTGTGACCAAACAAACATCACTACAAAAAAGACGTGAAGAGTATGGATGTGATATCACGTATGTAGAAAATAGCGAACTTGGATTTGATTACTTGAGGGATAATTTGGTAAGAGTTTCTGCTAAGAGAAATCTGATCTGGAGAAAGCTCAATTATGCTATCGTCGATGAAATTGATAGTATCTTGATCGATGAGGCGAGAACTCCACTTATCATATCTGAAGCTGCGGCAGAAGCGACCGATAAATATGTATATTATGCTCAACTTATTCAATCTCTCGTCCCATGTAAAAGCAAAAAGAAAGTATCCAAGGGATTGCTTCATGAACTCATACAGGAAAAAAATAAGGATGCCCAAGAAGATATGGGTGATTACTATATCGACGAAAAGAGCAAAACTGCTCAATTATCAAGTTATGGTATAGCAAAATTGGAAAAAATGCTCCAGGTAGAAAACCTCTATAGAGATATCTGATATGAAGAAATCCATCATATCGAGAACTCTCTGAGAGCGCATGCTGTATACCAAAAAGATAAGGACTATATCATCAAAGAAGGCGAAATTTTGATAGTCGATGAGCACACAGGACGTACGATGCCTGGTAGAAGATATAGCGAATGATTGCATCAAGCAATCGAAGCAAAAGAAGGTGTACAAGTACAAAAAGAATCTAGGACTTTGGCTACTATTACCTATCAAAACTTCTTCAAACAATATGCCAAATTATCAGGAATGACTGGTACTGCCTTGACTGAAGGAGAAGAATTTGCAAAGATCTATGAACTTGAAGTACTCGAGATCCCAACGCACAAGTCTACTATCAGAGTAGATAAAACAGACAGAGTGTATTTCAACCAAAATACAAAATGGAAGTTTGTGACTAATTATATCAAATTTGCTCATGATATGGGGCAGCCTATCTTGATAGGTACGTCGTCCATCTATACGTCTGAACTTGTATCTCAATTGTTGACCAAAAATACTATAACGCATTCTGTGCTCAATGCTAAGTATCATGAGATGGAAGCACAAATCGTATCTGGTGCAGGTAAATATAAAAATGTCGTAGTTGCTACTAATATGGCGTGACGTGGTACCGATATCAAGCTTGAAGAAGGACTTAATGAAAAAATAGCGACCAATTATGCGCGTTGGATAAAAGATAAAATCAAACATAATGAAGGCGTCTCTGCTGTGGTATACTCTGGAATAGAATACGATCTCACGATCCAAGCTTTGATGGAAGAATGTGAACTATCTGAAGAAGATATCAATCAAGCAACAAGATCTAGCATAAGTAAAAATGGACTCAATCTTCGCATACACATCAATACCAAGAAAAAACAAAATACCGATGCATACGCATCGATACTTGTCACTCCAGATACCAATCCAAAAGCAGAAACAGTCGAACAAGATTTGCACTACGGATTGTTTGTATTAGGTACAGAAAAACACGATAGTAGAAGAATCGATAATCAGCTCAGATGACGTTCAGGTAGACAAGGAGATCCTGGTATCTCTATGTTTTTGGTGGCACTTGATGATATGATCATGCGTAAGATGGGTGGTGAAAAAATCCAATCTGTCGCTGCGATGCTGCTCGGCAAAGATGATATAGAGAATCTTGAACTTAGACAAAAACAGTTTACAAACTCTATCGAAAGAGCTCAAGTACAGATGGAGTCTTCGCACTTCAGTACCAGAAAACATCTCTTCGAATACGATAGTGTGATTAATACACAGAGAGAACGTATCTATACCAAGAGAGATGCTATACTTGCGAGTGAAGCTAGTATAGAAAATCAAACTGCTTTTGTAGAAGAAACAATTACTGAGATCAAACAATATGTAGCCGATGTATTGGCTAAGCAAGTAACTGATGCACAAGCACTGGGGCAAGGGACAAATGATCTTTTGCAGGTAGTAAGCAAAGAATTGGCCGTACGTTTTGATGAAGCAAGTTTACAGTCTCTAGTAAGTAAGAGTTTTGAAAATCTTCTCAGTCCGCTCCAAGAATATGTCATACAAAGTTTGGAGACCAACATGCAAAGTTTGGATAAAACCAAAGTATATGCGATATTTAAAGAAGTATATTTGCACAACCTGGATACTCTCTGGATCAAGCACATCGATGAGATGCAATATCTGAGAGAAAAGGTAGGTCTCATGGGCTACGCTCAGCAAGATCCGCTCGTGGTATACAAGCAAGAGGCATATGATAAGTTTCAAGCATTATTGTATGCATTTAAGTTTGATACAGCAGCTGCTATAGCGCGTATTGATTTTGCTCAGATCAAGGCACAGGAAAACATCCAAATCACCGCACCGCAATCACAATCAGAACAACAATACTTAGATATGCTCCAGAAGGTCGCAGGTAGTGCTGAGGTCAAACAGATGATGCAAGATATAAAGGCTGAGCAAACAAAACCTAAGATCTATCAAGATGATAATGGTGTCGAAGTATTTGAGATGCAGGATGGGGGGACTCCAGCTGTTGTGGTAGACACTAATACCAAACATAAATTGAGACCAAATGATAAAGTTACTATCAGATATCCTGATGGTAGCATCAAGGTCGATGTGAAGTACAAGAACGTCAAAGAAGATATAGAAAGTGGGAAGTGCGTTGTGATTTAGTGATTTATTTTTCCCAAATCATTATGGTGAGTAGAGAAAGTGATATACAAGCATATTATGATGCAGTATCAATAGAGAGAGAAGATTATATCTTATCATTATGATGAGGCCAATCTGATTTACACAAACGAAAAACTGGGAAACAAATATATGATACTTTCACATATCCTGGTAAGAAATTACTGAGATTTCATCACTATGATATGCATCGTTTATTAAAAAATGCTCCTGAAAAATATATTGATAAACTCGATGCCCATCCAGTGGTACAAGTATTACAATATTTTTTTGATAATGCTGAAGATAGAATGCAGCTACTGAGATCTTCAGGTCAGTGGGGATGATTGCATAGCCAAAGTGATGACAAAGATTTGCTAGAGCATGAAAATCAAGTATATCGAGAATTATCAACCTCTCACAAAAAAGAGTATTTTGAAAAACTTCTTGCTACTATACAAACTAGGAAAACACAGTACTATGCCGCTGCACACAAGGATAATGTCGTTGTCTTTAATGAAAACATCTATACCGCTCTTGAAAAACTTGATTCAGCATCTGATGATCAAAAAAATGTTGTTCTTGATTCTCTTCTCCTAGCTCTTCCAAATCAGAGTTGGGATTATATGCCCGATCTAGAATATATTTTTACAGAAACTAATGTACTTACATAACAAAAGCCTCTGGTCAGAACCAACCAGAGGCTTTTTTGAACATTATAGAATGTCTCTTCCTATATGCAAATTCTTGTAGTGACATACAGGAAACCTTTACTTACTTCCGCCAGATAACGGAAGTAATGCCATTTGGGATTTTGATCCCTTGCTGGGAAGTAAAGGATTGTTATTGGTATCAAACCAACAACAAGCACGATTGTAATCAAGATAACTGTTTTCATTGTTCTAACTTTTTTGTTGAACAAGTAGTGTATACAATATTTATGTACAAACAAGCGTTTATATAAAAAACCTCTCAAAAAATATTGAGAGGTTTTTTATGTCATATTATTATTGTTATACTACCTTTTCTAAGTTGATTCTTCCTTTGTCGTCGATACCGGTGAGTTTTACCTTGAATATATCTCCGATCTTGAAGAATTTGGTGAGTGGTTCTTCGTAACGTTGGCCGAGTTTGGATATGTGGAGCATACCAGATTTTTTCTTTGGTAATGCGATGAACATACCGTAGTCCTCTATTCTCGTTACTGTACCATCATATACCGCACCTACTTCGAGATCAACCGTAATTTCTTCGATCATCGCTATCGCTTTGTCGATACTTGCTTGGTCGTTGTGGGTGATATAACATGTACCATCATCTTCGAAGTCTATCTTCACACCACCTGCCATCTCAATAATCTTATTGATCGTTTCACCACCCTTTCCGATCACAGATTTTACTTTGTCCGCTGGGACTTTGATGATCTTGATCTTAGGAGCGTATTGGTTGACTGATGGATTTGCTGTAGGGATAGTGAGGAGCATAAAGTCCATGATTTCTCCATATCCTACAATAGCTTTGTCGATAGTTTCGTAGATAATATCCATGGTGATACCTTTGAGCTTCGTGTCCAATTGGATAGCAGTGATACCTGTCTTGGTACCTGCTAGCTTGAAGTCCATATCTCCTGTGAAGTCTTCGGTAGCCATCAAATCAGTAAGTACTTTATATTCTGTAATAGTATCGTCATCATCGTGTTCGGTGATCAAGCCCATCGCTATACCAGCAACTGGCGCTTTGAGTGGTACTCATGCGTCAAGTAATGAAAGAGTTGAACCACAAACCGCACCCATAGAAGTAGATCCTCCAGAACCCATACATTCTGATACAACTCTAATTGTGTATGGGAAAGTGATTTGATCTGGGATCATGTATTCTAGTGCTTTTTCTGCCAACCTTCAATGTCCGATTTCTCTACGACCTGGACCTCTCATACCTCTAGCTTCATTGGTAGAGAATGCTGGGAAGTTGTAGTGATGCATATATCTCTTCTTGATATCATCTTCTTCCATATTTTCTTGTTTTTCGTAATCACCAGGCGCGCCCAATGTTACGGTAGAAAGTACTTGTGTATCTCCTCTCCAGAACAATCCTGTGCCATGTACTCTTGGCAATAAGTTTACTTCACAGTACAATGGTCTGATCTGATCCATTGCCCTGTCGTCAATTCTCTTATCATCGTGAATAGTACGCGATCTGATAAATTTTTTGATCACATCAAAGACAGCCATCTTGACCTTGCTTGTCGTGAAGTGTTCATTTTCGCTATCTTGAATTTTATCTTTGCAGAGTTCCAATGCTTCTTTTTCAAATGCACTACACAATTCATTGAAAGGTACTTTCGTATTGCCCGTCAATGCTTGGAGTTTGTCTTTGTTGAGAATACCTGACACATAAGCGATCACTTCTTCACCTGCCTTGTTGTAAGTAGGAGTTTTTGGGGTGATATTTAATTTTTTGATAAATTCTGCTTGGAAGTCACATGATATATCGATGTGTTTTTGCCCGAGAGCAAAAGCTTCCTTGAGTTTGTCTGCAGGGATTTCCTTGGCATCACATTCGATCATATTGATAGATCATTTTTTACCAGCGACGATGAGATTTGCCATACCAGAGTCTAGTTCTTCTCTCGTAGGATTGACGATAAATTGTCCGTCTTTGTATCCGATACGAGCTGCTCCTACTGGTCCAGTAAATGGTATACCAGCTGCCATCACCGATAGTGATGCACCTATGATAGTAAGAACTCACAAATCTTGTGTAAGATCAAGTGCTAGTGGTGTGATAGTGATCACTAATTCGTTGACCATGCCCTTTGGAAACATAGGTCTGAGTGCTCTGTCTGTAAGTCTAGCATACAATACCACATTGTCAGAAGGTCTACCTTCTCTCTTGCGATACTGTGAACCACCGATTTTACCAGCAGCTGTATTGCTATCTCTCCAGTCGATCATGAGTGGAAGGAAATCTTTGTCTGGTGATGCGTCACGAGCGATAACTGTAGCACAGTGTAAGTGGTTTTCACCAAGGTTGGCAACGATAGAACCATCTGCTTGGACTGCTAATTTTCCTGTCTGGAAACCAAGTTGTTTTCCTTCTCGGTCAAATGACTGCTCTGTAGCAGTAAACGAATGCTTTTGTATAGGCATCAGTATAGGAGAAATATAAAGATGATATCATAGCATAGATTTTGTGTATAGAGCCAGGATTACTCTGACCGTATACATAAAATCCATGCCCTGCAATGATATCGCTGACAACTATACTGTTATATAAAGTAATTGCAAAAAAATATTTTTAGAATCGTCCTCTTCTCCTCGCCCATAGAACCAACAATCAGCCTATGCCAAGCAAAGCAATCAGAATAGCTGCAAACATCAATGGATGCTCTTGTCCTGGGAGATCGATATTCATACCATAAAATCCGGTAATCACTGCAAAAATACCCATCATAACCGTGAAGATCGTGAGCATAGAGATTACTTCATTGGTCTGGATATTTGCCAATGCATTGTAGGTCGATGCAAGTGACGAAGCATTTTCGGAAATAGTTTCGATAGCACGCATTACTTTGTCCATCTTATACTCTAAGTCTTCGAAGTATACATCCAGATCACCACCATAAAATTTTACAGTTGCGTGGTGCAATTCCTGCAATATCTCTGCTTGTGGGAGCATGAGGTGCTTGAGGAAGATGCTATTGCGTCTCTTCATCAGGAGTCAGGCCAAGAGCTTTTGATTTAATCTTTCGTGTTGGAAGAGTTGATCTTCGAGTGCATGGAGATCGCGCACAAATTTATTGAGGCCATTTAATGTCTTATCGTACATCACATCGAGCACTCTATAGAGTACATAATATGGCGAGAGCTTATATTCTTCATCTTTTTCTTTGTCTTCTAGATCGTCCTGAAATTGCTTCTTGATTGTATCGATATGATTGGTGTCGTAATTGGTGATGGTAACAATGAATTTTTTACCCAAGATAATATTAAATTCATTGGCAAAGTATTTGCCTTGTACTCTGTCATATTTGGGGAAATTTACTACCAGGAACATATAGTCATCATAGACATCTATCTTATCCTGTGTATTGGTAGAATGTATATCTTCTTCGATGATATCATGTACATCATACTTCTGGACTATCTCTTCTATCTCCTCGTGTGATGGATCCATCAAATGTATCCAGGTAACCTCTTTGAGATCAATAATTTTTTCCATGAGAAAGCATTAAGCAAAATTAATATGTGTCTATATGTGCTAGATCAGGATTTTAGCCCAGAATGCAAGCGTAAGTGCTTATTTGTCTTGAAAAGAGCAAGTAGTTTGGGTATACTATGCACTTACAAACAAAAATATAACAAATTTATGACAAAGTCAATAGGGTATACCCTACAAATCCGAAACAGAGCTAAGGCGGCTCTGAAAAAAAACATATGCCTTGTAATAGCAATATCCATCATAGCCATAATGGCTGTAATGGAGGTGGTCGAGTACGCTCACTACATGCAGTTTGTAGAGCGTAGCGATGGTTTTTGGGTACATTGGAACTGGATTTTCTTTGTGCCTGTTGCCATATTATGGATATGGGCAGAGGCGAAGAGAAAGTATACTATGCAATTTTTTGCAGGAGGTGTTTTTTGCCTGACAGATGTAGCCCTACTCGGAGGGGTAATGATCCGAGAACACTACTTCTTTTCTTCCGTAGAAGGAGCGATTCTCTTAGCAGGAGAGATTATGTGTATTGGGTTATTCTTCTTTTTGTATGTCCCAGCAAAGTTCTTTGAACGTTGCGAAGATCCCATAAAGAATGAGTAAGCCTTACTCTGACAACAAATGTTTTGAAATCCGTCACGTAATTCGTGAGCGGATTTTTTTATATATTATGTAGTATATAGTGTTATATTTTTTCTCGCTGTACTTCAATAGACTTCCCTCTCTGCAATGTTCGCATGATTTTTTTCTGTCTTTCCAATAATTCCTTTTGTCCAGTATAGAGAATACTTACTCAATATTTTTTGCCTTTTTCTGGGACTATTTTTTCGAAAGAGTGTTGTACTTTATCAAGTTTATGAAAGCGACATTTCTTGAAGTTCAAAAATTTGGTGATAGTGTTTTGATAATTGAAATAGCCGTAATTGAGTGGGACTAATGTATCGACATTTGCATCCTTAAAATAACGGAGATCGAACTTTGCGACCTTATTTGCCATCGGATCTGAGTAGGACAATACGGTCAAGAAATATTTTCGCAATGGTGTTTCTTTGAGCCATCGATTCATAGGATGATGGAATTTTTTGATCTTCTGCTGGTTGTCGGTGAGCGTATATTCTGCTGCGATAGATTCTAATAATGGCTGTGCTACTTGGATATCTGATCGATCCCCGATAGCTCACATTTTACCAACGAGAGAACTACTAAAACAGTAGTCTGTTAGATATGTCTGAAACAATGGCAAAACTTTCTCATGTGTACGAAAAGCGAGTTCTCGTACTGGTGGGAGAATTATCGTGTCAACTCCTCTCTTGATCAATACGTCCATAGCATCAGCAATCACTGCTTGCACCAATGCAGCAGGCTTGTCTCCATATGGTCGAAGAAGATCATCATAATATATGATATACTCATGATCATAGGTACTCAGAAATTTGCTGAGCGTCAATATGTCTGGACCAGACGCTACGATGCCAATTGTCATGCGATTTGTTTTCTGAGTAAAAGATACTGCTGTACATGCGGCAAGAGCTCTTCAAAATTAGTCGCTGCAAACATATTTTGGATAGTTAATAATTGCTGTTCTAACAACAAGATATGATCATCAACGATCTGTGGTTGTTCGATGATTTGCTGCAAGAGACCAAGTTGGTAGTTCAATTCATTTCTGTATGGATTGACATAATAATACAAGAATTTTTGCATCTTAGCAAAGAGCTGTTGTTCAAATGATAACATACTATTCTGGATTGCTTTTTTGAGATTGTATGTCGTATAAAACTCGGTTCTCAACTCATCTCTTACTGAAAATCGATAGTCTCTGTCGTTTTCATAATTATTTATATATGCCTGGACATAGAGGATTTCGTTTGCGAGTTTTTTGAGTTGGCGTTGATAGTCGGCGATATATATCTTACATAAAATATTCTCCTCCTTTTGGAATGTTACACGCACCTGTGTGTCAGTAACGATACAGTACATCTTGCTATCATAAAATCATCCTTGCACATCTACTATGTTTGCAATCGTTGCGATCGTGATCACTATAGCTGCTTTATATCGATGTTTCATACTGATCGGCGTGCATACTATATAAGAGTTTTTTGACCTGGAGTCGGAATATCGTGTCTGGGAGTTTACCTGTTTTGATAGACAGGTCAAGGTCTACTAATCATCTCACGACGTTTTTGAGTTCTGCTTCGTGTGCTTGGAGTACTTTGATCTTACCAAGCGCCTTGGATATTGCGAAAGGTGGATATCAGAGTTTGCTGGCGAGTTCTTTACTATCCTTGATCCCCTGCGCATACTGATCGAGTATAAACACATACATCTTGAGCGTCCAATACAATGCCCCCAATGTCTGATTTCGATCACCCGATTCTTCGTGTATATGATCTACCAAGTGTAATGCACCCGGCATATCAGTAAACATTTTGTCAAAAAGATCAAAGACGCTATGCTCAGTCTGACCATAGCATATCTGATCTATAGCTGCGGCATCAATCGCTTTGCCTGTCGCCTGTGATCGGGTAAGGAGCTTATCGCATTCGTGAGAGAGATGATAAGCATCGCTTCATAATTTTTCGATCATATAAGTCAGTGTTGCGTCATCTATTGTAGTGCTTTGTAATTGTTGTTTAATGAAATTTTTGAGTGCTACCGAACTCAGTTTTTTGAATTCTTTGACTTGTGCATTGGCGAGGAGAAATTTGGTAAATTTGGTCCTTTTGTCTGGCACGGGACTGGTGAATACAAGCAAAGTATCTGGCCCTATCTGGCCAGCCATAGCCATCATATCATTGACAAACTTTTCGGATGCTTGGTCTATCTTATCGGTGGTGCTCGTGGGAAGATTGTTGATGATGATAAGTTTTTTGTCTACAAATAATCCACCTGCAAAAATTGCCTGCTGCGCAAGTGCTGGCTCTCGTTCGGGGAAAGAAAAAGAAAAAACAGTATCTGGACCATATTTTTCCAGAAATCCCTGTCTCCATCTATGCAATTCTTGGTGCAAGAGATAGACTTCTTCGCCTGTAAATAGAAATATATTGTTGAACATACGAACAATCTACTAAACACCAATGTGTATAGTTATATGGGCAAAAATTGCAATCGTGGATTATTTTGATGACCTCTTTCTAGGCGCAGTCAGTGTTTCAAAAATTTCCTTGTGAAAATCAGGAATCTTGTCTGGATTTTCTTTGTAGAATTTGAGCAATCGCCTATCAGGATTGCCTTTGTCGTCATCTGATCATACATATTGGCCATATCCAATAAAATCAAATCTATCTCTATCTACTTCTGTTAGGGATGATGTGGCCTCCTCTGGGGACAATATTTCCCCATCTAGAATATAATATTGTGCCGGTCTTTCTTCAAACATAAAACGGATACTATTGCTCAACATACTCACATGTGATTCGCTCTTTGACTTCCATAAATAACACATACCTCTGCTTTTTTCATCTGACGTTAATCATTTTATTTTTGCCATAGAATATCATGCAGCATTAAATGTTTTTTATTATAATTATTTTTACATAAAAGTCAATACAAGCTGCGTGGACTATGGGCTACTTTTCCGTATACATAGACAGATATTTACCTCTATGATGATATGAAATTACTGCGATATGTGGATAGGCTTGTAGCAAAAATCGCACTAGCTGCAATACGAGTCTATCAAAAAACCTTGTCTCCCGACAAAGGAATCGTATCCTGGTGGTTGAAATGACGCATCTGTGTGCATGAGCCACACTGTAGCGAATATGGCAGACAGTGCTTCCAAAGATATGGTTTTGTCAGATCATTGTTCCCAGTCGCTGACAGAGTTTTACACTGCACTTGATGAATGCACAAGATATATGATCCCGTATCGTACAACATAGTTTTCTTCTCGTCTGCTCCGATCGGTGCACCTTTTTTGGAAGCACTAGTCAAGGATGATAGATTTGATGTAACAGGAGTTGTCACTATGCCTGACGCTCCAGCTGGGAGAGGTATGAAGATGCAAGAAAATGTGATTAAAACAACAGCAAAAAAACTGTGTGTCACGAAACATAAAATGAAAATTATCCTCTTACATGGATTTGCAGGCAAAAATCATTGATGACGAAAAGACGAACTCAAACAATGGTGTGAGAAAAATAATGTAGAATTTTTTGCTCCAGAACTGCAATCTAACCTCAAACCAAACTTGGATATACAACTCCAACAATTGATTGAACTATATGGTAAT
The DNA here is from genome assembly GCA_964422855.1 of uncultured Candidatus Peribacteria bacterium. Taxonomy (GTDB): domain Bacteria; phylum Patescibacteriota; class Gracilibacteria; order Absconditabacterales; family Absconditicoccaceae; genus CAZEYI01. Next base: position 37,003 of record CAYRCS010000002.1, read on the forward strand.
ATAATAGATGAGAATACCATAATAATCTGACATAGTTTATGAGGAACTTTGGCAGCACACTTTGTTGCAAGAAGCAATAAAAAAATCAACAAACTTATATGTGTTGCGCCAGCCAATCCTACACAACAATTTGATAGCATCAATGATCCTATCGTTGTACTCAACAATACGTGATTGAGACAATATGTTGATGAAGCTATCGATTATGACAAAATAGCAACACTCACAAATCAACACACCATCTATCTCTCAGACAATGATGCATATATTCCTTATGCAAAAACCCAGGCATATTTTATAGAACATGCCCCCACCGCAATCATAGAAACATATGTTGCTCATGGACATTTCAGTAGTGGCGAATTCAAAAATTTCCCTGCACTTATAAACGATCTAGACTCTGTAATTCCAACTCCAAATGACGATAACTTTATACAAACTCCAGAAAAAATACGCCCCGACAAATCTGAGGAAGGCAAAGAGTTTGTAGCGTGGCTACAGTCCAAAAAACCAGATTATATCGTCGTGATTGCCTATGGCAAAATTATTCCACAAGCGATTCTCGATATCCCACTCGTAGCACCGATCAACGTGCATGGTTCGCTCTTGCCTAAGTATCGCGGTGCTTCACCTATCCAATCGGTGTTTCTCCATAACGAAAAAGAAACCTGAATTACCATCATGAAAATGGCAGCGAGTCTCGATACCGGCGATATGGTCGCGATACAAAAATTTCCTATCAAATTTGAACGAACAACGAGAAATGTTATCGAAAAAATGCAGGAAGTTGGTCCAGATTTTCTCACTGATACCTTGCGAAAATTGGGCAAGTGAATGTATGGCTATGAAAAACAAGATGATAGCAAAGCAACGGTATGTGGCAAGATAGAAAAAGAATCCGGAGAGATCAATCCACGAAAAGATAACATCGCAGATATATATGCAAAGTATAGAGCTTACGCGATGTGGCCAAAGATTTATTTTGTGCATAAAGAGAAGAGATTTGTGGTAGAAGAGTTGGTTCTTGATGAAGATTTGTATAGTAAAAACATACAACAAACTCTTTTTACAGCAGATAAAAAACTCCATCCAGCGGTCAAAAATATAGTACTCAAACCTGAGGGTAAAAAATGAGTTTCCTGGACTGATTTTATAAATAGCTATCTGCAATAAGGTACCTATATATAATTTCTTGCTTTCCCACATATGATAGGTATAGACAGTCATGTTTATACTTTTTTTGATTATGTCGATACTGTGATATATCATATTATTTATCCTAGGAGCTTGCTTCTGATCTTTTGGTGGGGTCTTGCTCCAGAGATTGGAAAATTTTGGTGTACGTGGCCTCAAAGATGTTGTATTTGGCCGTTCTAAGTGTGATCACACTGGTAAGACATTGCGTTGGTTTGAACTGATACCTATCGTCAGCTATCTACTCCAAAAAGGGAAATCGCGTCATACTGGAGAATTGCTTACCAAGGATTACCTCTGGTTAGAAATAGGCAGTGGCTTGATTTTTGTGATCACCTCATTATTTACACAAACAAACGATTTGCATATACTCACCTATCATCTGATCTTTAACTGGCTTCTCTTCTTATTGGCCTGGTATGATATGAAGCATCAATTTCTCCACACTCCTATATGGGCAATTGCACTTGTCTGGCAAGCATTGATGGGAGTGCAATATATAGAACAAAGTATTATTTGAAGCATCTTATTTGGTTTGGTATTTGGGATCATCTGGCTGTTCGCACGTTGGTACGCCAAAGTACATTATAAGCAGAATGAATGATTTGGTAGCGGTGATGTCTTGTTGGCATTTGTCCTATGAGCCACTATTCCAAACATATTTGCGATATATGGGATACCTTTTTCTGCACAGACTTTGGTGGGCGCTTTGGTAGGGTTCTTATGTATCAGCAGCATACTCTGACTTATCTATGCGCTCATATGCTATATCATATCTCGCACCAGAGTGGTGTTTATCCCTTTCTTGCCAGCGATGATACTGGCATATTGGATACTCCTGTATCAGGGAGAGATGCTTTTACGTTTTGTACTTGGTAACTAATGAGAAAATATATAGTCCATACTCTGACCCTTCTGAGCTATGTCGCAAGCATATACTATCTCTTTGTGGACTTCAAGATTCGAATCTGAGTAGCAGCGATGGTAGTGTTTTTTGTGTTATATCATCTGACAATACTCGATACGCCACATTTTCATAGCAAATATGCAGGCAAGATATTTTTGGGGATAGTGATCCTATGAAGCGCTGCTGCGATATTGTTGTGATATGACTGGACGACCTCGGTAGCCTTGGCTCTTTTGCATATCGGTATCCGATTTGTGGGCAATGCCATCTATGAATCCATCGATAAACATGTGTCTTTCCTTATCTGGGATTTTAATCTGAGTGGATTGGGGATACGGACTATGTGTATCACATTCGTTCCACTTATCCTTGGTATCGGTATGTTGCATACTATACCGGTGGACTGCAGCAGTATTCGTTTTGACCAACTCACTAATTATATCGAATCTAAATACAAACTCAGCGAACCTGTAGATGAAAAAGTTGATCTCGTGGGCGCCTTGGGGAAAACCCTTGATACACTCGATGCCGGGGAAAGTCAGTGAATGGCGTACCTTCTTTCCGAACTCAATGTCCTCAAAAACCAAACGCTCAATCAGATATTAAATGATAGAGCAAATGTGCAAGGACAGGTTTGTAATTCTATTATTACTGAAGCGAACACAAGATTGCAGCAACCATGATTTCAAGTGTCTGCTATATTCTTACTCTTCATCGTTGTGTATCCAGTCATGTGAATTATCATGCTCTTAGCCAGCACCATTGGGACTATCCTCTTGAGTTTCCTTCTGCGAATTGGTGTGTACAAAAAAAGCTTGGAACCAGTCCAAGCCGAGAGAATTGTATAATGGTATCACTACTCTAAGTCCTCAAAGATCCTGCTAATTTCAGGGTCTTTTTGGTTCATATATTTGCTTCATTTTCTCTGATCATAGGGCACATCTACCGTACCCAATACAGTTTCAAAAGCAAACTGCCCAAACCTCATGCCTGGGTAGAGCTTGATAGGTACTTCATTGATATTTGTGATTTCTAGTGTGATCGTACCTTGAAATCCTGGATCGATAAATCCAGCTGTAGAATGGATGATAATACCTAGTCTCCCTAGTGAACTTCTTCATTCACATCTAGCTACTAAATCATAAGGAACACGAATATTTTCCATAGTCACTCCAAGCACAAACTGTCCTGGATGGAGCATAAAAAAATCTCACGGAGCCACAACGTGTGTTTCTATCATACCATCAATACTATGTATATCATGTGGATCGATAGATGCTATTTTTGACTTCGTATATACTTTGAATGTATTGCCGAGTCTAAAATCAACACTTGAAGGTCAAATTCGTTTCAAAATATCAAAATCATCTTCTGTTGTGATTATTATATTACCTTCTGCAAGGCGTTTTTTGATCTGAGAATCCGAGAGAATCATAGTCATGTATGAAAACAAAATGGCTATTAGCCACGAAACGGGATTGAACCGTCGACCTCACCCTTACCATGGGTGCGCTCTACCGACTGAGCTACCGCGGCAGTGGAGCTCAATGTAGCGTTATCCTCTTTTTTTGCAATCCAAAAAAAGCCACATCACATATTATATCATTATTTTTGTTTTTTGGTGGTTTAAGTCACCTAGTATATGACACTGACTTGTATGTTTTTGCCCTGAGGGGTACAATTATTGTTGAGTATTTTATAGCATTCTGATCCCCATGGCTAGGATAATATCACAAGAGCTAGATCCCAATGACAAACTAAACAATCTACTTGCTGGAGACAATGTCGAAAACAAAAAGAGGAATGTAGACGGGACTATCGAAGACGTCAAACGAGACTCTATTATGGAGGAAGCTTATTCTGATGTTATCAAAAATGAGGGCTTTCAAAGAGAAGCTACTGCTATATATAAGACTGAAGGGAAACGAGATTTTGATAAAACCGGACCAGGTAGTTTGGATGATCTTTTTGATAAGTATTTATTTAATAGTGATTTGTATAAAAATTTATCTTTAGAAAAAACAGCCGAACTACAGACATTAGCATCGATTACATGACTAGAGTTGGATATACTTAAGAGCAATATAGATGCAATTAAGAAAGATCTTGAAAATATAGACTTAAATAATAGCGATCGAGCGGTATTTAATACTATCCAAGAAATAGCAAATAAAAAAGTAGCAAATACTAACAATACAAGTGGGCAACGCAATGGGATAAATAACCCTGGTGGTGCATGATCAGGAACCGGAACAAACGGTGAACGCAATGGGATAGTTGGACCAAAATGATCTGGTGATGGCTCTTCTGATGTTGATGGTCGTGAAAATACAAAAGTAACGTATCATGATGAGAAAAATCCTGACGGTAGCTTAAAGATAGGAACTACTAGTTTTGGTAACAAATCAACAGACAAATGACACGATGAATATGAATTGGGCAAATATGGAGCTGGAGATGGACGCTATGGTGTGATTGATTATGCTTCTGGTTTTGTTTCTAAAAGCCAAGAAAAAAATAATAAGAAAAATGATGATGAAGATGGATTCGATCCTACTGCCGACAAAAAATTGAAATATAAGAATAAAGAAATAGAATATAGAGACAAAAACAAACAAGTACACAAAGCAGTACTTACTATTATGAAGGATTTCAAAAAAATCGATAAAAATGGTGAGGAAGGAGAACTTGCAATGAAAGATGTAAGATGATTGGATTGGACCAAGATACCAGATATCCTCTATCTTATCACCAGAGACGATAAGATGAAACAACACAATGAAGAATATGATGATGACGAGAAGACTGGCAATGATCTTAGTGCTTGGAAAAAATTTGTTAATGATAGTAACGATGGTATCAGCATTACTCCTGATAAAGAAAAAGAATTTAGAAGGCTCCTCAAAGGCATAGACTACAAATGAGCAAATATCAACAAGCTCATCTCTTTGCTCAATATGTTTAGCAACATAGACACTATACCATATATCAACAAGATCATCGATATAGGTAGCAGAAAAGGTAAATCTGGTAGAATGCAGCTTATAGAGACTTCTAATGTGAGCAAGCTTATAGGTAATGTCACCGCAACAGAAGAAAGCGACGAAGAAGTATTCAAATGAGATACGTGGAAAACAACAGTAAAAGATACGTGGTTATGAGATAATGCAGACAAGACATCCATGAATGATGATATCGAAACTATAGAAAAAACATGAAACTTCTTTGCATTTGTGTCAGATCTCAACAATGATGGAAGAGTCGACCAATACGATGTAGGATCTAGTATGACTGGGTTCGCATTCCACAATATGTTGCTATCTATATGTGATGTAAAAAAAGATGGTGAAAAGTTTGAAATCGTAAACTGACCACAGACATCTACTGTCCTCAGAAACATGCTTGAAAAAGCCTATAGTATATCACATAACGTCAATCTCCAGAAGGAGATAAAATCATTGCTTGATAGCAATGACTTCCTCCATACATATCATGTCTTTGAGCTCATCAAAAAATACCCGGAGATCAAGCCATATATGATCTATGACATACAGGCCGAAACAGAATATTCACAAAAAAATCGTAAGATCAAAAATACTTATGAAGCATACAACCCTGATGCTGCCAATAGTTTACTATGAGACAAAAATACTGATCCTATAGATGATTACTTCACTGGGGAAGCCATCAAAAATGCAATGGGCGATTTGCATAAGACAAGTATCGATAAGCTCAAAGCTATAGCAAATGCAGAATGAATCACTCTCAATCGTAAAGTGGATGTCGATGTAATCAAGGCTCTAAATGTCTTAGTATCGACCTTGTTTATGAATTTTGGGCCGCTTATGAGAGCGATGCAATATGATCGATTGCAATCAAATCAAAATGATCCAGCACATGCAATGCAGTACAACTATGGTAACTCACAACTTGCTATAGAATGAAAGATACCTTTGAGCAAAGAAGATCTGCAAAGACCATGGAATGGCCAAGAAAGCAAAGAATTCATCAAGTCTGCTGGTTTCAAAAAATGGTTACAAACTACCTCTATCAATCCAATGTTGGGAATTTCAACGTATGCTGATGCCGAGGGCAATATGAAACCATCTCCTGTACTAGGTATTGGTATATCTTTTGATAAGACAAAACTTGATCCTAGCCAAAAGCGAGAGCATCACTTTACACAAGTAGGTGTTGCCTTTGATGTAATGGATATGCAACTTTTTGCAGGGCTCAACTGATCAAATGTACGACAAGTAAATCATGATAAACTCAAAGATAATTTGGATACACGCAAACCATATGTGAAGTGATTGGGTATGCAGTATGGTGTTGGTGGGGCGCTTGATATCAAAAACCCACTCCAGTCTGGACTCTTTGCAAATGTATGACCACTCTATCAAGTAGATCACCTTGCAGGACTAGACCAGGTGAGTAGAAATTTTGAAACATTCTTGAGTCCATTTACTAAGAATATAGATGCGAAATTTCTCAATGCCAAACTCACAAACGATTCGGATCGAAACAAGTTGTATATAGATTTAGAAAATACATATCTAGACGCATTCCCTGCAAAATATAAAGAACCAAAATATTTGCATCTTACAGAAAACGCTATCCATATGTTTGTCTGACATCTCCAAGAGCACAGATTGTTGGAAAATCTTGGAAAACATACTGACCTCAGCGTATCTGATAAACAAAAAATAGTCCAAGCGTTTATGGGGCAACGTATTGATGGATTTGTGAGTACCTTGTATCAAGCAGAACTTGCAAAACTCAATACCAAATGACTCAAACTATCTGCTATAGGAGCCAAAATTGGGGCAAATCTTACTGTCGAGAGCCTCCTTCAAGGTGGTCCTATAGGAGTTTTATTTAGTGCTAATTTGAAGTTTTCTGCACACAATGAAATCTATGGTGACGATCCACATGATATCAATAGCGTGAGTAAACAACTCGATTATGGTGCTGGTATGAAGTCACTTAATCTTGCTCCAGGCATGAGCTTGGAAGTAGTCGCAAATAAACTCGAAAAAGCTTTTGCTATCAATGGACTTGCTATCGAAGCTAATGAAACTGATGGCACACTTACCTTTACCAATGAAAATGGTTGAAGTGTCCTAGATTTATTGCATCTATACTATACCGACGAAGCGTTTAAAAACGCAGGATTTACCTTTGATGGTGAAACTCTCGTCGTAGGTAATGTGGGTACTATAGGCATAGCAAATGTACTCAAATGAATGTCCAAATCACACTATCTTATCTTGGGATCTGATAAGATGTTTGAGTGCTTAGAACATGATAAATATACTGAAAAGAAATGATCCAAAAAATGAGAAAAATCTACTTTTGAACGAAAACCATTGCAACCAAAAGATAAAGAAGGCGAAGCAATCGATGCAAGTGGCATCACTGGTATGAAATCTGAAAAAATGCCAGTCTTACCTACTCTTGATGAAATCAAGAAACAGGTTAATACGCTCGGCGCTTGACCTGAAGCAGACATAACTCCATATCTCAAATGAGTGAGTACGCAAGGAGAATTATTGCTCAATATTCTTGACTCTAAGAAAACAAATGTCTCATATACACAGTGAGAATACCGCGTACCTGCTAATGGTACTTTGTCGTTTGTTAAAGATAAAGCATGAAGCATTGAAGTCAAATATGTATCTGGGCCAAATGATAAACTTGTGATCAAACATAAGACTCTAATTTCTAATGAAGCTCCTAAGACTATAATAGACAAGACTGAAACAGTAAAAATCAATCTAGACGCAAAAGAACTGTTTGCCAATGCAAGAAAAATACTCGATGATAATAAGAATAAGGAGCTGATCAAGACATTTGATAATGTCAGTAAAGATATAGTTCTTGGCTTCTTAGCTGCGGCTAAAAATCTAGATGGTAATGGTATCGATCACCAAGATTATGTCAGTGCATTAAATGCTATAAAAGATAAACTTACAAAACATGTAAATAACAAAGATTTTACTACTCTCTTAGAAAACACTAAGGATGAAGAGTTGGTATACATCGTCAATAGACTCAAAGCTATCTTTGCAGAAAATTATCTCTTTAAGTCTGCTGCAGATGTACAGAAAGTTTTGAAAGATAGATGAAATACATACAAAACTATCGTATGACCGTCTGGTGGATTTATACCTAATGAGATCTCCGATATTAGAGAATGATTCAAGAAAAATTCTACATGATCTACCAAAATATCCGAATGGCCAAATCTTCTATGATATACTGCTTGGTATAGAAACTGAGGTAAAGCTAAGAACGCACGATGATATTCTTCTACAGCTTATGGGCATACAAATGTACTCGATGGATTTATCAAAGAGATCCCTGACAAGAAGCAAACACAACAGTGGATGATCGATGGATTGAGACGTGACCAAAGAAATTTGGATATCATGGCAAAAACTATCAACAAATCTCTCTCTGGGAAAGGCATTACAATCACTGCTAATAATCTCCTAGAGATCTTGGAAAAATGAGAGACATCTATTGACAAAACCAATAAAATACTTAAACTAAATGTTAAGTGGTATTTCTACCTACTCGGAGAATGTGCAAATGAGTCAGTTTGACTTGCTCTAGACGGGGATGCTACTATAGAAACAACGAAGCCAGATGATGACAGTAAATACGATATCAAAGAAACATCTATCACACCTACAGAAAAAACTGGATACAAACTCACTGCATCCAAGACTACCAAGACCATCGATATGGACGTCAAAGGCAAGAAGTGAGATATCAACTTCGTAGGCCAAGGTGGCGTGCAAGTCGGTGGATGGGGTGAAAAATGATGACAGTGAAATGAAGAAGAAGGTGGCGGACAGTGAACTACCGAAGGAACCGAAACAGATGGCGGTGGCCAAGGAACAAGTGAAGGTGGTGGATAAAAATATATCTTTATACTATGCAATGCGGATGATTACAACAATTTTCAAAAGAATGTATCAAGGTTTTGGCTTATCTATAGCCATAGTTTTGGGTTCGCTTAGTGCAACTCAGGCTTTGACTCTAGCCCCACTCAATGGAGCTACTCCAGTAGACTCGAGTACACTCAATAGTTCCAACATATGAACATATTGGGGATATTGTGTCAATGATGGAGATAGTAATGATACATTTGAGTGAGCATATTATGTAACACAATCTGCAAATCCATCATACTATGCATATTATAGTGCTAGTAATTCAAGTTGGAATAGAAGAATACTAGATACTTCTACTGTTTTCCTATATAATCCTAGCACCTTTGGTGGCAATGGATCATTTTCATTCTTGTCCAATGTAATACCAAATGGGTCAACTATCTATGCAACCAAAATCTGATCTCCAAATACCTTCCTAAACAATACTGTAGGTAGATCTAATGTCGCTGCTATGTACGCCTTTAGAGGTGATTATCAAACGATGATCACTGCTGGAGCAAATAACAGCAGCCCTTTTGGGTTTAGAACAACATCAACACAAACATCTGCTACTCCATTTAACTACAATCTTAATGTTGTTAACAATCCTGTTAACAACTATTCTTGTAATAGATACTATGTAGCAAAATGTGGTGATGGTGTCATCGACAATATCAATAAAGCATGAGGTACAGATACTGATGGTAAACAAGGTATCTCTACAGCAAATGGTTTTGTAGACTGGTTTATCCCTGGTGGTATCCCAGCAGAATCATGCGATATGGGAAGCAATAATTCTAATACTATTCCAGGTAGATGTAAGTTGGACTGTAGTGGACTCGTACCACAAGCTACTCCTACATGTAACAGTATTACTGTTAATCCAAATACCAATCCTCTCAATCAGGGAACCAATGCAAGTATCACATGTAATGCAACTAACGCAAGTTTCTATGATATAACGATTAATAATGGACTTATCCCAGATACCAATGGTGTTTCACAATATTTGTTTAACGCAGCTGGTGTCTTCAATATCAACTGTACGGTATGGAATGCTGACTACTCGCAATCTGCGAGCTGTCCAGCAAAAGTAGTCAATGTACAATCTACTGCTCCACAATGTCAGAGCTTTACGGTAGCTCCAAATCCAGTACAAGTAGGACAGCCAGTAACAATGATCTGTGATGGTAACCAATTTTCAAATACCTACCAGATCTTAGTCAATGCGCAAAATGGAGGCTTGGTATCAAGCTTCAATGGCGGATTGCCTGGACCTAATAATACAGTAACTACTACCTGGACACCAAATGCTCCTGGTACTTATACCATGAACTGTGCCGTATCAAACAATAATACACAAGTAGCTCAATGTCCTGGACAAACAGTAACTGTCCTCCAACCTGGACAACCTGATCTCTGGATTACTAAGTCTGTAAATCCAAATCAAGTTGCATCTGGTGGGGTACTTACATTTACTATTACGTTTGGTAATAGTGGAGCTGTGGTAGCAACTGGAGTAACTGTACAAGATCTTTTGCCTCCTACGGTGAACTATGTGCCTGGTACTGTTTCTATAAGTTTGCCTGGTACGGCGTTCAATAGTCAAAACACTATTATATGATATACAGGCATAACATTACAACCTGGGCAACAAGGTACGATGACTTTGCAAGCAACACTCAACTGTGCTCCTTGTACTGCGTCACTTATCAATACTGCACAGATATTTAATCCACAAGATTGGGCACAAGCAACTGCTCCATTCTCTCCTCTTCTTGCTCCTGCACAGATCGTATTGGACAAGAGGCAATCAGTTAATGGTCAGCCATTTACAAACAATACGGTAACTGTCACATCTGGGCAAACAATCACCTATGAAATCGTGGTAACCAATATCGGTGGACAAGCGCAATCAAACTTGTTTATCAATGATATCATGCCTGTAGGTATGGATTATGTATCGAGTACTATAAACGTACAAGGTAATCCATGAGTTACTGTGAGTGCAAATACTGTAGGCGTACAAGATATACTCAATACATCTACATTTACACTCCAACCTGGGCAAACTGCTACCTTGGTCATCACAGCTCAAGTAAGTCAATTGCTCAATGTCTATACAAATATAGCCAAGGCTATGCTCTTCCCTGCTACTGTACTTGCGCAAGATAGCGTCAACGCAAACGGTCAAGGACCAGCTCTTACGCTCGATAAAATCATACTCAATCCACAGGCAAGTTATATGCCTGGCGATACTATCACGTATCAAATTACCTTCTCAAATGTTGGTAATGGTGCTGCCTTTAGTGCAGCTATCACAGATATATTGCCACCATCGGTTACCTATGTATCAAGTACTGTGACTCCAAATCCAGTAGGAGCTACATTCACAACAATCAATGGAACACAAACAACTATAGCATATAGTAACTTCACTATCAATCCTGGCGATACTTATGTGATGATCGTTACGGGTACAGTCAATGCAAATTTGTTGAACAATAATAATACACTCAATACAGCTATCCTCACTTCGACTAACCATCCAACACTTGTGGATACAGTGGCATTCCCGACTTCTCCTGTACCGCAAATTAGTAAGATGCAGTCTGTGAATGGTAGTCCGTTCACTGATCAGCAAGTTACCGTGATGCTCAACGATACTATTACGTATCAAGTGATCGTATCAAATGTAGGAGCAACTGCTGCAGTCAATGCTCGTGTTACCGATTACTTACCAGCTGGATTGCAATATATATCAAGTTCATTTACGCTCAATGTAAGTTTGACGACTGGGCCATTTGGTCTAGGGCAAACGTATGTAAGATATGATGGATTTACACTCCAACCTGGACAACAAGCTACGATGACTATCGTTGCTAAGGTAATCGATGTAACTAATATATCACAATACAACAACCAAGCACAACTAGAGTTCTTCAATCCATATCAAAGCGTCAATGATAACGTAATCGCTATCCCTGCACTTGGTGCGGATGTAGTATTTACGAAGTCTATAACAAGCAATCAAGCTACCTATCAAGGTGGAGACAATATTTCATTTAGAGTAACATTGACTAATAATGGTCCAGCTCCTATTACAAACGTAACAGTGAGTGATATCTGGCCATCACAATGTGTAAACTTCACCAATGCTACGGTATCAAACAATGCATTTGGACAGACATCTATAGTCAATCCATACGCATGGCAAACAGCGACTATGACTGCAGGACAAACGGTCAATATAGATCTTGTAGGTGTTGTAAGCAACAATGCAAATTGTGCAGGTACACACTACAATACCGGTAGAGTTGTATATACAATGAATGGTAATACTATAACTCTCGAGAGACCAGTACCATTTATCATCGATGTACCAAATCCAGGACTATGTGAAGAATTGGATACCAACGATAGTACAGTCGTCCTTATTGATGATGATAACGATGAAGGTGAAGTAGAATTTACCTGTAGCACAGTCAACAATCAAGTTGCCAATATCCGTATCGACTGTGGTAATGGAGATGATTATAGCCAAGTCGGTTCGTCACTTACCTATACTTGTGAATATGATGAAGATGATATCGGAGATAGACCATTGGTACAATGTTTTGTAGATAACGTAACCAACAATCAATGTCAACAACGTCTCATCGTTGATGAACCAAGATTGGCAGATTGTGGTAATGGTATTATCGAATGATATGAACAATGTGATCTTGGTGAAGGTACGCATACTATCGACCAATGGCTTGATGAAGAAGAAGATGTCAGAGCCGCTGATCGTTATGAAGGTGATACATGTAGAAGCTGTTCGATCAGAAGTAATGACAGCGATGAACCATATGAACCAGTTGCATGTTTTGGTGTCAACACATCACTATCTGTACAACAAGGTGAAATATTACCATTCCGATGGTATATCCAAAACAGCGATAATATCGTGGAAGGAGAAGATAGTTGTAACAACTTAGATGATGGTGAAATACCAGCAGATAGTATGAAATGTTTCTTCTCTGTGTACAAAAATCATCTGGAAGATGCTATTATCGATGAAGTAGAATTGGATTGTAATGTCGATCAATGGAACAACGATGTCTATTATAACTTCTTTGAGCAAAACTATGCAGATGCAGCTAACGCACTTGGTAAATTCTCATTCCCAATTGGTGATGCATTTGATGTATATGGTGAATATAAAGTAGTATTGGAAAGAGTAGAATACGAATACTGTAGAGATGAAGAAGAAGACGATGGAGAAGTGGTTGAAAGAATCTGTGATGTAGACTTCGCACTGACAAAACCATATATGATCGCGAGAACTGCCTTGGGTACAAAACCACAAGCAAGTAGTATCGATCTATCAGACTTCTACGACATCAATGATCAACCTATACTCAATAGCACTGATATCAATGATATACTCGTAGTCAATGAATCTGAATATGATGGTGGTACTGCTCTATCAAGTTTGGTAAGTTCATTTGTAACGAACTATAGCAATATCGGCGTAGCAGTAAATAACGCTAGCTTTGCTAACCTCTTTGAAGGTGGTAATCAGATCACTATCAAGAAAGTACCTGGCAAACAGATCTATATCTTTGATGGCAATGGTGCAGATAGGCTCACACTCAAAGAACTCAATGGATTTGATAAGCCATTTACGATGATCGTGAAAAACATGGATTTGGTCATCAAATGATCAATGACAAGTACGCACGGTATGTTTATCGTCCAAGGTGGTAAGATCTCGTTTGTCGAACCAGATAGCAATAGATGTGCTCAGAGACAAGTTGTTAATGGCGTGTTTATTACTGACAGTGGATTTGGTGTCGAAGATGCAAGTATCACGATCAATAATATGTTGTGATTGCCTCGATGTAATGAGGGTGGATTGACTGTGAGATGAGTACTTATCGGCGATGGCATCGAAGACTTGGTAATGCAAAGAAGATCACATCTCAACGAATGGTTCCGTGTGGTATCAAGTACTCCTGCTGCTGTTAAAGCTGAAAGAAGAAACGAGATATTTAATGGTGCTGCTCTCTTGATAGATTACAATCCAAACATCTGGAGCGATTTACCTCCTGGTATGAGTGAATTTACGCAAGTATTGGATGTATATAGACAATAGTGGACAATACATAGTATACCAAAAAGCTCTCTCAAAAGAGGGCTTTTTGTATTAAAAAATAGCTCATAATCTAGGAAAGTGGTTTATCCTACGTATCTCACATTCTTTTTGCGCATAAAACGCTTGATTTTGCATCCGGATTTCATATACATTGACGGCTAAAACGTTTTTTTCGTTGTATTTAATCTTGAGAAATCTGGCTCATGCCTACTATTAACCAACTTATTAAAAAAGGAAGAAAGAAGAAGACCTTCAAATCAAAGGCACCTGCATTGCAATTTGGTATCAACAAACTTGATAATAACAAGAAAGTTAGAATCCCAGCTCCTTTCAAAAGAGGTGTATGTCTCAAGGTGTCAGTAATGACTCCAAAGAAACCTAACTCTGCACAAAGAAAGTTTGCTAAGGTAAGATTGTCTAACGGTACTGAAGTATTGGCATATATTCCTGGTGAAGCACACACTCTCCAAGAGCACAGCGTTGTAATGGTAAGAGGTGGAAGAGTAAAGGATTTGCCATGAGTGAAGTATCATATCTTGAGAGGTAAATACGATGCAAATCCTGTTTCTAATAGAAAACAAGGAAGATCATTGTACGGTACCAAGAGACCAAAAGCCTAAGTTTAGAGTATTTCGCTGTAATACAACATACAAGTGTGCATTGAATTCCACATACCTTCATGAGCGATCCAACCATGAAGTTTGTGCAGAGCGTGGTGGCTTAGCACAAGTCAATCAACCCTTTACATTATTTAGCTTCGAATAGAAGATGTGAAAATTTAGTAAAGTAGATGTCATCATCTCTCCTAAGACTAACGAAAGAGAAGAGAAGATCATCAACTACCTCATGAAAGATGGTAAAAAGGCTGTCGCTAAGAGAATCTACAACGACATGCTCAAGGAAGTAAAACTTGCTGGACATATGAATCCTAACTCTGTAGTAGAAACTGCTATCGAAAATGCTGCGCCTACTATCATGGTGAAGTCTAAGAGAGTTGGAGGTTCTGTATATCAAGTTCCTGTTGAAGTAAAGCCAAAGAAAAGATTGTTCTACTCTATCAAATGGATATTGGAAGCATCTAGAGGTAAATCTGGAAAGCCTATGTTCAAGAGATTGGCTGAAGAATTGTTGGCTGCTTACTCAGGTCAAGGAGCTGCAGTAAAGAAGAAAGAAGAAGTACACAAGATGGCTGATGCCAACAAAGCGTTTGCTTACATGGCTAAGTACATCAACTAATTATATACAATGTTCATTTTAATCGATCCTAATTCACATGGGTAATACAAATGGTGGTAAATTTCCACGCAGACTGTACAACTTAAATGTTATGCGTACGAAGTCTGGAACTAAGCCAAAGAAAGCACTCGAACGATATATCGATCTTCTCAAAAAAGAAGAAGCACAAGGTAATACTAAGTGGATATATAAGACTAAGTTGCAAGCTACTGCAAGATTGAAGAAATATGGTATCTCTTTGGATACTGTACGCATTCACTTAGAAAAAAAGTGATTGACGAATTTAGCTACTAAATTGAGCGCATAATGAGACTCAAGACAAGAGGCAAGAAAAAATTAAATAAAGCACTCAATAGAGTAGAAAGAACTGTGGTGATGGATGTAAGAAACAGTCTTGAACAACAGAAAAAGTGGAAAGCTAAGGTAGTTAACAATAGAGCTGCTAAATAAGCTTCCTCCAATATTTTATTATGATGAGCATGTATCCCAATGCACGTGCAAAGATTGAAAAACATATACGCCACTAAACAATACCATATATTGCCTATCAGATCAGGTATGATGTTGGAATTGTACGAAAAAGTGGGAGAAGGTGACAACGTAAGAGTCCAGAGATTCAAATGATTGGTCATCCAAGTGAAGAAACCTAGCCACCCAGATGGTACATTTACTATCAGAGGTATGGTCGCTGGTATTACTGTCGAAAGAATATTCCCATTAGGGTTTATCAAATTTGAGAAGGTAGTACTTTTGGATCAATACAAGACAAGAAGAGTTAGATTGAACTATATCAGAGAAAAAGTAGGTAAAGATGCTAAAATGAAGAGTATCTTGTCTGCTGATCAGAAAGATATAGATCTCTTGGTAATAGCTAAAGCTGCTGTTACTCCTCAAGCTGCCGTTGCAGCTGTAGAAGAACAGATCGTGGAGGTTCCTACTACTGAAACTCTTGTAGAAGAAATTGCTGAAACTCCTGAAGTTGCAGCAAGTGAAGAAGTTGCTCCTACTGCAACAGACACAGAAGAAACTGTAGCATAATTATATAATAATTTTATTCGACTTGTTTGACTATCATGCAAGAATTAGCTGTCGATATTCGTACAACATTTGGAAAGAAGATCAAACCTTTGAGAAAGCTTGGTAAAGTACCAGCTGTTATCTATGGTAAACATCTTAAAGCTCCTGTGTCTGTATTGTTAGATAAAAATGCTTTTTTGAAAGCGTATAAAGCCAGTGGTACATCTACTGCTATCACACTTACAGGTGAAAAGTTAAAAGAATTGGTACTTGTTGCCGATGTACAACTTGATCCAGTAGGTGATTTTGTATTGCACGTGGATTTCCATGCTGTAAGATCTGATGAAAAGGTAACTGCTGAAGTACCTGTTATATTGGTTGGTATATCGCCTGTAGAAAAGAATGCTGAAGGTAGAGTACAGATCGTATTGGCAAATATTGAAGTAGAAGCATTCCCTCAAGATCTTCCTCACGATATACAGATCGATATCAGTACTTTGGAACATGTACACGACGTTGTATTTGTCAAAGAATTGAAATTCTCTGATAAAGTAGAAGTACTTACTGATGGTGAACAAGCAGTAGTAACTGTTATGGAACTATCTGAAGAAGAAGTAACTAATGAAGCGTCTAGCGCAGACGAAGCGGCTGGTGCTGCTGCTGCTGAAGCTAAGGCTGCTGCTGAAGCTGCTGCTGCAGGTACAGACGACAAGAAAGACAAATAATTTTATACCATTGATTTGACGCTTATGCCAAGAATATGTTATGCTACTGGTACTGGTACCAAAAGTGGCAATACTAGATCTCACTCTATGAGAGCAAATAAGAGAACTTTCAAGCCAAACCTTATCATCAAGAAGGTTGTTTTGGCTGATGGTACAACAACAATGATCAAAGTGAAAGCTAAGATATACAAAAAATTGAAAGGTTTTTTGTAGGATACAAACATATTGTACGCTCAAACCCCGCATCCTTGCGGGGCTAAAGCGTATGAGAAAAGGGTTTGTAGCTCAGGGGTAGAGCAATGGCCTTTTAAGCCACTGGTCGTGGGTTCGAATCCCACCAAACCCAAAAAAACTTTTGTCTTCGGATAGAGGTTTTTTTTGTTGATAGAACTACCGATTTGCTTTATGAAAGCTTAAGGGTAGAGTCTGTATATCCAACAGATATAACACGTCACATTGGTTTTTATGTATATATAGTAAAATCATGGGAGGATTGTTGTATGTGATAGCAGTTATATTGGTGATAGGATGGGCTATTGGCTTCTTTGCTTATGGACTTGGATGATTGATCCACATTCTTTTGGTGATCGCGGTCATAACTGTATTGTTGAGAGTAATCCGTGGAGACAAAACTCCTCTGGCATAAAGAAACTCATCATCTAGTAGCACAAAACATGCCACGAACTTTTTTCGTGGTTTTTTTTGTTTATACAACAACGCTTGCAAAATTAGATCATTGTCCTATCACGGTGCATAGTTTATATCATCATCTATTTTCTTATGGCAAAAAATATACCTACAGACAAAGTAATCTATATCAACGATATGTTGGTAGACGAAAAACAAGCACTCACCAATGTGATGGATAGCATCAAGAGAGAAGAACTGTTATCTGAAAATATCAATGACTCATTTGAAGAAAATTTGAGTATTTGAGACAAAATTTCTGACGCTATAGCTGATTTTGGTGGAAGCTGGAAATTTATTATATCGTTTCTTTCTTTTCTTTTCCTGTGGATGACAATCAATAGTGTATTGGTATTGACCAATCATTTTGATCCATATCCTTTCATCTTGCTCAATCTTATCCTATCTACCATTGCAGCATTACAATGACCAGTCATCATGATGAGCCAAAATAGACAAGAAACGAGAGATAGACTTCGTGCAGAAAACGATTATAAGATCAATTTAAAAGCAGAGGTAGAGATCCGTAACTTACATGAGAAACTCGATCATCTCTTACTAAAAAAATGGGGCAATCTTATAGAGATACAGCAAATACAGTTGGAATTGATGCAAGAAAGCATGGCCAACAATAAGGTGAAAGCAAAAAAAACAAGCACCTAACGCAGACAAGTATATAATCATGCTTTATTGACTTTGTGTTTAGTAGCGAATAGTGTCAAATAAAAAAACTCCCGGCCGGGAGTTTTTTTTATTTGAGTTTCTGACTGACTGATATAAATTCAGGTCAGAAGTCCCCTGATTTTATAAGGATGTCTCTATATGTGGATAAGTATAACTTGTTGTTGGGATGAAGAATCAGGGCTTTCTTAATGTATGTGGTGGCATTATTATAATCTCCAAGAAGGTAATATAATTTTGCTATATCTCGTATGACCATATGATTTTGATCATCGATAGTCATGGCCTGATGTAATATGGTCAACTTGCTGAGTACAATGTTTTTGTCATTGATCTGAGCCATACCATACTGATCGTTATATAATATATCAGATATGAGTACTTGCTCAGCATCATCTGCAATCACATGGACTGTATCTGTAGCAATTACAACACTCTGTCCCCCATCTTGAAGTGTGATCGTATGATATGGAATAAGGTCCTTTCCTGCAGGTTTGGTAAGATCACAATACCAACTCGAACCATCTGCGAGGGTAATCTGCAATGCTACATGATTTTGCAGGATCAGTCACTTATGCGCTATGTCCAAATCTTCTAGCAAACTATGCATCAGCGTACTCAATCAGACGCAGGCTATCTTCTTGGTTTGCATAATCTTGGTAGGGACACTTTCGTCTAGAAAGGACCGCCCATATGACTGTTTGGACAAATCACTTTGGTTGATAAGGAGCATTATCTCTTTGATAATCTTTTTTTGTTGTGCAGCGAGTGTGAGCTTATTACCTGTGGCAGTTGTTTTTGTGAGTTGATCTTGATATGATTTTATATGGATAGTCTGGTCCAAATTACTTACTGTACGTATCTTCTGGGCTCCATGTTCAAATACTGAGGTATATAATCCACCCACGATATCATTAGTCAGGAGTGAATCTACTACTCTAGGCATATCTATATCATCTAGATGATTTGCTACATACTGTGTGTAGAGATTATCATCTATCAAAGTACTATCCTCTCCTAGCAAAGGATCGTTTGCTGTAGGATATAATTGCATATAAAGACTTGTATACTGTCCAACAAGACTATCTGCGTCTGACTCAGTTTTGTAAGACTTGAGTATCTGAATGTAGGTGTAGAGGTTTTTTTGGATACTGTGCGATACGGCTTCGTTTGGGGCCTGAGAACCGTAGGTCATGCTAGTCATATGCTGTATAAGCATTGGTATCTGACCTATAGTAATATCATCGACGATATATAATTTATTTGCTTCATGGATAAAGGGGGCAGTGTGTTTTCGATCTTTTGGCGATACTCGTGATACTTGGATATCGGTATGGTAACTAAACCATCTCTGGAGCATCTGTTTTTGATAATTGTTGGTTACAAAATTTTGGTTCGTATGATGTGATGTTGCCTTTTTGATAACAGCAAAAATACTGTCCTTACTCGATTGAACAATCTGTGATTTTGCATCTTGAGCAAAACCCATACTCGCTAGGAGCAATAATCATGCACTGAGTGTATCTTTCCAATATTTTGACATATAGGTTTCTTGGTTGTAGTATTAAATATGAAGCCCGCTCTTATCTATTCGTCTATTGAGGAAGTTTACTTTTCTTGCTGTATCTCATACTCAGTATCATGTATTGTATTGGACAAGTTTGTATCATGTTCCACTGGGCTCAAATTTCAATAATCTACCAAATCTTTGTGAGTCATTTATCATACTATATAGTTCAGCCAATGCTTTATCACTACTTCACTCTCCCATAGTCCAGTTCTTGATCTGATCTGGGGTATATATATTTTCTGTCTTACTTAAAATATTCATCCTACCAAATGGCTCCTGGATGGTTTTTATACCCATTTCTTTGAGAATCTTGTTATTGTGGTCTTGTTGTATAGCAAATACCTCTCATGGCAATCAGCTTGTATTGCTCAAACAAAGAGACAAAGCCTCTCTCTTGTCTGTAGATAGTGTCTCAAAATTATTATTGATTACAGGGTATGTGTTATCTACTCCGACGCCACTTTCCTCTATTCTCTTTCTATATCTTGTATCTCTATCATCCTTGAGTTTTTGGAATACATCTTTTGGAGATACAATCATGCGAATAATATTGTGACTTGGGTCTAGATTATAGGTATGATATGGAAATAATGCCTCTAAAATAGGCTTGATATATGCTTGCATAGCTGGAGATATATTATGCCAAGTCAAGTGATCTATAGTCATCAATGTTTGATCTTCTATGCCGGGTACTACATATCACGTACTAGACTCTCTATGTGATCATTGGGCTAGATCGTCTCCTATAGATAGCTTGTTATCCAAAAGTTTATTAAACAACTGCAATATAGGATACTGCATAGATGGGTTTTCTTTTTTTAATACTATCTCATCTTGTAGTTCTTTGTAAAAAACCGTACTTGATGCCAAATATTCTGACCTAACAAATCAGTCGTCATCCATACATTTCAAGATATCTTGCATCATATCTTTGTAATCTTTGCTTTGCGAAACAGTATTTAGATTTGCTATCAATTTCATGTCGCCCAATGTTACGTCTGGAGGCAATTGTTCTGCACTTGCTATACCTCATGTATTCGACTGTTTGTAGGCCAAGATTGCTGATTTTGATAGATCTACATATATATTTTTGAGCGATATAGTCTTGCTGTTGTCAGAAATAAATCCATCAGGAGATTGCTTGAGATCTTTGATATCTACTGACATCTTTTCTTTTGCGAAGATATAGGCTCTTATCTGTTGGATGTATTTGTTGTCTGGTGTATAATCTATTTTTTTTAGGTCTTCTATAAACTCCTGATATGATGGTGGCAATACTTTATATGCGCCTGTATCCCTCCAATCAAGCAAGGATTTTTCAACATCTACGTTTGTCCCTACTTCCTTTTTTTGATCGGGAGTAAGATTTTTTGCTTGGAGTTCCAAAGCAGATACATCATTTTGTTGTTCTTGATTTTTTTCAATGTTTGTCATGATAATAAGCCAAAGAATAAATTATATAGTACTGAGTATATCTTCAGGATTTTCTCCAGCTTTATCAGCTTCTTCTTGTTGATGGATAGCTTGGAGCTTGGTCTGGAGTTGTGTGAGTTTTTCGATAGCTAGTCACAACTTTTCTTTGCTAGAATTACTGATAGCCTCTACAAATAGTTCATATATTTGCTCCATTTCTGCTTCTGTGACACTTATAGATGCATCAGATAGTTTTGTTAATACATCTTTTGCTACAGCAGAATAATCAGCAAAAATGGCTAAAATATGCGACAAATAATCTTTTTTTTGCATATAATCGAGTTGTTGATATTGCTGTATTGCTGACATATAGCGGATTGGAGAGTAAATATGTATGTTTATTATACTGATTGTGCTGGATTTGGTCAATTTTTTGACAGCAAAAAACACCCTATGCAAAGGGTGTTTATGGTCATCGGACGTCTTCTTGGGTAATTTCATAGGCCCAATGCAGCAATACTTGCCTGATCTTGGGGCTTACGAGCGGATCATCATAGTGTGTATAACGGTCGCGGAGCATTTTGATCAGGTGGTTTTTGAATCTACCAGTAGGTCATGCCAATGCTTTTCGTCTCTTGATCTGGCGATCATCATCTGCTGTTCTTCTCCCGAGATAGAAACGGCAATATCGTTGGACTCGTCCGTATGGATCCTGAGCTTTGATCCATCATTTGTGCTCTCGGAACTCCAATGAAGTGCCGCATTTTATATTGTATTTGTTGCGTTTTTTGTCGTAGTGATCATCGTCGACTACTATACCAGCAAATCGATCGGCAGGGAATTCCTTATGCTCATCAGCATAATCCTCTCCTGTAATACTAGAATGAATTGGTCTAAAATAGGTCCCACCAAAAATCCCAGCCTGGAACATCTCCTTGGGCGTGAGGTTTGGTGTGAAGTCGAGGTGATCAGCAAATATAATCTGTGACATATATATTATTGTGCTATAAATGTTATGCTTCTAGCGATAGTATCCATTATAATATCGAGGTCAAATGTCTCACGTTCTTGTTCACACTCTGAAGCTTTGGGTTCATCATAGTTGGCACATTGGACAGTACGGATAGTTGATGTCAGTGATACTGTCTTGTTTGTATCAGCAAGATATGTGCTATAGATGTTTGTGATAAAGATACTTCCTGCCGCTCCTTCGTTTGTCGTTTGGACACAGTATTCTCTATCGCTGAGTGTGTGTAATGGAAGTGATGCACATTCTTTCTTTCCATCTACTACTGTTATCGTAGGTGGTCGATCTTGTGCAGTGATATAGGTCGTAGGTAGTGCTGCAGGGAATTGGAAAGTAATGCCGTTGACTGTCGTTGTTTTGAGGCCTGTTTGAATAGCTGTTGGACAGGCTGCAAACTCACAGTTTGGTCACTGTCTGCCTACTGCTGTACCATCAGGACAGATCATGGCTTCCTCAGTACACGCGACTGCACCTGTGGTAGTGTTGCTATCTGATACTGACATAGGATATCGTTTTTGGATGCCAAGATATACTACGATCACTAGGAGTATACATATAATTACTGATTTGATAGTTGATGAAGACATGGAATATTATGATAAATAAAGTTACTGGAAATGTAGAGCTTTGGCGAATGAAAGCAATGGAGATTTTGGTTGAAGAAAAACCCTCCAATTGGAGGGTTCTTCGTATGTCACATCAAAAATATCTTAATACATTCCCATGCCGCCCATTCAACCCATACCTCACATACCACCCATGCCGCCCATATCTGGAGCTGCAGGAGCGTCTTTCTTAGGGGCGTCGACTATCACAACATCTGTTGTTAAGAACATCGCTGCTGCTGATACTGCGTTTTGCAATGCGACACGCAATACCTTTGCTGGATCGATGATACCTTCTTTGAAGAGGTCTTTGAATTCGCCAGTCTTGGCGTCAAAGCCTGCGTTGAATGCCGTATCTTCTTTGACTTTTTCCACTACTCGGTCGCCTTTGTAGCCAGCGTTGTTTGCTATCTGGACGACTGGATAGGTGATAGCGTTCTTGATAATCTCAACACCAATTTGTTCGTCTGCGTCTTCGAGTTGGAGTGCATCCAATTTCTTGACGAGCTTGATCAATGCTGTACCTCCACCGACGACGATACCTTCTTCGACTGCGGCGCGAGTTGCATTGAGTGCATCTTCGATCTTGTATTTCTTATTTTTCATCTCCATCTCAGTTGCTGCTCCTACTCTGATCACTGCTACTCCTCATACGAGTTTGGCAATTCTTTCGGAGAGTTTATCTTTGTCATAATCAGATGTAGCATTGGCCAATTGTGCTCTGATCATATTTGCTCTTTCGGTAATCATAGATTGATCTCCTTGTCCACCGACGATGATGGTCTTATCCTTGGAAGCGACGATCTTGTCTGCTCTACCCAAGTGATCGATCGTAGCATCTTCGAGTTTAAGTCCGAGTTCTTCCGTAATAACAGTTGCTCCTGTAACTGCTGCGATATCATGGAGGAGTTCTTTTTTTCTATCGCCAAATCATGGCGCTTTAATAGCTAATACATTGAGCATACCTCTCATCTTATTGAGGATAAGTGATGCTAATGCTTCACCTTCCACATCATCTGCGATGATGACAATATCCTTCTTGCCCGATGCTGCGAGTTCTTCCAATGGCTTGAGGATATCTTTGAGTGAGCTAATTTTTTTGTCGGTGATGAGGATGTATGGTTTTTCGATAGTGGCTTCCATACGTTGGCTATCGGATATGAAGTAGGCAGATGTATATCCTTGATCAAACTGCATGCCCTTGGTGAGTTCTTTGGTTAAGCCAATAGACTTGCCTTCCTCAACAGTCACGACACCGTCTTGGCCGACTTCATCCATCACATCAGCGATGAGTGTCCCGACTTCTTCGTCTTGTGCAGAGATAGTAGCAACGTCTTTGATCTCTTGTTTATTTTTGAGTTGTTTGGTTTCTTTGCCGAGTTCGTCGATGAGATGTGCAACTGCTTTGTGCAATCCTCTACCAAGCGCAAATGGATTGACTCCCGATCTGATATATCTGAGTCCTTCTTTAGACATTGCTCGTGTGAGGACAACCGTCGTAGTGGTACCATCACCAGCTTCTTTGTTGGTTTTTTCTGCAGCTTCTTTGACGATAGAAGCACCGATATTGTGATACTTATTTTCCAATTCGATCTCTTTGGCTACCGTGACACCATCGTTGGTAACGGTAGGTCCGCCGTATCATTTGTCGAGGATCACATTGCGTCCTTTTGGTCACATAGTGACTTTGACTGCGTTGGCCACGAGTTCGATACCGTGGAACATTTCTTTGCGAGCGTCGTCGCCATAGGATAAGATTTTTGGCATGATATATAATTATTAAGTTATCTAAAGTTTATCCTTGTTTAGCTAAAACAGAACTTTGTTTGATGACGAGGTAACTCGTACCATCAACTTCCAATTCGTCTGGAGCGTATTTGGTGAAGTAGACGATATCGCCGACTGCGACATCGACTGCTGCTCTGCTACCATTGTCCAAGATCTTGCCCGCGCCGACGGCGATGACTTTACCTTTGGATGGTTTTTCTTTGCTATCTGGCAGGATGATACCGCTCTTGGTAACCTGCTCTTCTGCGATAGCTTCCACGACAATGTGGTCTTCTAAGGGGATGAGTTTGCTCATGCTTGTCATACGCATAACAAATAAAATATCACTTTATGATTGCACGTGCTATATTATAAATTTTTTGGTGTCTTGCAAGAGAAAATAGTGTGGCGTTAGAGCTTGCATATATAGAGAGTTTCTATAGAGGTGAGTGGATGTAATTTTTTATTATAATTCTATTTTTATGAGATCTAACAAAATACTATTGTGCATAGCAAGTATACTGGCGCTCGCTACAGGCTTTGGTTCTGCGATAGATATATCCTCGTGTGATGATTTAGCAAACATCAATAACGATCTCACTACAGGCTATACGCTCACACAAGACATCGACTGTAGTGGGAGTGGCAATAGTATTATGATCGGCACTAATATGTCTCCATTTGTAGGAAGCTTTGATGGTGATAATCACAGTCACGACAGATCTCTTTGATCCATTGAAGAGAGCATTTGCTATGATCATGTTGATGAGAACCAAGAAAAATACATATACGAATGTAGATGATTCTTCTCGCATAGATATTGACAAATAATACCGATATATTATTGTAAAAAGCCCCACAACCGTGGGGCTTTTTTTATGGAATGGAATAGAATATATTTATTGTTTGATGATCTGTTGTGCTTGATCTCCTATCTTGATGAAGTACGAGCCTGCGGCATAAGGCGATAGATCTATCGTTATCATCTTACTGCCGTTGATCGTCATCTCTTCACGATACATGAGTTTTTGACCCAATGTGTTTGTGAGCAATATAGGGAGTGCTGTCTCCTGATTGTCCAAGACGGTAATATATATCTTATCAAGGGTAGGGTTTGGAT
>CAYRCS010000003.1:0-42469 GCA_964422855.1 uncultured Candidatus Peribacteria bacterium
TTGAAGATAACTTGTGGTGGACCAACCTGCAATTCTCGACCTTCTCTACGGATAGTTTCGATAAGTACAGACAAATGCAATTCTCCTCTTCCTGAAACGATAAATCTACCATCTTGGTTTTCTACCTTGAGTCAGACATTTACTTCCAATTCTTTGGTCAATCTTTCTTCCAAGTTTCTTGTTGTCATATATTTCCCTTCCTTACCTGCAAATGGGGAATCATTTACCAAGAATTCCATACGGAGTGTTGGTTCATCGATAGATATACCTGGTAATGCAATTACGTCACCAACACCAATAGTTTCACCTACGAAAATATCTGGAATACCAGCTATAGTGATGATGTCACCACATTGAGCTTCAGTAGATTCGACTCTTTGGAGTCCGAGAGTAGTAAATATCTTGGCGATTTTCCCAGTTCTCTTCGTGCCATCATTGGCTATAACGGTCACTGATTGACCAACCTTAGCATTTCCCTCATAGACACGTCCAATACCCAATCTTCCCAAGTAATCATCATACGCCAAATTTGCTATCTGCATACGGAATGGCTTGTCAGAAAAGTCTGCTGCAGCTGGCACATGCTCCAATATCGCATCAAATAATGGTGTAAGATCTTTTTGTTCGTCAGTGAGATTTTTCATAGCAAAGCCGTTTTTGGCACTTGCGTAGATCACAGGAAAACTTGCTTGTTCGTCATCTGCTCCAAGGTGTATGAAGAGATCAAACAATCTATTCATTACTTCTTGAGGTCTAGCTGTAGGCTTGTCGATCTTGTTCAATACAACGATAGGCTTGAGCCCAAGTTCCAAAGACTTCTTCAATACGAACTTCGTCTGTGGCATAGGTCCTTCATATGCATCTACAACCAAGACAACACAATCCACCATACGCAAGACACGTTCTACTTCACTTCCAAAATCGGCATGTCCTGGAGTATCGATGATGTTGATGGTTTCGCCGTTGTATTTGACAGCAGTGTTTTTGGCGTAGATGGTAATTCCTCTTTCACGTTCTTGATCGTTGGAATCCATAACCAAATGCTGATCAGCAGCTTGTTTGAGTGTACCTGATTGTTTCAATAATTGATCAACTAAGGTAGTTTTACCATGATCAACGTGAGCGATAATCGCGATGTTTCTAATTGCCATAAGAAGGGTGTGGGTGTGATAAAAAAACAAAAGCCCCTGTGTTCAGGGCTTGTTATGCACCATTTGTCGTCTATAGTGTAGTTATTTAGCCCATATTTGCAATGGGCTTTTGGATAAGCAAAGAAGAAGAGCCTTCCAGCCCTTCTTCCTTAGCATTAGATACTGTCGTATTTTTGTGTGATAAGTTCAGTCTTTACTTTGCTTACTACATCTTGTACTACTCACACCATGATCACGATACCAGAACCTGTTACTACTGTTGGTACTGAACCAAGAGCCATAACGATGTCTTGGATAAATGGAATCAAATTGATGAGATATGTATATGCACCTACGAAGGCCAAACCAATACCTCCCCATAGACACAAGTGCATGATGATCTTGTTGATATACTTGGCAGTTTCATCCCCTGGTCTAATACCTGGGATAAATCCTCATCTCTTCTGAATATTATCAGCGATTCTTTCTGGGCTAAACACGATAAGTGTATAGAAGAATGTGAAGACAATAATAAGCACGAAGTAGAATGCGATTGCCAACCATGCTGGTTGTTGCGCATATATATTGAAGTTTGCTTCTATCCAGTTTGCTACAGCCATCAAATTTACATTGGTAGGCTGGAATTGAACGATCAATCTTGAGAACAAGTATGGGAATGTCACAAAGGCGATAGCAAAGATGATAGGTACCATTCCTACTGGATTTAATGGAATAGGAAGTGATGACGTCTCTTGTACTTTACCTTGTCTTGCATAAACGATAGGGATATTTTTCTGTGACTTAAGGATGAATATAGTAAGCAAGATAAGACCCAGTACTACTACCAACATAAATGCAGCTATACCTCGTGCACTTGCAGCACCTGCGACACTTGTACTAATCTGTTGCACCATACCTGATACGATAGATGCAAAGATCAAGAATGAGATACCGTTTCCAATACCTTTTTCTGTGATCATCTCACCCAAGTACATGAGTAGCAATGAACCAACAGTAAGGGCAAATGCAGACAGTAATACTGTGCTGATAGATGATGTATCTATAACATTACCACCGAGAAGATAGTTGATGAAGAACACCATACCAATACCTTGCAAGAATGCTAATGGCAATGTAAGGTATCTCGTATACTGACTAATCTTTTGTTGACCAACTTCACCTTGTTCTGTGAGCTCTTCTAATGATGGGATTACCTGTGTCAATAATTGCAAGATGATCGATGCGTTGATGTATGGAGCAAGACCTACCGCTATGATAGAGAAATTTTCCAAAGATCCTCACAACAACATGACGAAATAACCCAATCCTGATGTTTCCAATGTTTGGTTGACCAATTGGCCAATATCTACAAATGGCACAGGTATCAATACGAGCATTCTGTATACCAATAATGCACCAAGCGTAAACAACAGCTTGTTTCTGATATTTTTGTTGGTAAATAATTCCTTAATAATACGTACAAATCCAGACATGATGTAAGCCGTGATGATTAAAAAAGAAAATCATCGTGATGATGATTATTCTTCAGTTTCTGTTGTTTGTTTTGGAGCAGTACCTCCTGCACTGTTTATCTTTTCGATAGCAGATGCTGAGAATTTCTCGATACCTTCAAATGTAAGCTTCTTAGAGAATTCACCGTTTCCAAGGATCTTGACAGGAGTGTCTGTAGTCTTGATGTATCCGCCGTTTTTGAGGATTTCTTTGGAAACCATCTTATCTATAGATGCGTCTGTTTGGAGATCAGAGAGATTGATGACAGCGTACTCGGTAACAAGCTTATAATGTCTCTTGAAACCTTTTGCCTTTGGCATTCTCATAATCAAAGGAGTTTGACCTCATTCGAAAAATGGTCTCACTGTCGGTCCGCTTCTTGCTTTTTGACCTTTGTGACCTTTACCAGAGGTATTACCTTTGGAGCCATTACCTCTACCTTTTTGGCGAGCCTTATCTTTGAGTCAACTACTTCTTTCTAATTCATGGATCTTCATGGGAATTGTGTACTAGGGGAATAAAAAACACTATTATTCTTTACTTGCCTTTTTGGCAGGTGCTTTTTTTGCGGCTGGTTTTTTAGCTTCAGCTGGAGCTGCTTTTTTAGCAGGAGCTGCTGCTTTTTTTGCTGCTGGCTTTGGCGTTTCAACTTCAGTAGTTTCTTCTTCTGTTGCTTCTACAGCCTTACCATGTTTGACAACTATAGCTTTAGGTTCGGCATTTACTTCTTTTTCTTCGACAACTACTTCTTCCTTGAATGCTCCACCATCACGCATATTGTTGAAGAAATCAGCGTGCTTGTATTTGGACAAAGCTTGGATGGTAGCGATAGCGTTATTTAATTTGTTGTTTGAACCAATAATCTTAGAAAGCATATTTTCGTATCCTGCAAGTTCCAATACTGCTCTTACTGCTGAACCAGCCTTGAGACCGGTACCTGCAGATGCTGGGATAAGCTTAATCACAGCTGATTTGAATTTGTGCTGTGTAGCATATGGTACAGTATTTGCCTTGGTAATAGGAGTCGTGAACATATTTTTGTATGCCTCATTGGTAGCCTTTTTTACTGCTACAGACACATCTGGTCCTTTTGCAGTACCTACACCGATCTTACCTTTTTTGTTACCAACCAAGATAGTCGCTCTAAAGGACATTCTTCTTCCTCATGTTGTAACTCTTGTTACTCTTCTGACCTCCAACATTACTTCGTCAAATGCTTTCTTTGGTCTCTCTTTTTTCTTAAACTTGTTCATACGAACCCGTCAATGAGAATAAAAAATTATGTTACTAGATCTTTAAACCTCCTTCTCTGATACCGTCAGCTATAGATTTTACTCTACCATGATATAGGTATCCATTTCTATCAAATGCGTAGTGTTCTATCTTTTGATCTTTAGCAGCTTTTGCCAAATCTACACCAGCATTGAAAGCTCTTTCTGTCTTTGTCTTTCCTTTTGCTTTTTTATCAGAAACAGATGCCAACACCTTACCAGATGCATCAACAACTTGCGCTGTCATGTATTTGTTTGATTTGTTGATAATGATTCTTGCTTCAGGATTGCTAGCCTTTACTTGCGTATTGGTTCTGTGCTTTCTTCTGAAGTATTTGACCATCACTTCCTTGATTTTGTTCTGCAAATGTTTCATGATATAGTGAGATATAGGAATTAAACGTTATTATTTACCTGCTGCTTTACCTGGCTTGAGCTTCACTTCTTCATCAAAGTATCTTACTCCCTTACCCTTGTATGGTTCTGGAGATCTAAGATCTCTAATCTTAGCAGCAACTTCACCGAGCAATTGTTTATCTATACTTGTAAGAGTTACAACCGTATTACTCTTTTGATCTTGTTCAGTAACAGCTTGCACTGATGCTGGGAGATCAAAGTTTATCTTGTGTGAGTAACCAAGTGACAAGACGATCTTGTTGCCTTGTGCTTGTGCATTGTATCATACTCATATAATCAACAATTTCTTTTGGTATCATTCTGTTACACCAGTAATCATGTTTGCTATCAATGTTCTAGACAAACCTCGAAGATTTTTTTGTGTTTCGAGATCTGCGATTGATACCGTAACATGGTTGTCTTCTACCAAAGCACTTACTCCATTTACGAGAGTATATGTAAGTGAACCTTTTGGTCATTTGACAGTCACTACTGATCCAGCAACAGACACTTCTACACCTGCTGGGATAGCTACTGGGTTCTTACCTATTTTTGACATTGTGATATGTGTAATCAAATATAAACGACAACAACTAGAATATTTCTGCGATGAGTTTACCTCCTAATTTTTTCTTCTTAGCAACGTGTGTTGGCATAAGTCCTTGGCTTGTAGATAGTATACCAACTCCTTTACCTCCAGCAACTTGTTTCAAATCCTTGTATCCTACATACCATGGTCTTGATGGTGTAGAGTAGAATTTTACATTTGGGATATCGTTTACATCACTTTCGATAGGATTGAGATAGATAGTGATAAACTTTTTTTTACCATCTTCTACTGATTCAAAATCCTTGATGAATTTGTACGATTTTAATAATTTCAAAACTTGTACTTTGAAATTTGAGTGTTGCGTACCTTCTACTTTGTTCTTTCTAGCCATATACGCGTTTTTGATTCTGATCAATAGATCGTGAATCGGAGCATTTACATACGTCATCGTTTGCAGTGTGCTATAATAATAAAACTACCAACTTGCTTTTCTTACACCCATGATCTTACCTTCTCTAGCATATTGTCTGAATGTTACTCTATCTATACCAAAGTCTCTCATAAATGAGCCAACTCTACCCGTTACACCATCTCTGTTGTAATACTTCGTAGGATGTGGCATCTTTTTGCCGAGCTTGTGATACTTTTCTTTGAGAGCAGCGAGTTTCTTTTGCTTCTCTATCATTGCTTTTCTTGCCATGTGTTTCTTATACTAGGAGAGTAAAGAATTATTCTTTGATAATGAACCCTAATGTCTTGAGTGCTTCTTTGTTGTGATCGATATTGTTGGATGTGAATGTGATATTTACTTGCAAACCTACTGGAGCCGTAACATCATCTACTTTGAGTTCTGGGAAGATACCGTAGTTTGGTAGACCAATGTTGTAGTTACCATTCTTATCAAAACTCTTTGGAGACAAACCTGCGAAATCTCTTACTCTTGGAAGAACCAATGTTGTTAGTCTCCAAAGGAAATCGATCGCCTTTTCTCTTCTTAATGTCACTTGCAACATGACAGGCATATTTTCTCTTAACTTAAAGTTAGAGATGGCTTTCTTAGACAAGACCATACGAGGATGTTGTCCTGTGATCTGTGCCAAGTTATCCTGGAGTTCCGTAAAGTCTTTTTGTGACTTTCTGGTAGCCAAAGAACCAATACCGATAGAAACAACTACCTTGTCCACTTGAGGAACTTGGTGGATGTTCTTGAGTCCAAGTTTTTTCTTGAGCTCAGGCATAGATTTCTTCTTATAGTCCTGTAATGTTATCTGTTGCAATGTCATTTTCTCTCAGTGAGGAATATGATAAAATACGATTATTTCTTGATAGCTGTTTTTGTCTTTTTAACAAGTCTAGACTTCTTACCAGACTTTTTGTCTACTGATATACCAATCTTGGATCCTGCCTTTGTCTTTTCGTCATAATACATGACGTTAGAAACGTGGATAGGAAGTGTTACCGTAATGAAGCCCTGTCCCTTTTTACCTCTTTTGGCTTCGTTTACTCCTTTTACTACAACACGCGTGTGTGTAATAAATTTGTTTCCTTTTTTTCTGATAGATTCGACAACACGATCTACGGTAGATACTTTACCTTTGTGCTTGCCTGCTATCACGATGACTGGGTCACCTGTATGTAACTTTTTCATTGGTATCGGGTTGGGAACAAAACTAAATAACTTCTTCTGCCATATTTGTAATAACTCTGAATTTTTCTCTTAATTCTCTAGCAACTGGACCAAATACTCTCTTACCTACTGGTGCAGTTTCTCCTTTGTCGTTTGTACTTACCAATATAACCGCATTGTCGCCAAATCTAACATATGAGCCATCTGCTCTTCTCAATTCTTTTCTTTGTCTTACAATAATCGCACGAGATACTTCTCCTTTCTTGACTACAGCGCTAGCAGTAGATTCTTTGATAGCAACAACTACCATATCACCTATTTTTGCTGTCTTAGCGTTGGATCCTTTGAGGATTCTGAATATCGTTGCGAGTTTTGCTCCAGTATTGTCTGCGACAATGACTGATGATTCATTTTGAAGCATGGTACCAAATTATATAGGTATAAAACTAGATGACTTGTGCTTTAGTTACTATCTCTACGAGATTTCGTCTTTTTAATCTACTGAGTGGAGTTGCTTCTCTAAATCTCACTGTATCACCTACATGAGATGCATCACTTTCATCATGTATGTAGTACTTCTTCTGTACCTTGTACGTCTTCCTATATTTAGGGTGAGTTCTATCTGTTTGTACAACGACAACACGAGTTTTGCTCATTTTGTCACTTGCGACAATACCTATGAGTTCTTTAATACTCTTAGGATTTTTATTTCATAGAATTGCCATAGTTTTCGCTGATTTTAACAGTTAAAACAGTGTTGATCCTTGCTATCTTTTTTTTGAGATCTTTCAAAGAATGCGTCTGTTTAAGACCCTTCATAGCATGCTTCATTTTGAGCGCATAGAGCTCATCCTGGAGCTTTCTCCTAGACTTCACAAGTTCCTTGACGGCCTTGGATCACAGATCTTTCATAAATTCTTTTCTACCTTTCATAGGAATAAGAGATTTCTGGAATAAAAACAATTATCTTATTTCTCCTTTTGTAACAACTCTTCACTTAACTGGCAATTTTTTGCATGCGCTTGTCAATACTTCGTATGCGAGTTCTGGTTCCAAACCACTTACTTCAAATAACATTTTACCAGCACGTACTCTTGCAGCATATTGTTCAACATCAGCTTTACCTGATCCCATCGGTAATTCCAAACCTTTCTTGGTCAATGGAACTCCTGGAAATATTCTTATCCAGACTTTACCAACTTTCTTGATGTGTCTTACAATTACTTTTCTGGCTG
Source organism: uncultured Candidatus Peribacteria bacterium (assembly GCA_964422855.1). Taxonomy (GTDB): domain Bacteria; phylum Patescibacteriota; class Gracilibacteria; order Absconditabacterales; family Absconditicoccaceae; genus CAZEYI01. The sequence continues at coordinate 7,722 of CAYRCS010000003.1, forward strand.
CTTCAAGCTGTCTACTAGTAATATAGCCTGGAGTAGTTGCTTTGAGACCAATCTCACCAAATGATACGGTAGTCCCTCTGGAACTTTTTCCTATCACTTTTCTGACGTGCTCTTTTCTATATTTCCAACTTTTCGGAGTTAAGAGAGACATGATAATTATTTGTATGATAGATAAACAGTATGTTATAGTTCGATAGTGGCTTTTGCTTTCTTATTTGCTTTCTGATACAATGTACCTTTGGCAATCCATACCTTTACTCCCAACACACCATATTTAGTGTGAGACTGAAGATAGTGATAGTCAATGTCTGATCTAAATGTCTGCAAGGATACTCTTCCATCGATAAACTTTTCTGTTCTAGCGATATCCGTACCTCCCAATCTTCCGCCAATCTGTATCTTGATACCTTCTGCTCATTTTTCCATAACTTTTTGCAGAACGTTCTTTGCTACTTTTCTGAATGGCATTCTATTTTCTAATTGGTTGGCAATATATTCACCCATGATCTTAGCAGACAACTCTGGAATTCTTACTTCCTTGAGCGTTACTTTGATCTTCTTGTCAAACTTAGCAAACAACTCTGTTTCAAGTTCTTTTACCTTTTCACCGTTCTTGCCCATAAATGAACCGATCTTTGATGTGAACATAATAAGTTCTATATCAACACCTGTTTTTCTTATGATGACTTTTGCGACACCTGCGTTGTTGAATTTTTTATCAAGATATTGTCTAAGCTTGATATCTTCTACAACGAAAGCTGCAGCAGACTTTTTGTCTTTTGCAAATCGTTCGCTTGGCCAAGACTTCATGGTACCTATTCTGAGACCCAATGGGTGGACTTTTTGTCACATCTGATGATGGATTACTTAGAAGCTAAAACAACTCTCACGAATGATCTATGTTTGAGATAGCCGTGGACTCTAGATCTACTTGCGAATCTCATTCTTTTTATCTTTGGTCATGTACCTACGTTAATAGTCTGTATATAGAGAGAGTCATACACAGCGTCAGCGTTTGTCGTAGCGTTTGCTGCAGCAGATGTTACTACTTTATGTAATATCTTGGCTGCTTTTTTTGGTGTAAACGACAATACTCTCAATGCCTCAGCCACTTTTTTGCCTTGGACCAATTTAGCTATCAACGACATTTTCTTGTCTGATATCAATGCATATTTGAGTGTTGCTGTCAAACTTCTCGTAATCATTAACACTAGTACATTAGGAATGTAAAATGAATATTCTTAGAATGGGTGCCCTCTGAAGTTTCTTGTTGGGGCGAATTCACCAAGCTTATGACCAATCATATCTTCTGTCACATAGACACTGATAAATTGTTTGCCGTTGTGTACTGCGAATGTAAATCCGATCATCTCTGGCAATATTTGTGTTGATCTATCTCGTGTTTTGAGGACCTTTTTGTCACCAGAAGCGACCATTGCGTCGATCTTAGCTTTAAATTTTGGTCTGATATAGAATCATTTTTTGAGGGATCTAACCATCTGTGTATGTGAGCTTTACAAGTAAAGTACTATTATTTACCACTACTGTTCTTAGCATTTCTTCTGGATACGATGAACTTATCTGACCATTTCTTCTTAGTTCTTGTCTTCATACCAGCAGATACTCTCTTACCAGTGAATGACTTGATACCTTTCTTCAAACCAATATCTGAGTGCGCTTCTCAACCTCCGTGTGGGTGATCCACTGGGTTCATGTTGATACCCAATACCTTTGGCTTGCGGCCCATCCATCTTTGTCTACCAGCTTTACCAATAACGACGTTTTTGTGTTCTTCGTTACCCAATTCACCGATAGTCGCCCGACATCTGTTGTTGAACTTTCTTACTTCACCAGATGGCAACTTGAGGAATACTGTACCTTCTGCTTCATCTTTACCGTCGATAGTAGCAAATCCTCCTGCTGATCTAATAAGTTTACCCTTAGTGTCAGGCACATATTCTACGTTGTAGACATGCAAACCTTCTGGAATATCTCTGAGTTGTTTTCTATTACCTGATTGAATAGGAGCTTTGTCTCCATACATAATTTCATCACCAACCTTGACACCTTTCCATGCCAAATTGTAACGCTTTTCTCCGTCTGCAAAGTGTACGAGAACGATCCTGGCAGTTCTAAATGGATCATATTCCACTGTAGCTACTTTGCCTGGTACATTTACCTTATCGTATCCTTTGAAGTCGATAAGTCTGTATAGTCTTTTGTGACCACCCCCCATAAATCTAGAAGTCACTCTTCCTGTGTGGTTTCTACCACCTGTTCTTTTTACAGAAACAGTAAGAGATTTTTCTGGTTTGTTGGTAGTGATGTCACTGAAGTCATAACCGACCATAAAACGTCTGGATGGTGTATATGGCTTATACGATTTTACTGGCATGTTTCGTCAAGGAGATGGAATTAAATGGTATACGTATTATGCACTTACTTCTATCTTGTCTTTCTTATCAAGTCTGATGATAGCTTTTTTGTATGCACGTCTTACAAGGCTTCTTCTTTCTCTACCCTTGAATGGAACGCTCACTAAGTTTACAGACACCGGTACTATCTTGTACATTGCCTCAACAGCTTTTTTTACATCATTCTTGTTAGCATCTTGATGTACTTTGAATGAATAAACATTCATAGTCTCTTGTTGCTTGTATGATTTTTCTGTGAAGAGAGGAGCAATCAAGATCTGGTGAGGACCGACCTTATTTATAGCCTTGGTCTGCACACTCTTCTTAGCTCTCTGTCTGAGAATTTGCTTGAATGTCATAGTGATGATTTGCTAGGAATATAAACTATTTTGTGTTAATGTGTGTCAATGCGTCTTCCAGCATCAATACTGTATCATACTTCATCAAATCTGCTGGGTTGAGATAATTAGCGTGAATGTATTTTACATTCTTGATATTTCTAAATGACTTTTCTGTAGTGTCATTTTTGGTTCCAAGAACAAACAATACTTTCGTATTATCCAAGCCGATGTTTTTGAGAACATCTACAGCCAATTTTGTTTTTGGCTCTTTTGTTTCAAATGCATCCAAACCTAGGATCTTGTTTTCTTTTGCCTTCATAGACAACAATCCTCTCAATGCCAAGTTTCTTACTTTCTTGTTCATCCCCTTAGTGAAATTTCTTTCACTCTTAGGACCAAAAGCAACTCAACCATGAACTCTGATAGGAGATCTACGATCACCAGGTCTTGCATTACCTGTACCTTTTTGTTTGAAAAGCTTCTTCCCAGAACCTTGCACTTCTGCTCTTGTCTTAGAGTCAGCAGCGTTGGTATGAGCGTTGGCTTGTTGGTACAAATAATATTCATGGATAGCGTTCTTGTTGATGGCATGATCGCCAAACAATTCCGCATCGAGTTCGATAGTCTTCACTACCTTCCCTTTGTTGTTGTACACTTCTACTGAGTATGTCATCGTCCGTTGGGCGTTTTGATTAAATAATTGTTATGCTATTATTATGATACGTATAATTTGAGGATACCATTGTATGAACCTGGGATAGAGCCTTTGACAGCTACTATATGTTCACCATTGTTTGTAAATATATCGATGATTTGCTTGTCCTTCAATTTGACAGTTTCACCACCCATACGACCTGCATGTGGATGACCTTTTTGTGTTCTTCTTGGTTTTCTATTACCAGTCGAACCAACCCATCTGTGGAACTTAGAACCACGAGTCTTTTGTCATCCGTGAGCGTTATGTCTTTTCATTACTCACTGGAAACCCTTACCTTTACCTTCACCAATCAAAGTAACCTTTTCTACACCTTCCAATACAGCGCTTGTAAGCGCAGCACCAGCAGCATATTGTTGTATGAAGTTTGCGTCAACAGGAAACTCGGCACATTTTTTGTAGGCAATCTTAGCACCCTTTACCTTACCCGTTTCTTTTTTGCCTACTCCTACAACTGCAGCTACATAACCGTCTTTTTCTTCGGTCTTGTATCTTACTATTTCTTGCGTAGGGATAGTCAAAAGAGTGACTGAGGCAAATTTATCATTTACCCACATTCTGGTCATTTCCTTTTTTTGTACCACCAATCCGTATGTACTCATTGAACACAAAGTCATAAACATTTAAAACAAACACCGAGGCACTCTACTTAGAATACTTTTACATCGACCATAACACCTACTGGGATTGCAATGTTTTGGAGATACTCCATAGTCTTGGAACCCATATTAGTAACGTCAATCAATCTTGTATATGTAATTCTTTCGTATTGTTCTCTAGATTCGTTGTGCTTGAAGTTTGATCTAATTACTGTGTAGATCTTCTTCTTGCTTGGTAATGGAATCGGTCCTTTGACATCGGCACCGGACTTAACCAAAAGCCCGGTAACCTTGCCCAAAGAGGACTCCAGCATCTTGAGATCATAGCTCTTAAGCTTGATTCTCAATTTTGGATTTGATGATGATTTTGCTTTCGCTGGCATCCTTATATGTAGCGTTTCTATTTAAAAGGGATTATTCCAATATCTTTGTAACAACTCCTGCACCTACTGTTCTACCACCTTCTCTAATTGCAAATCTCAAACCTTCTTCCATTACAACTGGGTAGATCAATTCAACATCGATCTTAGCGTTATCACCAGGCATGATCATTTCAGCGCCCTTTACAGTAACCGCACCAGTAACGTCAGTTGTTCTCAAGAAGAATTGTGGTCTGTATCCTGCCATAAATGGAGTATGTCTACCACCTTCTTCCTTCTTCAATACGTATATTTCAGCTTCAAATTTCTTGTGAGCTTTTACTGTTCCTGGTTTTGCAATAACTTGACCTCTTTCGATCTGTTCCTTGTCAACACCTCTGAGCAATAGTCCAACATTCATACCAGCTTCAGCTGAATCAAATTGTTTGTGGAACATTTCTACTCCAGTAATTGTAGATTTCATAGATTCTTTACCAAGACCCATGATTTCAACATCATCATTCATCTTGATAATACCTCTTTCAATTCTACCTGTCGCCACAGTACCTCTACCTTTGATAGAGAATACATCTTCGATAGGCATCAAGAAAGTCTTTTCTGTGTCTCTTACTGGTGTAGGAATAAATGAGTCCAACGCAGCCAATAGATCCCAAACACATTTTGCAGCACCTGCTTCATCAGTAGGATTTTCAGTTGCCTTGAGAGCAGATCCTCTAATGATAGGTGTTTCATCACCTCTATATCCTTGCTTCTTCAAAAGATCTCTAATTTCTTCTTCTACAAGATCCAACATATCAGCATCTTCAACCATATCACACTTATTCAAGAATACCACAACTTCTGGTACATTTACCTGTCTAGCCAACAAGATGTGTTCTCTTGTCTGAGGCATAGGTCCGTCAGTAGCAGAAACTACAAGTATAGCTCCATCCATCTGAGCAGCACCAACGATCATGTTCTTGATGTAGTCAGCATGTCCTGGACAGTCGATATGTGCATAGTGTCTAGCTTCAGTTTCATATTCAACGTGTCTTGTGTTGATAGTAATACCTCTTGCTTTTTCTTCTGGTGCATTGTCGATAGAGCTATAATCCATCGCCTTAGCGTAACCCTTAGTAGCAGCTACTGTACAGATCGCAGAAGTCAAAGTTGTCTTACCATGATCAACGTGACCAATAGTACCGACATTTACGTGCAATTTTGCCATAATAATGTTATCGTAAAAGATAAAATGTAATTACTTTGTTTAATTGTTTGGCCTTCTCGTATATCAAAGCCTAAACAGAGGGATTCGGGGATGCGGGACTCGAACTCGCGACCTCTTGGTCCCAAACCAAGCGCTCTAGCCATCTGAGCTAATCCCCGGTGGTGGGCATAGGTGGACTCGAACCACCGACCTCGTCCTTATCAGAGACGCGCTCTAACCAACTGAGCTATATGCCCATGGTGCCGGGAGGCAGGATTGAACTGCCGACACAAGGCTTTTCAGGCCTCTGCTCTACCACTGAGCTACCCCGGCGTAGCATGTGTGTGCATCCTGTTGGGATTGTACTGCTGCACTCGGGATGCTGTTTTGCGACATTTTTGAGTAAACAAAAAATTCGCATACGACTAGTAAGATACAAATCACGAAACAAATTGCAAGAGAAAATGCAGGGAAATGCGTAAATCGTTTTCTAGAATTTTCGGATCCTGCATGAGAACTGGCTTTTGAGTTAAAAAAAATGTGTCGTATCCTGACGTTTTGTGTCGCATTTTATATGTTTTGTGAAAGAGGGGTGGTAGCTTTGTATCCACTATATACTAATTTTTTGTCTGTCTATGTGGACATGTCGCATTATTATCTCTTTTACCAATACATATACTTTTGTGACTCTCCTTATATATAAGAAAACGCACAATAAAGTTGTTGCACTATACTCCATTTTTTTTATTTGTCAAGCTTTTGTATACATCTATATGTATAGCTGGCCAATAAATCTTGTTTTTGTTTGCTAAAAAACTATGGTGAACCTATGTTTTTATAGAATATGGAGCGCATGACTATCGATATCAAAGCAATTGGTCCCAAGTGGCAAGCAAAGTGGAAGAAAGAAAAGACATATAAGACGACCGAATCCTCCGATAAGCCGAAATTTTATGCGCTCGACATGTTCCCCTATCCGTCTGGAGCTGGTTTGCATGTCGGTCATCCTAAGGGATACTTGGCTACTGATAGCTTGGCGAGACTCAAGATGCTGCAGGGATACAATGTCTTGCATCCTATGGGATTTGATGCCTTTGGTCTGCCAGCAGAACAGTATGCTATCAAGAATAAAGTAAATCCTGCCGTCTCTACAGCGACCAATGTCGCTAGATACAAGGAACAACTTGAATCTATGGGATTTACCTATGACCGAGATAGAGAAGTACAAACAACCGACCCGAAATTTTATAAATGGACACAGTGGGCATTTCTCAAATTATACAATCACTACTATGATGCAGTAGCTGGTACTGCGAAACCTATAGAAGAATTGGAGAAAAAATTGGCGAAACAATGACTCACAGGTACAGATCTTGAAAAAGCACTCGACCAGCATCGTTTGGCTTTTGTGGATTACAAACCTATCAATCGATGTCCAAGCTGTAAGACTGGTTTGGCAAATGAGGATTTGGATAACGGTAAATGTGAACGTTGTGGATCTGATGTCGAACAAAAACCTATGAGACAGTGGGTGATTAGAATTACCGACTATGCAGAAAGACTTCTGGATGGTTTGAACGAATTACCTGAGTGGCCAGACAATGTGAAGGAAATGCAAAGAAATCGAATAGGCAAAAGCGAAGGAACGGAGTTTGTGATGCACATACAAGGATCTGAGCACAACTTCTCTATCTATACGACACGTGTAGACACAGTATTTGGGATGTCATTTGTGGCACTTGCACCTGAGCATCCGCTGGTCCAAGAGATTACGACCAAAGAACATGCAAAAGCAGTCGCAAAATATGTCAAAGACGCAGCTAACAAAACATCACTCGAAAGAGATGCAGAAAAAGAGAAGACAGGTGTCTTTACTGGCGCATACGCGATAAATCCGTTTAACCAGCAAGCAGTCCCTATCTGGGTAGCGGATTATGTCTTGATGAATTATGGTAGTGGTGCGGTAATGGCAGTGCCTGCACATGATGAGAGAGATTATGCTTTTGCAAAGAAGTATGATCTGCCGATTGTACAAAGTATAGCGCCTTTATTTATTGGGGAATGAATAAATGCTCCAAGAAATAATGTAGAAACACTTAATAGGAAAGTAGTAGATATCATTCTGGAAAATGAAAAATGACAATATGTCATCTTAACAGAAGAAAATCCAACAAACCATCATTTTATATGATGATGAATTGAGGACTGAGAGACTGAATTAGAAGCTGTAATAAAAGAGACTATAGAAGAGAGTTGATATGTAGATACAGAAATAATTGGAGCTATACCATGAACATACGTTGCGTCATTATTATTTAGACATCCAAAAAATAAGAATCAGAATACTGTCTGACAATTTTTCCATCTAAAATTAAAAACAAACAAGAAAATAAAATCAGAAATAGATGAATGAAAACATAGCATACAACGATTAGATAAAGAAAGTGTAGGCGACATGATAACATGGCCACACCATAAATATGCTCGAGATTCCTTTGCCAATTGAATAGAAGCAACGACAGAGAAATGAATCCTGGTTCAATCCTGAGAATATTCGGGACTGACTTCCGATGAAGCAATTCCAGCTATGCAAGCATGGTTAACAAAACAATGAATAGGTGGAGTCAAAGTACAATACAGACTCCAAGATTGGGTCTTCTCCAGACAAAGATATTGGGGAGAACCTATCCCGATGATCCATGGCAAAGATGGTAAGATTATTCCAATGCAGGAAAAAAATTTGCCACTGGAATTACCGATGGTGGAAGAATACGAACCAACGGGTAGTGAAGAATGACCACTAGCTAATATCAAAGAATGGGTCAATGTGCCTGAATGAAAAAGAGAAACCAACACGATGCCACAATGGGCTGGATCATCACGATACTGGCTCCGTTATATGGATCCAAACAATAGTAAAGCACTTGTAGGAAAGGATAAAGAAAAATATCGAGGACAAGTCGATATCTATGTGTGATGACTTGAGCATGCGACCAGACACTTAATCTACGGACGTTTTTGGCATAAGTTCTTGTATGATATCGGTGTCGTAAGTACCAGCGAACCGTTCAAGAAGTTGTATGGCGTAGGATTGGTATTGGCTGAAGATGGTAGAAAAATGTCCAAGAGATGGAACAATGTGATCAACCCAGACGAAGTGATCGGCGAATATGGTGCTGATGCATTTAGGACATACGAGATGTTTATGTGACCGTTTGAAAATGAGGTCGCACGAAGTACTGCATGAGTAAAAGGTGTCAAAAAATTCTTAGATAAGATATGTAGACTGGTCGACAAGATGAGTGATGAAAAGGATAGCAAAGATGTCCAATCACTCCTCCACAAATCTATCAAGAAAGTATGAGAAGACATCGAAAACTTTAGATTTAATACTGCTGTCTCACAGCTTATGATCTTGGTCAATGGCTTGACTGAGCCGAAGACTGTATCCAAGGAAACTATCAAAATACTTGCCCTCATCGTAGCGCCATTTGCACCGCATTTGGCAGAAGAAATCTGGGAACAATTGGGCGAGAAGTTTTCTATCTTCCACACAGGAACCTGGCCGACATTTGATCCGAAGCTCGTGATCGAAGATACCATCACGATGGCAGTACAGTTCAATGGCAAAGTCAAAGGCACTATCACCATCACGCCTGGCGCGAGCCAAGACGAGGTAATTGCTATTGTCAAAAATGATAGTAAGCTCCAAAAACAATGGACAAGCGAACCAAAAAAGATAATATATGTACCAGGAAAGATAGTAAATATTATTTTATAGCGACATCCAAAAGATGGCTAGCAAAAATCTATATCCTTATGTACAGAAGGATGTTGTTTTGCGTAGTCGACGCATAGGACATATCGCCAGTTCGTTTCCTATGGTGGAAGAAGCCGACAGAGTTTCTCGTGAGTTGCGATGAATACTCAATCAAAAGAGAACTGACGATGAGACCATCAAAGCATTAACAAATATCTTTCAGACATACCTGCGTTCCAATATGGATGCAGATCCGGATAGGGAGGCTAAAGAAAAATTTGGTAAAATACAAAATTGGGCAAGTAAACTCAGATGAATTCTCAAAAGCTGATGAACGGGTTTTGAGTTTTTTATGGTTGATGCGCTACAAAGAAATAGATTTCATTTTAAAAACACCAAGCTTTTTCATACCAAGGCTTCTCCTCGACTTGATTATGAGCGAAAGATTGATTTCCTTTCTACGATTGTACACGAGTGAAATATTGTCCCCAAAAACCTAACTGTATGAGTACAACTTACTACCGAAAAATCACATATACGTATATATCCTGACTACAGAGAGCATATGAAAAAGAAAAAGCAGATAGTACACTCGCTGTCAGAAAAATGCGTTGATAATCAAGATCCTTATATGCAACAATTGCCTAGTAAACTTAAACCAAATCTCACGAGTTATATGGTCGTCAACTGATCTATCAACAAACGTATCAATATAGATAATGACAATATCTTTCTCAAAGCATTTCAGCAACGAGAAAAAAATGCATTTCATAATGGCTGACCTTCGGAGTATCTTCCTATCGAGATACAAAAAGAACTCTGAATTGTCTATCATGCATATCAAAGATCTTTGAAACAATTTGTAGAATTTCTAGAAGTGCATAATGCGTGATTGCCGGATAGTGAACAATATACTATGACAGACCATGATGACGTATACCATCTTGTATCTACCTACAATCCTGAAAGCAAAGAACTACAATACAAAGTTTTTTATAATAATGATAAAAGAGAAAATGTTTTTCTCTTTTATATATCGTACTTTCTTCATGATGGATTGTTACAAAAAACCTAACTCTTCTGCCAACGACGCACCAATGTGAAGATAGTAAAGATCCCATTTGCAAGGATCAAATATATAGGATACAATGCTGTTGTAATAGAGATCACATCAAGACTCCGTACAACAAGAACAAACTTAATTGCCGAAAGAGCATAGACAAAAATACTCTCTCCATGCGGATCCTGTCGCGTCTTACGGAAGGTCGGAAGAAATGCCAATAGATCGGTAAGAACAATAAGTATAACTGACCATACCGGTGTCTTAGTCACATACCGAAGCAATAGTGCAATGATCGAAAGGCCAAAATATAGTCGATCTATTTTTGCGATAACACTTTTGTGCTTATATCGTGCAAATGCAGCAACTATGAAACAAATTATCGCACTCAATCCTAGTACTCGTGTGGCAATACTCTGTGTCTCAGTCCTCTGGGCAAAAAATGCTGTCCCCGTCATAATTCATCGGATCAATCGAGAAAAGGCGTGTGGCTTATTTCGTCATTGGATGATACCACGAATATATCGTGTATACGATATGAGCGTCACTATGATAGATGATCGAGCAATTATCTGTGTTGTATCCATCCAACATATAATATAATAAACATACGCACAATATGAGATACATGTGCGTTTGCAAGACATGAATAAAAAGCACTGGAAAGTCGCTAGCTTTTTTGTACCTTGAACGTAGTATTTTTTTGTTGACGTATGACACAAAAAGTTTCGTGTATCATCCCTATGTACAATGAAGAGCATAGAATCGCTCGTGTTTTGCGCGTATTGCAAAAGGTTGCTGAAATTGATGAAATCATCTGTATAGATGACGCATCCAAAGATAACACCACAACTATTGTGAAAAAATTATTTCCCCACATACCACTGTATATACACAAAAAAAATGCTGGCAAAAGTGCGGCTATAGCTACTGGATTGGCACATACCAAACATCCTGCTATATTTCTCTGTGACGCTGACCTGCAATGACTCAAAGCTCGTGAATGTAGCGAGGCAATCCAAGCATTTTTTGGAACCAAGGCACGCATGATTATACTCAAGAGAATAGAGGCAGCATTACATATCAAAGCATTTAGAGGCAATACGCTTATCAGTGGCGAAAGGATATTGTACAAGAAGGATCTGCAGAAAATATTGCAAAAGAAAAATGCATGATTTGCTCTCGAAGTGCTGCTCAACAAATACATGATGGACAATGATTATCCTGTGTATCGGATGCCATCATCAGCTATCAATACGTTTAAGATGAGCAAATATGGACTATGGAAATGACTGCAAAAAGATCGATCAATGTATCAAGAAATGGAATTATTTAAAAATAAATTTGTGCAGCAGGTACTAATGTTTTGCACACAAAAGGCTGTCCCAGAAAAATGAATTGTCGAATATGTTGTCGATACTATTACCCTACAAAACTCCAAGACAAGTAAACAAAAAAAATAGCATCACAGTGATGCTATTTTTTTGTATGATATATTGTTCTATGACATAGCAACTATAACAACAACTGTTACTACCAAGGCAAGCAATTCCATACCAGATGTGATAGCGTAATATTTCCATGATCTTTGTTCCCAGAGAGCGTTACCAAGAGTTGATGTAAGTTGGTATCATACCCAGAGCAATAATGCAGTCACGATAGCATCTTGATAACTTACTGTTCCACCGTATGTGAGGAATATGTACGTGATGAAAGTTATAACGAGATTGAGCACATACTGACCGATAAAGAGTGGGATCATCTTAGACATACTTGGTTTGCCTGCTGTTTTCTTTTTGCCAGCATTGACGAAGTTCATATACGTCGTGCCAAACAATAGAGGAGAATATCGGATCATTCCGATGATGAAGGTAGCCAAAGCAGCTACCAAGAGAGTAATGATAGGCATAGAGTATTGGAGAAAAAAATAAATACAGTATGCCTTGGATATAGTATTGTGTATGGGGAAAGCAAGTGTTTGCTATACTATATATTTAGGATCGGCGACGAGCTATGTGTATCGTACTTGGCGATACTTTGCCTGACTCTATCAGTTGCCAGCCAATTTTGTCTGGATCCACAATCTCTCAGCAGACCTCTAGCTGCAGACACCTAATAAGAGACAACTTCAGTCGATCAATTTTTTCTTGGATGTATGTAGTTTGTTGTTCGGGATAATTTTGTCCGACAAACAATTCTTTATGTAAGAATTTGTTGTCTGGAGTGCATGACATCGTCTGCCCAAAAGGAGAATGATGTACTCTAACATCCAATCTATTTGGGAAGAACTGGGTTTCTGGTTTGATATACTGATCCAATACCGCGTACAATGCTGTCGTATTTTGGAAAAAAGGATCGGATTTGGTATTCATCCTAGAATTTCTCGGTGGGATAGTTTCATTAGAAACATGGTGTATAGGACTATCGCCATACAATTGCAGATAGGTATTTTTTTGTGTTGTATCGCCATATATCGCTGCTCCGCATCATAGCTTCTGGATAAGTTTATCGGTGGTCCTGACAGCGTAGGGATGGTTGTCTATGCCGATTTTTTGTAGTGATGTGTAGCCGTTTCTCATTGCTTGTATATACTGAGCCAACAACAAGATCCCAGTACCAGTTCCTAGATCGAGTCATCTATATGTATTTGCCTGCAGTGCTGAGGACAATTCCCTCTGAGCTATATCCTTGACCAATATAGTAGTCGCTGCGATATCTCCCAACATGGTGATAGGATATTCGTGTGTATATATAAATTTGTGTATAGGATTTTTATGTAGCATAAAATCATTGGATCTTTGAAAGGCTATCTCTTTTGCTTTAAAATAATCATCATAATCTTGTCTAAATTTTTCTACGCTTGCAATATCGATAGTTTGATCCACAGACTCTGGATAGAAATATGCAAAGAAATATTTGGTAACAAGATTGAGCGTCAGGTCATCTGTAACAGCATTTTTAGTATCACACAAAATCTCAATCGTTTGTTTGAGTGAATTTTCGCGGTCGTAAATGTCTGGGTGGATGGTGAGCATAAAAATTTTTTTATAAATTATTTTCTGTTACCATTTTGTCAGATCGACGATGTCTTCGATTTGGAATTTTTTTTACTTTGCCATTTTCGATAAGATTATCTCCTATGGAGTGCATAGGGACTATCTTCCCGTCTAAAGCTATTCCATCTGTGTATATATTGTGGAAAATTGTCCAGTCCTTTGCGTAAGTAAATGATTCTTCAGCTTTCAATATATTTTCAAAATTAGAGATATTTTCGATAACAAATTTATTTGTGTATCCTCATATAATTTGTTGATGTATTGCAGGTGGTATACTCAATGTCATAGCTATCGCCTTGGGGAATGTTTGTGTATTTTCATGTAATTTTTTTGCAAAATCTGATTGATAGATTGTTTGATTGTTTTGATGAAATGGGTCATTTTTGCCATTCATAGCTATACCTGTAGTAGGTATATTTTCGTTTGATATAAATGTAATTGGCGTAGTAATGTTGAGTGTATGATATAAACTCTCTTGTGTTGTATCTCATTGTAGAACCTGTCATATATGCAATCTATTTGCTATATCTTTAGTACGTAGTGCTGTAGATTGGTCTAACTCAATCCCTATGTTTTGGATAGATTTGAAATCATTTCTCATTGCTTGTATACACTGAGCCAACAACAAGATCCCAGTACCAGTTCCTAGATCCAGTCACACATACTTACCTTCAAATGGAGTTGGGTCTATCTTTCTGGTGATTATGTCTTTGACAATAGATGCGCTTGGCGCCACATCTCCAAGCATAGATAAACCATATGAAGCAGCTTCAAATCTGGCATAAAAGTCACGCTCTATTGGCGTAATATTATGAAGAACTTTTTTGTCGCCATCATTTCTAGATGCGGCGCAATACTTTTCTCCTCGTTCAAAAACTTGTTCTATAGCTTTGAAGTCAACTCTCTGAGCTATAGTTTCAGGATACAGATATGCAAAAAAATATTTGAGAACCAAATTTATGACAATATCATCTGTAACAATAAGCTTGGGATTATTGAGATCCTGCAATGTTTCTGCTAGGGAAGTTTTTTGATATATAGAAGGATCAATAGCAGGCGTATAGATATGCATAAAAATATATAGGATAAATCATCCTATATACTATAATTATTTCTCATCTTTTGTCAATAACTGACTAAGCCATCAATACGCCTGTGATAACAGCAACATACATCACTATCCACAATGACTGCGCACAGATAATAGGCTTGTCTTTGTGTACAATACCGTAGGCCAATCGTACCAAGGTAATCAGCAAATAGCCTCATCGTGTAACCAGAGAAACTCATTGTATCATATTATCTATCCATATGGCTTTGATCTGTGGAAGCGTCAAAAAAGGACCGCCAATAGCGACGACATAAATTATTTTGTCCAATATCTGGTGTGCTCTGCTTGTATTTTTTTTAGTAACAGGATTTTTTCTTTTGCGGAGGTGATTGAGCGGATGTGGCATGATAATGTAATTTTTGTTATGTAAAAAGCATAGTATTGAGCTGATCAAACCCCTGATCATCAGTGATGATTATATCAAATACTTCCTGGAAATATGGTAGACGCTCAGTAACTTTATGGTTACAGAAACCTATTCTCAAGACCGTACGATCATGACGATCTTCTACCATCTGCGCATCACCGAGACTATCTCATAGCACAATGGCATACGGCCTAGGTCTTAGTATATCTTGCAATACTTGATATTCTGGATTGTCTCGGATGACCGACTCAATCTTATTGAGCGAATGAATTGTTGGTGTACTATAGCCACTCATATAGCCATCCTGATCCCAATAAATTTCATTGGAAATGATATAGATATTTGGGAGATACAATCATCGTTTTTCTAGTAGCTTATGAATAGCATTGATCCCTATACCACTAGCTGAAAATATAAGCACAGGGATATTTTTTTCATAGCATTTTTTGAGTAGAGCGTCAGTCCCTGGTCTCATCACAATCTTATCGAGATCTATCAACTGATCTATATGTTTTTGGTGAAGACGAAAATGCTGCAGTAGCTTTTTGTGTTTGGTCCATCGCTCTATATTACTAGCACATCTGTCTGCAAAAGACATGTCCATATTATATTCCACTGGTCCATGTTTGAGATAGAGTTCATTTGCCTCCTTGGTATATTCTGGCCCCAATATTCATTCATCGCGTAAGATTGATATGACAGATGGTCTTGTCTTGCCTTCATGATCAAAATATTGCGTTAATGTAGCATCAAAATCTGCAACTACATGTAGCTGATCGCTATTGTTTTTTATATTTTCTATCTTTGCTTGTGTCGCAAGGATATCATGTAGAGTTGTTGTCATGAGATTTATTTACCCAATAACTGTCACAAATCAATCGTTTGGAGGTTTTTCATCTGTGGAACGAAACTGATATCGTGGCTGACCATAATCATCGCGCCTTTGTATTCACTGAGACATTCTGCGATCACTGGCAAGTGACGGAAATTGATATGATTGGTTGGCTCGTCGAGGATCAAGAGGTGTGGTTTTTGGATCACGAATCTTGCATAACAGAGCAATCATTTTTGTCATTCGGAGAGATAATGAATAGGATTTTTGAGCAAGTCGCCAGTAAGCAAAAATTGCGAAGCAATACGATAGACGTCTTGATCTTTGATCTCATCGGACATCTCGTGCAAAGAATCTCGGACGATCATATCCATATCGAGTGCATTGAAGTCTTGGCTGTAGTAGCCGACTCTGATACCTTCAGCAATGGTGGCGTCTGCATCATGTGCATGCACAAGTCTTTTGAGTAACGTAGACTTACCGATTCCGTTTGGTCATTTGAGGATATATCTTTCACCTTTTTTGATCGTGAGGTTTAATTTTCTGTGGACAATTTCTGCTGTCTTAGGATCCATCAAGGTCAAATTATTGATGGTTACAATTGGCCCAACAAAATTTTCGAATTCGATATTGAATGGAGAGATGGTCTTATCATCTTTTCTTACTTCTACTTTGTTGTCTTCTGCTTCTTCTACTTCATCTCTCATCTTGCTCGCAAGTTTACGCATCTTACCTCACTTGTTGGCAAAGAAGTTGATCTTATCTTTTGCGTCAGCAATTCTTTTTTCTTCTCTGGCATTGAGCATTTTTTCTTTTTCGATCTGCGCAGCGATCTGTTCTACTACATCGTAGTAATCTCATCGATATTGTTCGACTTTGTGTGTCATGACATTTAAGTACAAGACTCCGTCCGTAAACATATTTAAGAAATCTGCATCATGGCTAATTACCACTACCGTCTTATCATAGCCAAGAAGGAATCCTATCAAATTATTGATACCATCGGTATCCAAATTATTTGTCGGTTCGTCCAAGAGCAAAATATCTGGCTTCTGAATAAGGGCATAAGCAAGCAACAATCTCGCTTGTTGACCGCCTGAAAACTGGTTCATGACTTTGTCCAAATCAGAGACAACTAAATTAACAGTCTTGAGGACTTCTTCTATTTTTCTATCGAGTTGATAATCTTTTTCTTCGAAAGCAGTAGCAAAATATTCTCTCACGGTAAGTGTCATCTGTTCTCTTGGGATGACTTGTTTTGCAATCGCAATGCTGTTGCCAGCAACGATATTCATCTTACCAGATTTGAGTTTGAGCTCGTCAGTAATGATCTTGAAAAGCGTAGATTTACCCGCACCGTTTTGACCCATGATCGTGATCTTGGTGTTTTGACGGATAGAAAAATCTGCGCTGTCGAGGATGATTTTTTTGTCATCGCCGTAGGAGAATGACGCTGCATCAAAACGCAGTATCACAGGATTTTGATTATTGTTCATAGAATATATAGTATAATAAATTTATAGAGACTATACTAATCTCCTCCAAAAATGATAGTGAAATACAAAGCAAACAATGCAAAATACTCTCGATGTAGACATCGAGAGATCTAGCTCTACACGCAGCAATTCATTATCTTGAAAATCTTCTTCCTCTACCAGATGGTTTTCTGTTGTTGTGTGATGGTTGTGTTCTAATGGGTGCTGTATGTGATAGTGGGAATGGATGATCATGCACGACAGGGATATCTTTTTTGATAAGATCAGTGATCTGTTTGAGAAGTTTTTTTTCTTCATAATCACAGAATGCGATCGCTACTCCACTTGCACCTGCTCTACCTGTACGGCCGATACGGTGGACATATGTTTCTGGTTCGTTTGG
Source organism: uncultured Candidatus Peribacteria bacterium (assembly GCA_964422855.1). GTDB lineage: Bacteria > Patescibacteriota > Gracilibacteria > Absconditabacterales > Absconditicoccaceae > CAZEYI01. The sequence continues at coordinate 25,421 of CAYRCS010000003.1, forward strand.
TAGATCGTAGATAATTACGTGTGATAGCAAATCGACATCAATACCTCTGGCTGCGATATCTGTAGCAACCAAAATTCTGATCGTATTGTTTTTCAAACTTGCCAATGCATTTTGTCTGGCAGTTTGTGATTTGTTTCCATGAATGGCCGCTGATGGGATACCTGCTTTGGCAAGTGTCTCAGCAACTTTATTTGCTCCGTGTTTGGTCTTAGTAAAGACAAGGGCATTCTTAATTTTTTTATCTTGGAGAAGGTGGAGCAAGAGATTTCTCTTTTGTTCTTTGGGAACATAATATAAGGACTGACCTACGGTATCGACTGTTGATGACACGGGTGTCACTTTGACAGAAATAGGGTCTTTCAAGATCGTATGTGCGAGTTTCAAAATTTCTTGCGGCATAGTCGCAGAGAAAAACAATGTCTGTCTCTGTGCCGGGATGTGTGATATAATTTTTTTCACATCGTGGATAAATCACATGTCCAACATCCTATCTGCTTCATCCAAGACAAATATCTTGATATTACGTAAATCAATATGTTTCTGATTGATAAGATCGAGCAATCTTCCTGGTGTTGCGATCATAATATCGACACCTTTGCGGACTGCATTGACTTGGTGCAACTGTGATACACCACCAAATATAACGGTATGCGTGAGTCAGGCAAACTTACCATATGCAGCGAAACTTTCGCCGATCTGGATAGCGAGTTCTCTGGTAGGTGTGAGGATAAGAGCATGGATATTTTTTTTGCCGTGTTGTGGCAATTTTGCTAATATCTGGATGATAGGTATCGCAAATGATGCTGTCTTACCTGTACCAGTTTGTGCACAGCCAAAAAGATCTTTACCACTCAAGACGACTGGTATAGACTGTTCTTGGATAGGCGTAGGTGTGGTATATCCCTCTGCATCGAGTGCTTTGAGGATAGGATCAATAAGTTGGAGTTCTGAAAATTTCATAGAATAATGCGTGTTAAAATAATACTGCAATAGTATCTAGTATACTATACAGTTCTCCTAGCTGATTGTTATGGAGAATCTTGGTGTTCTCATCTCTTTAGTCATTCCGGGCTTGACCCGGAATCCAGATTATTGTTTCTGGATCCCGGATCGTAGTCCGGGATGACATACTATAATCTCTTGCTTTTGTCTCATTATTTTGTATCTTATCCATGTGCATGTATCTAGAGTAAGCGATAGAGATTAGGCTCGTTAAGCGCTTCAGCAACCGTCCCACTGGGGAAAGGTGCTAATTCCTACCCGGCATCGGGAAAGATATTATAAAAAGATGATCCATCTGATTGTAATGATTTCTTTCTCGAGCGGAAAGATTTTTTTTATGTTTTTTGAGAGAGTATTATGAAACATTTCATCACCTGTGAATCCGTTACTGAATGACATCCTGACAAGATGTGTGACCAAATATCAGATGCAGTCCTCGATGCCTGTCTCGCGCAAGATCCACTTTCCAGAGTAGCATGTGAGACGGTAACCACAACATGAATTGTCATCGTCGCTGGTGAAATTACAACGACAGCAAATATCGATCACGAAGCGATTATTAGAAAAACAGTCCTCGACATCGGATATGATGGCGACGCAAAATATTTTGATGGGAACAACTGTGCAATAGTCAATCTCTTGCACAAACAATCACCTGATATCGCACAAGGTGTCGATACTGGTGGTGCTGGCGATCAAGGTATCATGTACGGTTATGCGAGCAATGAGACGCCAAGTTTTATGCCATTGCCGATCTATCTAGCGCACAATCTTGCGAAGAAATTGAGTGAAGTGAGAAAGGATGGGACGCTTCCGTACCTCTATCCAGACGGCAAGACGCAAGTGACTGTCGAATACGATGGACATACTCCTCTCAGAGTTGATGCAGTGGTGGTATCATCACAACATGCGATCGATGTGACACAAGAAGAGATCCAGGCTGGTATCAAAAAATATGTCATCGAACCAGTACTCTGAAATCTTCTCGATGCGCAAACAAAAATATTTATCAACCCAACAGGGATCTTTAATATCGGTGGACCAAAAGGTGATAGTGGATTGACTGGCAGAAAGATAATTGTCGATAGTTACGGCGGTATCGGTAGACATGGTGGTGGTGCATTTAGCGGTAAGGACTCTACTAAGGTCGATAGAAGTGGTGCGTATATATCTAGATATTTAGCAAAGAATATCGTCGCCAGTGGTGTGTGTGACAAGTGTGAAATCCAGGTCGGCTATGCCATCGGTGTGGTGCAACCAGTCAGTGTCTATGTCGAATGTTTTGGTACAGAAAAAGTAGACTTGCAAAAAATAAGTGATGCCGTCAAAAATAATTTTGATCTTAGTCCCAGAGGCATTATCGAAAAATTAGACTTGAGAAAACCTATCTTTCAAAAGACTGCAGCATATGGACATTTCTGAAGAGATGAATTTAATTGGGAGAAATTAGATAGTGTCGAGATATTCAAAGCCTTATTATAAATTCTATGCTACACTAGGAAAATCTATTTCTTATCTTCGTGTTTGCGCATATAGTTATCCCACATATGTTTGGCTACACCATCTAACGCTAGGATGGTAGCTAAATTTCACGCTTCTATGACGCGACCTTTTTCGATGACATAAATCATATCAAACATATAGAGCATATGTAATCTGTGTACAGAAGCGATAATTGTCTTGTCTGCAAAGGAGTGAAAAAGCGACTCATAAATATGCTTCTCTCCGAGAGCATCTACAGAACTTGTCGCTTCATCAAGCAAGAGGATATCACTATCTTTTCCAAGAAACAAACCGCGCGCAAGTGCTAACCTTTGTTTTTGTCATCACGAAAGGTTGACTCATTTTTCTTTGATATCACTATCCAAGCCACGAGGGAGATCGTGAAGGACAGTATCGAACGCAGCTATTTTTATGTACTTTCCCAGTGCCGTGTCATCTACTTCTGTTCCCATCGTGATATTATATCTGATGCTATGTTCAAAAATCTCAGGATCCTGTGGGATAAGCGATACGATATCGTGCAACACAGCAAGTGAATTATAGTGCGTACCATCAATCATCAAGGAAACGGCATCTTCAATATACAATCATCTCAACAAAGCCAAGAGCGTACTCTTGCCATCGCCGCTCGATCAAACCAATGCTATCTTTTGTCCTCTATAAATATCCAAGGACATATTTTTGATAACTTTTTTATTGGTGGCGTAGGAGAAAGAAAGATCTTGTATGGCAATGTGATGCCAGTGGTGGAGTTCTCCTTTTTCTTTTTGTGCAGCAAGCACGTTGTAGGCAGAGAGGATGTGTTCTACTGTTTGGAAGTTGGTTTTGTTAACTACAAGCTCGGAATACTGTCCGGCAAATTGATAAAATGATTCACTCAGTCTTTGGATGTATTGGTAAATCATAGCGATAGTACCTACCATAATTGCTGCTCCTATTACCACTTGATTGTAGACGTAAAAGCCAATCGTCACTGCAGTAATGATGGCCAAGACCATATTCACCGAAAATCGTTTTCGTTCATTGATAACGATATATTTGTTGAAGGGTGGGCGAACTACTTCTATTTTTTTAGCCAAAACTTTTTCTACCATAGCCTCACACCTCAGGGTAATAATGGTTTTAATGTTTGAAAGATAGTCGAACAATGTGCTCCCCACTTTGTGCCAAGCTCTGTTTTGTTGTCTTTGTAAGGGAACAATAATTTGGTCGAACTTCCATACAATGACAAAGGTACCGAAACCCACTACGCATATGATCGATCATCACAATGGCCAGATCCGTACCAGCATCGCTATAGAAGTCACAAAACGCATGACGGTAGTGATGTACATGAAGTTACTTCCTGAGAAATCGCGGAGCGCATCATTTGCTCTGCTGAATTGATCAATAGTCTCTCCCGAATGATGGTCATTATGTCGAGAAAGAGGAAGTGAAGTCGTATAATGAAAGATAGTTTCTTTAAATGATTTGTTGACTTGGAATTTTGTCTTCTCCTCTCGTACACGAGCCGTACCATGGAACATCCGCATCACTAAGGGGATGAGTCATAGTATAATAAGTATCACGATAACATCGTGGAGTAATTGATCTCCTCCGGCTTGGAGTGTGTTAATAAGTTTACCGACAAAATATGGTTCAAGCATAACGACAGTATTTGCACATAGAAAAAAGAAGACAAAAAGAACGACCATGTGTTTTTTTTCGACATATCTTCGATACTGTTTGAAGAGGTATATGTAAGGATTATTTATCATACTAGGGGGAACATAATGTAAATATTATACGTTTTCGATCTTCCTACTTACCCATCGACCGACAAATACGAGGATAGACATACTGATCAATGCTCGCTTATATCCCAAGATCTCACCGCCTAATCACGTAACAATAGATCACCGGATCAATGGTCAGATAAATGTGGCGAAGCGCTCTGCGATGGTAAAATAACTAAATCATCTGGCTGTTAGATGTGCTGGCACTATCCTGCTAAACAAAGCGCGCGATACGGATCGTGTCGGTCCATAAATGAGTCCAGCCAATACTGACATCACAGCAAGTGCAGCAAATCATTTGATAAATGCAAAGATAGGGAAGACGACACATCGCGCACCGAGGAGTCGCATGAGTGATTTTTTCAAGCCAATACGATCTGCTAATTTTCCTGTACAAAATGCACTGATACTCGCACCGAGCAATATCAATGCAGTCAATAATGACTTCGAGGTATCTGCCACGGCGTGGACTTTTTCTAAGTATAATGGATAATTGTTGGCGAAGGTAAGCAGTGCGTCGCTGTAGAGAAAGTATCATATCAAAAATGTTACAATAGAACCATAGCCAAATAGTGCCTTCATAGATAATCGAATATTGTGTACTTTTATACTCATATCTATTTTCCTTACTGGGGCGTTGTATCGCAAGAGCATAGGGAGTGAAAATACCAAGAATAATGCCGCTGCTGGGAGCAGCGTTCCTGCTCTACTTGCATCCAGAAAAGGTATCGCTCCATTGATGATAGGGATGCTGACCAAGAGTCACATGACCTGTCCAAAAGAATTGACTCCCTGTCCTCGACCTGAAACTTGTGCGTGGTTTTCGTGTGTAGCCAAGTCATTGAGCATAGGTGTGTAGTAGACGAAACACAGAAGGTAACAGCCCATTGCTACAGCGTAGAGTATAGTGATGAATATGGTATACTCTGGTGTCCACAGCGTCATGGATCAGACGATAGCAAACAATATCACAGCGACTATCGTTCGAAATCTGAGTCAGTGAATCTTGTTCGCGCCTTGGTCAACGAGTTTACTCAAGTAAGGAGAGATCAGGATGAAAATACCAGAAGCTGCTATGAGTGAGACATTGTACCAGATCTCTGCGACTCCTTGATCGATCACTAATCGCTGGGAAAAATAGAAGAGAAAAATAATCATCACCAAAGAGTTTGCAAAATCATAGAGTGCTCGGAGGATGATGTTTTTTTTCATAGAGAACTATGGAAAATAAACTTACGGTCTAATCCTATTTGCGTATCTTGCCTGCCTGCCGGTAGGCAGGGGAATGGAATGGTTTATGGTCTTATTCTGTTTGCATAACGAGGAAACGGAATCGTTTCCCTGATGTGATGGACTCCACATACTCGGCGGACGATACGTTCCAAGCCGTATCCAAATCCTGCGTGTGGCACGCCACCGTATTTTCTCGTGTCTAAGTATCGTTCAAATTGATCAACAGGAAGTCCGTGTTCTTTGATCTTGTGGAGCAACTTATCATAGTCGTCTTCACGTGTTCCTCCTCATATAATTTCACCACATCCTTCGGGTGCGAGCAAGTCAGCGCCCAATACGGTACCAGGATTTTCTGGATCTTCTTTGAAGTAGAATGCTTTGAATGATGTAGGGAAATTGGTTACGAAAATTGGTTGGTCTATCTTTTCGCAGTATTGCATTTCGATGTCTGAGCCGATGTCGTCGCCTTGTTTGACATCAAAGCCGAGGGCGATCAATTCGTTAACTCGATCAACATATTTGACACGCTTAAATCCTTTGCTAATTTTTTGTAATGGTGCGATATCGCGCCCAAGTACTTCCAATTCCTTGCTGTTTTTTTTCAGTACTTCTTGGATGATATAGTACATGAGATCTTCTTGGATCTGCATATTTTCTTCTTGTTGAATGAAAGCAATCTCTGCATCCATCATTCGGAATTCATTGAGATGTCTTCTCGTCTTAGACTTCTCTGCACGGAAAACCGGACCAAAATCAAAGACACGACCAAGCGATGCGATAGCAGGTTCCAAGTACAATTGTCCAGACTGAGACAGATACATTTTTTCACCATTGACGTGCTCTACTTCGTAGAGTTCTGTCGTCCCTTCACAAGCATTTGGTGTGAATATCGGAGAGTCGATCTTGGTAAAATCATGATCTCTCATCCAGTCGTATGTCGCATGGATCACCGTATCTCTGATGCGTTGGATAGCTCGTTGACTAGGTGCACGCAAGTGGAGGTGTCTCATATCAAAAAGGAAATCTGGATTGTGTTCTTTTTGTCCAAGTGGATAATCTTTGGTATCAGTATAGACATGAAAATCTGATACCTGGAGTTCGTATTCTTCTTTCTTTGGGTGCTTGCTTACTGTACCAGTGAGTGACAATGATGACTCGATATTGAGTCCTGCGAGTCTGGAAAATTTGTCTTCGCCAAGATTTTTGGCTTCAGCAACACATTGGATAAAGCCGCTTCCATCACGGAGTTCTATAAAGGCGATCTTACCAGATCCACGAGCGTGTTTGATCCAGCCAGCCAAAGTAATTTCCTTGCCAACATGGTCAGCGCTAATATGAGATATCAACATAGTAATAATACAATTTAAATTATTTTCTCAATTGGTCTAATTTATTTCAATTTTTATCTTTTCGTTCCGTTCGTCAATTACTTGGTCTTCATAGAACAACTCATGAAGCCATACTTGGACTACTAAATAGATAATCTTTATTGAATACTATATCCTCTCCTTCTATTTTCAACACTCATTCTTGTGTGAGTATATTTCTTTTTTTTCACCAATACTCTTTATCTACTTCTCCATTAGAGGCAAGAGTTGAACAGCCTGTAGATCATTTCAAAACAAGGAATCATTCCTCCGTATAGTAAGCACACGCTTCGCGACCTTTTGCTTTTATGTAATACATATCTTTTTGATTTGATATTGCGCTTCAAAGAAGTGGAGTAAAAATAGGCATTCAACTACTAGATATCAGTAGATCAATATATTCCAAGAAATCGTCCATTTCTGCAATCTTATGTTCAGCTAGCCTATTATTCCCTGGTGCTGTATTGTTAAATAATTCATACCTCATGGCTTTAGATACCTTTTCTATACACTTAGATTCTAAAAACTTTATCTCACTTTTTGTAAGTGATTCATTATCTTTAGATATAAAACATACAAACAAATTCCAAAAATCCTTTTTTTCATCCCTATGGTGTTGGTATAATCTATCTATTATTTTTTCTGCTTCTCATATATATACTAAGTCTTTATTGCTGTTTTCATCTTTACCAAAAAGAAAATATATTCACGGCTGTTTGAGTTCCAATCTATCTTTAACAACATCTATTTTAGACCTTGGCACGACAAACATCTTTCAAATCCAAGAGGATATTTGAATAATTTTTATTCAGAGAGGATCTCCCTCCAATAAGTATGTAGTTATGGTTTTTGGACTAGCCATCAGAACCTATCTTTAGTAAAGTGTGCCTCAACATCTACGCCACTCTAGCAAATCAGCAGTAAATATCTACTGCAAATCGTACAAATCTCCTAAGACAAACAGATTGCTATATTGCAGATTTTGTGTAGACAATAGGATATTTACTTAGACCACAGATATCATGAGAACTCCGCATCTGTATGCAGCAGTCTTTGGTTTGTTTATTAACGATAAGTGAGAAGTACTTTTGCTCAAGAGACAAAATACCGGGTATTTTGATGGTGGATATTCCTTGCCTGCCTGACATGTGGAAGATGCAGAACTATGTTCTGCTGCCCTCCAGCACGAGATGCACGAAGAGATCGGGATTACGGTAACACAGCCAGATCTCAAGCCATTTCATGTCATCCATCGTATTGCCAAGGATAGACAATATTTTGATATTTGATATATCATCACCGAGTGGACAGGAGACATACAAAATACCGAACCCGAAAAATGCTCAGCATTAGAATGGTTTGCTTTTGACAACTTGCCAGAAATGATCACCACCGAAGCCAGGACTTTTGTCGAAGCGTATCGTGATGGAAAGTCTCGATTTTCTGAGATTAATATGAGAGTGTAATATTATTTTACCCATTTTTCACGAATAATTTCATACCAATCGGTGTCTCTTTTTTCAGGAGATATATTTGGATGAAGCATATATTTTTCTCTCATTCCAATATAACGCATACCAACTTTTTGCATAACTTTGGCAGAAGCAATATTGTCCACATCACAGATACCATAGATGCGCTCTATGTTTGGCATGCTAAATCATAGATCAAGTATCGCGCTAAGCGCTTCGCTCATATATCCATTTCTCCAGAAATTTCTGCCCATGACATAACCAAAATTTGCAAATGTTTTGTGTGGTCTAAGCTCTATACTTCACATAAAAACACCATCTTCTTTGCGAATAATTGCATAGGCGTATACTGTGCCTGCTTCCCATTTTGCTCCTTGTTCTTGCAAAAATTCTCTAGTCTGATCGACATGCGTACGAGGAGTCCAAGACATATATTTGCAGACTTCTGGATCTTGTCCATAGGTATCAAAAACAACTTGCGCGTAGTCAGGCGTGAGTTGTTTTAATAGCAAGCGTTCTGTTTGTAATTCTGTTTGTAATTCTGTTTGCATTATTTTTTTCTGAGTTTTTGGACTAAAGCAATTTGTGCGTCGATCATTTCTTGATACTGAGATGCAATGATTTTTTTGTCTGTTGCAATTTGTGCTGGAACTAGATCTAGTTTGTCATTGGTATAGTTGCCTGCGGTATATCAGACAAATGGATGCTTAGCAAAACTACAACCCAGATGAGCCCAAAAAGACATCATCTGACCTAGCGTTGCCTGGACGCCATCTTGTGCCCCGACAACAATACATCATGCTACTTGGTTTCCCATAAGATCTACACCATATACTTCTTTCTGGTTTTCGATGCAGTTGAGTCTTTCGATAAATTTGTAATACAAAGAAGCTGCTGATCATCGACGCAAAGGCGTAGCGATAACAATAATATCAGCTCGATCGACGATGAGATTGTAGACGCCTAGAAGTTCGTCTTCTTTTTTGCGTTGAGATAATCGACATGGTCGAGTACAGTAAGTCCCATCGATACTGTAATTTGCTTCGCAGTGATCGAAATTGAGCTCGCGGAGCTTGATCACCTTGCTGTCTACATCGTATGTTTTGCTCGCGTAACGAAGGGTGTCCTGCAATATTTTTTCGCTACTTGGGACTCTGGGTGGATTATCATCCGTATTGATAGTCGAACATGATATGCCCAGGATATTTATCTTTTTTCTTTTGGATGCATTGGTTTTGTATGTGGCAGCAAATTGTTGGAGGAGCTTTTGCTGAGCAAGAAATTTTTGTGTAGGCATATATTATGACAATATATAAATCCCCTACGGTTTATGGAAAATAATATGATTTACAAGGCACTGCATTTTTGGACAATAAAAAAAAATGCGACCAACGAATACGGGTCGCATTTTTTAAAGCTGTTATATGAGTGATGTGTTTCATCTCTCACGTTTTTGTTGTTCTATATGGGGTCCGGTAATATACCGTGTTCCATATATAACGAAAGCTAGTGCTGCGATACCGAAGCCAATAATCTTTACATTATCGGGAGTACCAAAGACAATTGTCAGGATACCTCCTGCCATCAAGGCAATAAGTATTCTTTTTGCGATTTCCTCTTTGTTATATACAACAAAGGATACTGATGCTAGAGCGAAGCCAATAATTTTTACGTTATCAGCAGAAGCAAATAGCATCATCATGATACCTATTGCTACCAAAGCAATAAGTATTCTTTTTGTGTTTTTTTCTGTCATACTACTTGTTTTTGTGTGTTTTGTAATGTAGTTTCTACTGGTTCTTGTTCATCTATATGAGCAAAAGCTTCGCCTTCGCGATGCTCTTGCATTGCATCAGTGTGGCAACCGCCACTTGATACATGCATAAAGATAAGGGTGGCCCATATGCCTGCGGCTGCAGCAGTATCTTGTGCTGCGATACCTTCTTTAGCTAGAGCCCACAGAGCCCATGCGGCACATAATACTCCTGCTGCTGTCCAGCAGAATTCTTTGAATGTAATGAGGGGGGAATTGTTTTTCATAATAACTGATTTGTTTTTTTGTTTGTTTTTTAATTAATTTTTTGTGATACGTATGGCTATAAAGCCAGATAACAACATCATGCCGATCACGAACATAATGAATACTGTACTATCATCTACCATGGGTTTGTTTTTCATTTACCCATATCGTGAATCTGTCTAGCCTTTGCTGGAATTTTGGTGAAGATATCCAGCCAGGAAGAGCAAATATTAAGAGACAGTAATACGCTACTGTTGCGATACAGAAGGCGCTAGCCTTTGTATCAACTTGTGTGCAGGAGCTCAGTAGCAAGCAGGCCGCACAGATTACAATTGTTTTTTGCATTGGTTTGGTTTGTGTTTTTTTGATTTTTTTGTTTTTTGTTTTGCGAAAAATCTCCGGATATATGCGCGAAATGCGAAAATTTTCCGAAGAAGCGAAGTATACAAAAAAGCACATCAATTGCAAGAGCAAAGATGTGCTATGGAGACATTTTATAAAAGTGCTTTAGTTGGAGTTGAGTATTTGGTCTATCTTGAATAGAGGTACTGTAGACTGGCTTGTCTAATCAAAAATCTCAGTTGCATCTATATCGATAGTTTTGACCCAATCTTGTATCTTATCAAAGGTAGCTTGTCATCGATCTGTACAGGTAAATCGTATATTGATGGTAGTGACTTTGGAGCTATCATATGGTGAAATCACATACGTGTAATAATCTGCTGTATGAGAATCTTCTTGATAATCTTTGAGATATCATCGATATCGATTTACTTCTCATTTAACTACTCATTGATCGATAATATCTTCTTCTTCATATCGACTAAATTCATCTTCTCCTGCCTCTGCTAAAGTCTCAAATGTTCAGTCATTATATGTTTTTGTGTTGCTATCAAAATAGACCTCACATTTTGCATCTGGTGATGTTATAGTAAAGGATATATCTTTGCCTGCTCATTGATAGATCTGGACAAAATCATTTGCTTCAAATTTCAATGGGCCTAACTGTATATTTCATTTGATAATCGGAGTGGCTATATCATCTACTTCTATATTTTTGATAAGCTGAACGGCATCCTTGATGCTTTCTTTCTTGTTAGTAGAAGTATTGAGGGTTGCGTCAACTCAAATGCTTCAGGATTTGTTGAGACTATATGTGACAAATAGCAGATCTTCTGATCATTCGACTCCTTGTCCAGAATATACTGACCACGTCGCATCTCACACATCCAATGTTGTCTGACTTCGATCCAAAAAACTCTCTTCAAAAAGCTGTTTTGCTTGTTCGTTTATGGCTGCTGTGTCGACTTGGCCAAACACCCTGGTCGTCTGCAAATATAACTGTGTTTCCTTATCCGGAGATGTGAGAGAATAACTTACTAGATCTGGATCGGCATCGATAACAAGATCACTTATAGCATAGTTTCCTAGTGCATCTGTAGAAAATAGGTTTTCTTGGATAGTAGATGCATATATTTTTTTCTGGAGCGTTTGAAGATGGGCCATAAATATCTGGTCGACATTTTCTTCATCTTCAGTAATTGTTCATTCCTTATCTAAGAATGTTTGTATTTTATCCACAGGAATTAGATAGCCAATATTTTCTGCAACTTGTGTTGGTATCCCCATCAAACGACCATATTTGTCATATGCGCCTCCACCTGAATTCCCAAAATTGATAGCTGCGTCAGTTTTTATCATGCCTTTTTCATATCCTGAAACAACGCCTTTTGCAGAGGTAATAGTATCTCCACCATCTCGAGGATAACCATATGTCGTTACTTGATCATTTTCTCTAGCAGTCGATGTAGCTAATGTGATAGGGTTTGACAAATCTACGTCATCAGGTAATGAAAGCAATGCTAGATCATTTTCCAAATCATAATAGATCAAGTCTGCATACGTAAAACAGATGGGATCGGTGTTCATAGTTAGTGATCTACATATTTCATACATGCCTGTAGGGTTTTGATACTCATCTACCACTACATGCGCATTGGTCAAGAGCGTATTATCATCAATCAAGACGGCACTGCCATGTGCAATGTTTTCTATAGTTCCAAATAAGTAATTTTTTTGATAACTTTTGATCTTAAAAATCTGATTGAGAGGATCTCCCATATTTTGGTTTGCAGCTCCATAGATGTTTCTTGACAATACTATATATAATTCGCTTTTATTGATCAATCTAGACGCGTTATTTCTATCATCAATTTTTATAATTTTTTCTCTAAGCAGATAGGTATATGCCTCATCCAACTCTAATGCGGGATTGCCCGATAGTAGTCTAGCTACAACAATGATAAGCTGCCCCCTTGTCATCATGTCATAAGGACGGAAAAAACCATTTTTACCTTTAAATATACCTTTTTGACATGAAGCAATAATAGCTTGTTTTATACCCTCACTGATGGTGAGATCATAGAATTGACATGTGTCTGTAGTTTTGGGGGTGCCCAATAATTTATCAGTATATTTATCCATAAGTAAGGCTGCTTCTCGCCTAGACATTGGTTCGTCAGGAGATGTATTTTGCATAGATACAGTACTTATTCACTGATCATACAAATCTTGTAGAGCAACAAGGATTTCTTGATCCATTGCAAATAGAAATTGGTTTCACAAGAAGATAAACGAACAAAAAATCGCAATTACTTTTTTCATACAAATATTATAATGTTAAAAAATTAATTTGCGTTCAGAATCTGGTCTATAATATCTTGGATATCGCTATCGATCTCTTCTTGGTCTTCGTCATTGTTGCTGCTATCTTCGATAGTGAAGTTTGGATCAGTCAGTCTAGCGAGCATGATGTACAATTCACTTCTCGGAGCAATTCTACTGGATGATGCTCTGTCATCTACTTTGATAACTTTCTGTCCCAAGAGGTAATTATATGCGCCATCGAGCTCCAAATTCGCATTGCCTGATACTATACGCGCTATGACTATAACTAGTTCTGCTCTGGTAAACTTGCCCATAGGATAGAATTTGCCATTATTACCTTTGAATATACCCAAGCGACAGCTATCGGTTACTTCTGCAGCGATGGCTAAGTCCAATACTCAGAGATCCGTAAATGTACATGATTCTTTGACTGCTTGTTTTTCCAAGACATTGATAGCAAATCTTTCAAGCAAGAGCGCTGCTTCTCGTCTGGTAAGGGATTTGGTGAGTTGTTGATTTTGGAGAGCAACGTTACTGACTCAGAGATCGATCATTTTTTGCGCTGCGCTTTCTGCTTCAGAGAGTGCAAATGAAAATCATGTGGTCAATCATAGGAGACAAAGAAGTGCGATAATTTTTTTCATAGGGTAAGGTGAAGATAAATTATTTTGAAGTATCATATCATACTGGTCAGAATCATAATTGATTAAGAATTGATTCGATTATGGCAGAATTTCTTGATCACATATAGAAAAGGTCGTTATCGTCGATTTCATATACCATTGTTTCTGGACTAGCAGACATATGTCCAAACTGAGGAATTGGCAATCATTCAATCAAGGCACGGGTTGATTCTACTGATGAACTAACTGTCTCTATGCTAATATAACACTTTCATTGCACAAGACTATAAAAATTCGTTGTTCTTGTTATTTGATCTGGCAAAGAAATAGTATTTTTGCAATAGGTATTATTAGCATATATCTGTGCTCAAAAAGAAAAAAATATCAATACTAAGATACCTACTCCCAACCAAATACCTACGCCTAACCATTGTAAAAAATTGTTCATTTTTTGTATGCGATATAAATTTATTTTTTGATATGCAATCCACAAGGTAGTTTTTTGATCCAGAATAGATAGCCATTTATAGCAAAGAATATAACGGCCAATGCGATAAATATGATAAATTTATCTGCTCTATCGGTATCTTGCAATATCATCACCACCATCATAAAGAGGCCTCGTCATCGTACAAATGCCCTCACTTCTCCTCTAGTTCGACCTAGTCCCAAGAGTCTAAAATGCAGATGCGTATAGTCTCATTTGAGTGGACTTTTGCGTAAGACACACAGACGATGTACTCCTACTCGGAGAGCATCAAATATAACCAATGATAGGGCGACTATGATTGTTCCAATTTTTACTCATCATACAATAGATAGATACGCCAAGGCAAATCCAAAAATCATCGTCCCTAGATCTCTGACCAATCATCGTGGCTTGTATTCTATGATCGTGTATACCAAACTTACAACAAAAAGCACATACGACATATCTCTAACCAAGAGCAAAATCGTCTCATGACCAATACTAATCTCTACATAATAAGGTAACACGACAAATTGGATAAGTAACATCGTGGTCAGAAAACCTATGCTGGATACCCCGCTAGCTTGCCCATAGACACCGTCAAATCGATTGATGGCATTGATACACAAGAGAGATCGACAGACAAAGAATAGTGCAAAAACAATCTTAGGGATTGCTATAATCATGCCTTGGAAAGTCCATTCTGGGATCCGGATGTTACCTACATAGAGGGCAACCATGATGGCACCTATCTGCACAATAACTCTGATCCATGCTGGGATATCGGATTGTCCACGTATGTAGCGTCGCTCATCTCGTGCTGCTATAGCAAGCAATATTGCACAGCCAGCGAGTAATCATTGGACGATAGGATGGTGTATATATTGTGGGAAGCCGACGAAAAATCATACACATATAGCGATGAAGACAAATAGTCATTGCATCGTAGGAACTGCGCTCCTCTTGGGGATGATATCTGGCCCTGGCTTGTCCAATATGCCTCGTTTACGAAATAGCAAAAGTCACAACATGGCAATGCTAATCGTACTTAGGATTGGGAGAATAAATTGCATGTGTTGTGAAAAGTAAATTTCTCTCACCATATACAATCATAGGTATTTTGCAAATTCTTTGCATTATCTCTATGAATATATAAGGTCTACATATAATTTTATCATACACAGACTACGAACATATGGAAGAATTATTTGATGACATTATAAAAGAGAATACGTCGGGAGCGAGAGTTTTTTTGGCTGATATCGTATCTAAGTCGACTTCACCAGCGATACTTGCTGACAGGATGGAGGAGCTCGAAAATTTGGTAAACACCTATGGAGGTGTGGTTATTTTGAAAACGTATCAAAAGCAAGATAGTGCCAACTACGAAACATATATTGGCAAAGGAAAGTTTGAAGAAATAATGCATGACATGGAGCAAGAAGGTGCCAATCTACTGATCATAGGTAATGTCTTGAAGCCATCACAAATATACAAGATCAATGAAAAACTGCTGCCGATCAAGGCTAAGGCATGGGACAGAGTAGATTTGATCCTCAAGATTTTTGATAAACATGCACAATGAACCGAAGCAAAATTGCAAATTAAATTGGCAGCGATCAGGCATATGTGACCAAGAATTTATGGTATGGGTATGGAGCTGAGTAGACAATGAGGTGGAGGCTCAGGAGCTTCGAGAGGACAAGGAGAAACCAATACGGAAGTCATGAAGAGACATTTAAAAGACAAGGTACTCAAGATCGAAAAGGAACTCAAGGAATTTGAAAGGATGCGTATGCTTCATAGAGAAAACAGAAAGAGACAAGGCATGCCAACAGTAGGAATTGTATGATATACCAATGCAGGCAAATCGTCATTGCTCAACAGCATGACAGACAAATGAGTTTTGGCAGAAAATAAATTATTTGCTACATTGTGAACGAGTGTGGGCAAATTGTTTATCATGAAAGATCCTGTCATGGGCACAGGCAAAGAAGTATTGCTCAACGATACAATATGATTTATCAGAGACTTGCCACCCAAGCTTATCAAAGCGTTTTCATCGACACTCGAGGATAGCATCGAAAGCGAACTCTTGTTGCATGTGGTAGATGCGAGTGATCCATTTATAGAAGACAGAATAGCAGTAGTCAACCACATACTTGATGATATATGAGCCAAACAAGAAAGGGTTATGGTCTACAATAAGATAGACAAAGTCAGTCCTGAAAGATTGGCAGAATTGCAAGAAACATATGGCACCGACAACTGTGTCTGGATATCGACATATACTAAGGAATGACTTGGTGACGTGAAGAAATTGTTGGCGGAGAAAGTGGTAAAATAATGCTGTTGCAGCATATAGTAAAATAGCTAGTATCGTGTCTAGTATTTATGATAATAAAAAATATGGAACTCAAAGTCTACAATACAGAACATTTTGAAAGATGAGTGCGATGGTATATCGTATTCATTGTTGTATTTGCTGGGATGATCGTTGCATCAGTTATGTATGACAATATCGCTGGAGCAGTGTTGTTATTTTTTCTTGCTGGAGCATATTTCTATTTCTGAGTACGCAATAGTCAGCCAGTAATGATGCGTATCGAACAACATGCACTAACACTTGGGAATAAAAGCGTCCGCCGAGAAAAGCTGCAAGGTTTTGTTATAGAAGCTGATATTAGAACTGGTAGTATCAAAAATATCGTCATACTCACTAACAATAATTCACATCATATACACACTGTCGATGATAGCGATGAAGCACTAGAGAAGTTCGTATCAGCGCTAGATACGATGATACCAAGAATGGATACATTTACACAAAGCACTATCGAAAGATTTGCCAGACAACTTAAATTATAGTATAGATTATGTGAACACATAGATTGGTTATCAAAGATGCTGCACGACAG
>CAYRCS010000004.1:0-32291 GCA_964422855.1 uncultured Candidatus Peribacteria bacterium
TCTACAAAGTTTTTGGGAAATATAGATACAACATCATCATCAAATGACCACAGGTTAGACAATTTATCGAGATCATATACAGTAAGTGTAAGTTGCAATCTAGAGGATTTAAGGTGGACTGGAATGCTCAGAGCGTGGTGTAATTGACTTTATATTTTTTTTGTATACAATACTTTTTTCAAACAAAAAAATCGGGGACAGGATCCTGAACATGAAATAATTATGAAAAACACAATTGAAATATTAAAAGGCATAGGACTCCTCTTGGGAGCCTGTGGTATAACGATGATTGTCCTAACTATAAACCCAGGGACTATCCATCCTATATGGGATGTGAAAAACACCTTTGGCGGATATCTATTCGGGACAATCTTACTCATAGCCGCCATCGGTAGCTATGCTAAAGCATGGTGGATACAAAAGCACCATAGAACAGAGTCGGCAATACAAGAGTAGCTCAACTCTTGGTGACAAATCATAAAAAGGTCTTCCGTAATGCGTGAAGACCTTTTTGTTTAGTTGTAATTTTGTTTTCTTTGCGTATAGGTTTAGCTATTTATTGTGTATTATAAACATGATCGACGCTATCGTCCAACGACTTCTCCAGCTCATGCAAACTATCGGATATCCTGGTTTGGGATTGGCGATGTTTATAGAAAGCTTTTTTGCTCCTATACCTTCAGAATTGGTATTGCCTTTTGCCTGATGGTTGGCTGCCGAATGACAGATGAATATATGGATAGCAATTATTGTATCATGAGTATGTGCATATTTGGGATCTCTCCCTTTCTATCTGATTGGTTATCGAGGGAACGAACAGAAAATTGCAACGTTTATAAAAAAATATGGGAAATATTTTTTTATTACTGAGGCAGATGTCGATCAGGGATTTCGTTTTTTTGAAAGATTTGGGAAGATGTTTGTGTTTTTTGGAAGATTGATACCTTTGGTCAGAACAGTGGTTTCCTTTCCTGCTGGAGCAGTGAAAATGGATTTTGTACAATTTAGTGTACTCACACTCGGAGGGTCGTTGGTACGAAGCGCATTTCTTATCTGTGCCTGATACGCTTTTGGTGAAAATTATGCACAAGTACAAGTATGGATGGGCAAATATGAACACGTGGTATTGCCGATTATTTTGGCTTGCATTATCGTTTGGATTTGACACAAGATATATAGAAAATTTTGGGGTAAAAAATAATTTTATATGCGTATCGTAAACACAAATGTACACAAAAATTCTTATCGGAGCCAGTCTCTTATTACTCACTGCTTGTGGGGCTCCATCCAATACTGTAGAAACACAAACAGGGTCAGTAAATACAGGAGTAGCACAAGAAGAACAGGCATTTACTCAACTTACCGGGACTAAGGTATTTTTGATAGATTTGGAAAATTCTCTGAGTGGATCTGAAATATTGGGTTGTGGTGATGGACTAGCGTATCTGGGATACGATATGTCTGCTAGCCAAGATCCTGTCTATGATACCTTGGCAGAACTACTGACGCTCAATCAAAACGACTATGCAGCTTCTGGATATTACAATAGTCTAGATAACGCTCAATTAACAGTCAATTCTCTATCAATAAATAATGGAGTCGCAGAAGTATATCTCAATGGAACGCTGAGCTTGGGTGGTGTCTGTGATAATCCAAGAGTCGTAGCACAATTAGAAAAAACACTGCTCCAATTTCCAAATATTACCAGCGTTGATATCTATATCAATAGCGAACCTTTGGCAGACTTCTTGAGCTTGCAATAGTTTTGCAACCTTGTCAAGCCATTTTGTAGTATCAAATACATAGTTTCTTTGCTTTTTGTGTGAGGTTTTGTAGATTGAAGTCATATCTTTTCTATCCTCCGAACTATCTATGTTAGAACACATACATGATGTCGTCTATGATACCGATTATACCAAACTCATAGAAGATGGCTGATATCCTCTGCTATCCGACAAAAAAACTATACAAAAAGTTATCAAACCAAAAACTGCGGGCAAGTGATTGAGTGTTTTGGTAGATTCGTTTTTTGCGTTTATATTTCCGAGTACCAAGAAGAAAGAATCAACAACTGACAAAAATACTCCCGAAAAAAAGACAGATACTTTGATCAATCGCAAAGACCTCAGAGAACAAGTCAAAGATATACTTATGTTGCCAGACGAACAATACAATGACAAACTTCTCGGTGGCGAACTCAGACAATTTATCGTGGAAGTAGAAAAACACTATAGTTCTACGATTACTGACTACAAAACACACATTGCTCCTTCATACTGGGAGGTAAAATCTACTCTTTTCAATCTTTCGGGGATGTTGGGGAGAACGTATTATGCCCAGAGTTATCCATCCTATATCGATGCTCTGTGGACCAGAGATATATTTTCGTTTCATGCTAAGTGGGATATGAGTTTCTTCATATATCCAGAAGATGATGGCGCTATCCAGTCTATGCTCAAGCAAAAAGCCACCCAGCTCAAGGCTGAGATCAACGAAGCCATGCAAAAAGGTATAACACTCGATACTGAAGTAGAACAGCAATATAGAGATGTAGATATGATCAGACAAAAACTTACTACGCGTGAGGAAAGATATTTTGAAACATGATTTTATGTCAATCTCTACAACGAAGACGAAAAAGCACTCAAAGAAGAAAGCAAAAAATTTGAACAAAAAATAGCTGGGTATGGTATCCGTGCCAAAAATGCTGTCCAGAGAATGGATGAAGGATTTATCACATCATTGCCACTGTGTGTGGATGATCTTGGTATCGTCAGAAGTGCTGTGACATCATCGTTGGCGGGTAGTTTCCCATTTGTGGCTGATGATCTTGTCGCTGATACAGGGATATTGTATGGAGTCAATACACAAACTTGAGGACTTGTTATTTTTGATAGATTTGATTCGAAGTTGGAAAATATGAACAGTGTGGTACTAGCAACATCAGGTGCTGGTAAATCATTTACGGTCAAACTTGAAGCACTCAGATATATCCTCTCATGAATTGATGTGATCGTGATCGATCCTGAAAATGAATACAAAGCATTGTGTGAAAAAGTCTGATGAACATACGTCAATATAGCAACTAATTCACAGCAATTTTTGAATCCTTTTGATATGCCACCAGCTATCGAGGATGTGGAATATGGACCTGGAGATCTCTTAAGAAGTCATATCATGAATCTGATCGGCATGGTCCAATTGCTTGTAGGACAGCTCTCTGCAGAAGAAGAAGCGTTGCTCGATAAAGCATTGCAAAGTACCTATACGCTCAAAGGGTTTTCATTTGAGGCGTCAAATTATGATGGCAAACAGCCTCCACTTATGGAAGATCTCATGAACATATTGCAGGGTATGGATGGCGGAGATAGTATCGCACTGAGATTGAGTAAATACGTTACAGGAACATTTGGGAAAATATTTAACAAATATACTAACATAGACATCAACAATGCGATGACGGTATTTAGTATTAGAGATCTAGAAGAAGCACTCAAAAATCCAGCCATGTACAATGTCTTGAACTTTATATGGACCAAAATCAGAGCTCGTAAGAAAAAAAGATTGCTTGTGGTGGATGAAGCCTGGATATTGTTGCAAAACGATGTATCTGCGAACTTCTTGTTTAGTATCACCAAGAGAGCGAGAAAATATGGAGTTGGTATCACGACTATATCACAAGATATTGAAGATTTTGTGAGAAGTAAATATGGGAAACCGATTATATCAAACTCAGCCTTGCAAGTATTGTTAAAACAATCGACAACCTCGATCAAATCGCTCAATCAACTCTTGGGTCTATCAGCTACCGAACAGCAAAGACTAGTAGCGTGTGGTGTCTGAGAATGACTTATATTTGCAGGTACACAACATGTAGGAGTCAAGATATTGGCTTCTGCTTCAGAAAAACAATTTATTACTACCGACGTCAAATAACTTTATCTGTCAGTCAGGGTGTATGCGCGAATCACAAGGTATGAGCAATAAGATACAATTGGGACTGTCTGCAGTTATGTTTTTTGCACCACTGGTACAAAATATCCTCAGATCACCAACATTGGAGCTCAGCGAAGAAGACACATTGTTTGTGCAATGATATGTACGCTATGGTTATGTTACGATCGTCATGCTGCTCCTGAGTATATGAGGGACTATAGCATATTATTTTTCGCCGATAGAATTGCTGTATTGGATACATACTTTTTGTATTTTTGTTCTCTTTATACTCTTGGTCGCTGGGACAATAGGCGTGGTAGTAAATTTTCATGTACTCCAATTTGGATCGACACATCAGATACACCCACAAAGAGTGCAAGAACAAAGTTCTACAATAATCCCAGCCTTTGCTCCATTGTATAATATATACTTGCGATATAAGTTGCATACTTTTGATACGCCTTTCTGGTGGGCAAAAGAATCTATCTTGTGGTGGTGATGCTTTACATTGATTAGTATCATATTTGCTAGTCCTCTGCTTAGTAGCTTTGTCTTTATTGTGATGGTGCTTAGATTGGCTACTCTCACCTATGGTATGGATTATTTTTCTGCGAGTATGAGACAAGAATTACAAAATCTCTTTCGTGTCAATCCTGAGGAAATACGAGCGTATATATTGGCAGCTATCAATAGAGCATATGCTTTGATCAACAAAAATACTGTCCAGGAAACATATACAGAGCTTGTAGAAAAACATAAAGCTACTTATATGAAACTTGTCACTATACAACAACAAAAAGAATATAGTGTACGAGCTGAATGGATTGTGGGTTTGCTTATAGGAACTCTCATTGTATATAGTACGATAGTGCATGGTTGACTTTGATTGGGCGTGTTGGTTGGTGTATTGTTAGTATGAAGATATGGTGTGATGGCATACTTTTGGAAGCACATACCTCACCTCCCTCTTGCCAAAGAAATAGTAGACGCAAGTATATGGATAGCCGTTAACAAAAAAAACATACTCAATACATTCTATCATTTTATCAGACCAAGCAAATGATGAAACTGAAACGTCTAGGAATCGTACTCACCTGTATGACGATCTTTCTGTGACAGTATACTTTTGCTGCTATAGATCTGGCTATACAGAGCATATCTATGCAAAATGGAGACAATACTGTATGACAATTCTCAACTCCTCTCATCACGGTTGTTGTAGAAAATGTTGGGACTGACGATGTTAATAATGGTAACAATCCTGTCGCTCCTGGCTTTGTAAGATGTCAGTATGGTAGTGATGAAGTATTTAGTTCCAATCCTCTAACATCGCTATTTATTGCTGGCAATGGTATACGCGCCTTTGCAAATATGGGATTGGACAATGAGACAACTCAGACTATAGGTGCTAAGACAGTTACATGTACTGTCAATCCAGGTGGCGTTACTTTTGCGGAAGCATCGAGTGATCTCGCCAACAATACGATGACTCTCACCTTTACTGTCGAGCAAATGTCCCAAGGGAGATTTGATACTGCTCTAGATAGATCTATAGAACCGATACAAACAAATCTCGATGTTGCACAACTACAAATAGGGCCTACTGGAATATTTAATTTTATCGTCGATAAGGCACTTTGAATTGTTGTGCCACTGATTATCATAGCGGGCGTGATTATAGCGATGCTTGGATTCTACAAACTCATGTTTGCTGACGGAGATGAAGAAATAAAGACTGGCATGAATTATATTATATGGGGAACGGTGGGTATCATTATTATGATGAGCGCAAATTATATAACCAACATTATCTTTGATGGAGTATTTTCTGGTGGCGACCTGACTGTATTTAATGGGGCAACTGCTGTACAAATAATTTACGACAGCATCGTCTTCCCTTTCCTCAAAATGGCTATATATATAGTTATTGGCATTATGTTTGTCATGCTTTTGACTCGTGTATTTAAGTTTGTTCTATCTCCATCTGATGAAATCAAAAACCAATCGGTTACTATCATCGTATGGAATACTGTCTCTATCTTAATCATACTCATGGCCAAGCAATTGGTAGAATTTGTCTATGGCAAAAAGGATGATGTTCTCAACCAAAATGCACAAAACTTGGGTGAATTTGGAGGTGGTATACTGACTAATAATCTGCCAATACTTTATGATATCTTGAATCGAGTTCTCTGATTGGCTGCGTTTATAATACTTGTCCTCATTATTATTCAGAGTTATATGCTTTTGACCAAACCAGATGACGAAGAAGCGCTGACCAAAATCAAAGGCACTATATGATATGCATTTCTCGGACTAGTAGTTATCGGTACTGGCTATGTGATTACTAATTTCTTGTTGTTTAATTAGGCTAGGGTAAAGCAATTTGCATTTGGATGACAAATCTCTATCCTCAGAGATACATGTTTATTTTTTTGTTGAATCCATGCTTCGCATCGTACTTATTATCGCTTTGGTTATATCAGGTCTTATTGCTGCTGGCAGCATCCTCCTTACATCACCAAAAGGTGGTCTTGGACTAGGATTGGGTGGGATGGCCAACGCTGGAGAATATGGTAGCAGAAAAAGTCTAGAAGCTACATTTAAAAAATCGGCTCTTATTAGTGGTATCATATTTATCGTCATAGCATTGTTTTTACCTTTTGCCGCGTAGGCTCATCATGATTTCTCGGCTTCATGGTCATCGAAGACACTATATTCGATACATTTTTTGGTGCATTGTTTGTTTTTGGTTGTTTGTGACTGGTTTTGTGAGTTACAAATACTTCCTATCTACAGCTAGTTCTGAAGTAAGTAAGGGAGGTACTTTTGTAGAGTGAATCTTTTGATCTACTGCATTTTTGCCATATATCGGTAATTCTCAGGAAAACTACTTCTATCAGGGTATGTTGTTTGATGCATGTATGCAATTTACTTCTACCGAAGGACAGACAACTTTCTCTAATAATCTATGTGTGGTCAATACCAAAGACAATCAGACATATACCGTCAAATTACAAGACGGACACATATGGTCTGATGGTACTCCCGTAACTATAGATGACGTATATTTCACATACAATGATATCATCAAGAACAATATGTGGCAGCTTACCAATCTCACATCATATAAAGATGTGGTGCTTGAAAAGACGCCAAACAATACTCTGAAAATCAGTTTTGCTAAGAAGTCCGTGGATAATAGTTTGTTTTTTGCCCAATTTATCTTGCCAAAACATATTCTAGCAAACAGTGACTTTGCCTACTATACAGATAGTTTTGCAAGCGACCCTGTCTATACAAACTGTGCTGCTATCAAAGCACAAGATACGGATGATTATAGTCTCGTTTTTGATCTCAAAAACTGTACTGACTCAAATATCTGATTTTATCAGATCAAAAATTTGGAATCATACGAACAGTTTGTTAGCAATACACCTAGTCCAAGCGCTAGTATTATCGATGCATATATCTGACATGGGCAGTTGTCTGGTTATATAACCAAAGACCTTATATCCAACAATTATGTGACGCTATTTTTCAATACAAAGTCTGAGAAACTTGGAGTCAGATCAAGAAGGGCTCTAGCTGGCTTGATCCAATGACAGTTTTACTCGCCCTTAGTTATTGACTATATAGCTAAAGATCAGTGGATATTTGATAAGTTTGCTTCTACAGGATGAGATGTCTGATCGTTTCTGCAACGTATCGGATGAGACTCCTCTCTCACGATTAAGGACTTGGAAGATAGTGGAGTTAAACAACTCTCTGGAAATACGATACAGTTCTTGGAAAAGGTAAGAAAGTATTCATTTTATACTGATGGCAAAAAAGATATTACCCTCCAAGCAATAACAAATGGAGACTATGATAACTTATGACTACAGATCAACAAAAAGGATATTGGCAAATTCAAAACTTTCTCCAAAGAAAAGAAAGAATGACGACATAAACTGAGTGCAAGTTCATTTGCCTCTGGCGCCAATACTATAGTCATATATACAAAGAATAAGGAAAATAAAAATATTAATATCTGATCTATCACCTACTATGTAGTCGATACCTCCGCCTTAAGTAATACAACAAGCCAATCTGATAACACTATCACGCTCGTGTATCAAAAAAATCCTATCAGTAATTTTGTAGTTTTGCAGATCAAACAAATCATGCTCGAAGCATGAGTGCTTTGACAGTTTGTCTTTGTCTGATACGATACATCTAGTGAATTGGAAGGGAAGCTGTTGACTAATGAATATGACATAGCGCTCATGAATATAAGCAAGGGGCTTAGAAAAGATATTAGCCCTATCCTCAGATCTTCGGAACCACAAATCAACCCATCGCAGTATACTAATCCTCAGTTTATATCTCTGTTTGATCAATATATACAGAGTACTACGTCCAATAGTGCCGTCCGCAATCAACTCCAATGACTCTACACCAGAGATGTGCCATTTATCATCTTGGGTAAGGAAATCAAAAAACTCCAACTCAGACAGTATGTCTATGATAAAATGCAGCCATATTTTTCTGGGAAGATATATGAGCATAACTGGAGAGATCTGATATACAAACATCTTGTTTTGACTAGTGGAGTCCGTATAGATATCCAGAAGACCGGTGGTACGGCTGGGTTTATAAATTTTGTGTGGAGTAATGTGTGGAATAAGATACACAATACTACAGACCAAGAAACTGGTGCAGTAGCAACTGGCACTCTCCTAGAAGAAGGATTTTAATATACCATCGTACATATGGATATCGTCCATATCATATCATTGAGCATCATCTTGGCTGTATCGATAGGTTTGCACGAATATGCACATGCCTGGACATCTTTTCGTCTTGGTGATCCGACGCCGAAATTACAATGAAGGCTCACGCCCAATCCCCTCGCCCATTTGGATCCTATCGGGTTTTTGCTTATATTCATCATAGGGTTCGGTTGGGGGAAACCAGTACAGATCAATCCGACGTATTACAAAAATCCTAAACAATGAGAACTCCTCGTAGCGCTTGCTGGTCCAGCTACAAATATATTGCTTACGATCATTTGAATTCTCGTCTTGCTCATCTATAGTAGAATTGTAGGATATACACTAACAGATATATTTGCTCAGAGTCATGATATGGTGACGCAGTTTTGGATGACCTTTGGCTATATCAATGTGGCATTGGCTGTATTTAATATGCTACCTATCCCCCCATTGGATGGATTTAGGTTGGTCAAAATGTTTGCTCCAAGTGTTGCAAGATTGTTTGAACAGTATGCACAATACATTGCTATCATATTTCTGGTGCTTATACTCTTGCCAGGGACAGGATTGATAGGACACTTTATATCTAGCGTCAGCAGTACTATATTTACTGTCATCTATACACTTTTAAGTCATCTCGTATACTAAATCATGCTAGATACACTATTATCGATCGAGAAGAGATATTTGGAGACGAGAGAACAGCTTATGGAGCCTGCTACTTTGGCCGATAACAAAAAAGTAACCTTGCTCAATAGAGAACTCAGAAAATGACAGAAATTATTTGATCTCATCCAAGAATACAAAAAATATACCAAGCAATTGGAGGAATCCAAAGAACTCATCGCTGCCAACGAAGACGCTGAGATGGTCGAAATGGCCTTGGAAGAAAAAAATATCGCTGAAGAGAAAATACCAGAATTGGAAAAAGCAATTACAGTAGAACTCTTGCCCAAAGATCCCAATGATGACAAGAACATCTTCTTGGAAATCAGACCAGCGGCAGGTGGTGATGAAGCCTGATTGTTTGCTGCAGAATTGCTTAGGATGTACCTTGCATATGCGCAGAAAAAATGATGGAAGCCAGAGATCGTTGAAGAAGCGATGAATGACGTCGGTGGTTTAAAATTCGCCATGGTCAAGATATCAGGTGAAAGCGTCTACTCAGTGATGAAATTTGAAAGTGGTGTGCATAGAGTCCAGAGAATACCCGATACCGAAGCAAATGGGAGAGTACATACATCTACCGTAACGGTTGCCGTGATGCCGGAAGCTGAAGATGTAGATATCCACTTGGAAGCCAAGGATGTGGAGATGGATACCATGGCTGCCTCATCATCTGGTGGACAAAATGCCAACAAAAATCAGACTGGAGTCAGACTCAGACATATCCCATCGGGGCTTATCGTATTGATTGCAGATAGTAAGTCACAGTTGCAAAATAAAGAAAAAGCATGGGCAGTACTCAAAGCCAGACTCTTCCAGATCGAATTGGACAAGAAGATGGCTACAGAGAAAGAACTCAGAGGAAACCAGATCGGTAGTGGAGATAGATCAGAAAAGATCAGGACCTACAACTTCCCGCAGGACAGAGTAACTGACCATCGTGTCAAAGAATCATGGTCCAACATCCCAGCCATTATGGCAGGAGATATCCAGGATATCATCGACAAGATGATTGTCGAAAATCAAGCGATGCTTATGGAAGCAAGTAAGAAGTAAAACGAACTTCTATTGACTTTTTAAAAAAATGATATATACTCCAATTGTTATTTTATATTATAAATGATAATATAAATGGTTAATAGAGGTGGTTACAATATTGGTAGAGAAGATAATACTCCTAAGGGACCTGAAGTTCCTTATACGGCAACAGCTTTAGGTGGAGGGAATACTTATAATTCAGCGTCAAGTGACTCCCCTCATCAAGTTGATAGTATCAAGGTTCATAATGAGAAAGTAATGGAATATGCAAAAGAAATTGCCTGAAGAACATGAAGATCAATAACTGAAATTTTGCAAGGAATCGAAACAAATAACTAGAAGGAGTTAATACAAAAAAGCCCCGCACAGAAACGCGGGGCTTTTTTTGTTGTTTGAATTTTTTGCTATAATATAAAACGGTTCCGTGGAAACACGAAACCGTTCTAATTTTTTTGCTTGAAGCGGTTTAGGCTTCTGCAGTTGCTGCTACGGGTAGCTGTACTTTCTGGAAGAACTTCTTCAGAATTGCATTTACATCTTTCGTGGAAATGTCCGGATTGGTCACGTCCAATTGATGTTCTACCGTAATTTTTTGTGGTCCTACTTCAGTAGTAACTGTTGACCGCATTTTGAAGGCACCTTTTTCATTCACACTGATGACGTTGTCTATCGTCACATCAGGGTTAGTAACATCAGTACCTACTTCTGCCTCTACAGCCAAGTAGTGTTTGTAGGTTTTTGAGTCGGTAAACGCTTTGTAAAGCGGTTTTAACTCAATTCGCTTTCTGCCGCCTAAGGCAAATGTGGTCTCACTTTTAAGACCACGAACAATCAGGAACTTTTTTTTCATCGTTTTATTATGTTGGTGAAATGTCAATAGTATGCAAAAAAATCCCTCTTTCAAGGGATTTCTAGAGATTTTTCTTATTACTCTACTCTATTATACAAGATACCTGGCGTGAGATTAACGGGAAACTCTGTTATATCGAGTGCTTTTTGGAACTGCTCTGGATCGAGTGATATACTAGTTGTAATAGCTGATAATTCTGGATTTCATAGTATTTCTTGGACTCTGGCAAATCACTGAGTTAGTATAGGAGCTGAAAGGAGAGCTAAATTCTTGATGATATAGAGCAAGAATTGGAGGTCTTCAATACCTTCTTCTTTGGTCGATTCGTCTTTGAGTTTGGTCCATGGAGCATTGGATTGCATGTATTCGTTGGCTTTCTGGACGACTTGATATCGAGCGTCTAGGTAGCTTTTGAGCTGAGCTTTATCGAGATATTCGGATTGGATATTTTCGAAATTTTGAAATCGATCTATACTCTTCGCTTCACTCAAAGTGACAGTAGTGATGCCATTTTTGGCAGCGATATTGGTCACTCTACTGACGAGATTTCCTCGTCCGCCAAGCAATACTCCATTGTATGTATTGACGAATCTTTCATTGGAATAATCGCCATCGGAACCGATAGGGATGTCGTATAAGAGATAGAATACGAGCGCATCTCTGCCGTACTTTTCGATGACTTCGACTGGGTTGACGACGTTGCCGATAGATTTGCTCATCTTCTGGCCATCGACGGTGAAGAAACCGGTAACGATCTCTTTGTTTGGTAGTGGTAAGCCTGCGCTCTCGAGCATTGCAGGTCGATAGACTGCGTGGAAGCGAGATATATCTTTACCTAGTACATGTACTTTTTCTGTGTCTGCAGCCCAGAAGCCATCGCGTTGGCAGACAGTGACGTAATTTAACAATGCATCATATCGTACGTAGGCCACGCTGTTGGTATCAAATGGTAATGCGATACCAAAAGTCTTGCCTTCTCTGGATATAGAAAAGTCCTCTACCCCAGATGTGACGAGCGAAATCACTTCGTTAAATCTATGCTGTGGGATGACAAAATCTGGATGATTTTTGTAAAAATCTGATAAGAAAGTTTGATATTTGGAGAGTTTGAAAAATCGGTTTTTTTCTTTGATCTGATCTAGGTGTCTGTTGGGATGATCAGGACATACTTTTTCTCCTGCTGAGATACCTTCGTATTGGCCTGTAGCTTCTATCAAATCCGTAACTTTCTTAAATGCTTCACAACCCACACAGTAAAGTCAGACATACTCACCTTGATAAATATCTTCTTGTTTGTCATATACTTGCTGCAAGATAGACTGGACAAAAGCCTTGTGATCAGGCTGTGTCGTGCGGATAAAGTCCGTATAGGAAATATCAAGCGCATCTCGCACTGCCTTGTGTTTGTCTGCAAAAGAATCCAAATATTCTTCGAGTGGGATACCTGCTTCCTCTGCTTTTTGGACGATCTTCTGTGAATTCTCATCCACTCACGTACTAAACTTTACTTCATATCACAAAAGTCTTTTGAATCTAGCATAAGTATCAGCGATGAAGCTACTATATGCATGCCCGATATGTGGGATATCATTGGAATAATAGATCGGCGTGGTGATGAAAAATTTCTGGGTCATAGTATCATATTAGTTAAATTTGTGTGTTTATAAAAATAGGATAGAAGTTTGCAAGGATACTACACTTGCAGCATGTGTCATAAAATGTATATGTAGACAATTTATCTCTATCTAGGTTCTCATGTACATCATCGTCTCTACGACCATCGATACTAAAGAAGCAGCTTACCAGATAGCCAATCTCCTCGTACACAAACAATTGGCTGCCTGTGTACAGATCGAACTCGTCAATAGTGTGTATACCTGGAAAGGCAAAATTCTTGACACTGAAGAATACAGACTCCAGATCAAAACCAGAGACAATCTCTACGATGACGTCGCAGTACAAATTCGTATGGCACATACCTACGAAACTCCAGAAATTATCGCCACTCAATTGAGTAACATATCAAAAATTTATGGCCCGGGTTTGGGATGTTTTTTCAAAGAATAAAAGAAAAACGACCCGGCCGGGTCGTTTTTCTTAATAAACATTTTCTAGTATCTATAATACTCTGGTTTATATGGTCCACCAACATCTACTCCGATATAGCTTGCCTGTTCATCATTCAATACCTCTAACTCTACGCCAATTTTTGCAAGGTGGAGTCTGGCAACTTTTTCATCCAAATGCTTCGGAAGCATGTAGACTTTATTTTCATATTTTTCTGGGTGCATTCGTAATTCGAGTTGTGCCAATACTTGATTGGTAAATGAATTTGACATCACAAATGATGGGTGCCCGGTCGCACATCCTAGGTTTACCAAACGTCATTCTGCGAGGATGATAATATCTATTCCATTGATAGTATATTTATCTACTTGCGGTTTGATCTCTATCTTTGTATTTCCGTAATTGGCATTTAACCACGCCATATCGATCTCCGTATCGAAGTGCCCGATATTACATACGATAGTCTTGTCTTTCATCGCTCTGAAATGTTCTTCTCTGACGATGTCTTTGTTTCCTGTGGTGGTGATCACAATATCTGCGACACCCACAACGGTTGATAGTTTTTTGACTTCAAAGCCATCCATCGCAGCCTGCAATGCACATATAGGATCTATCTCCGTAACAGTCACTATAGAGCCAGCTCATTTGAATGAAGCGGCTGTTCCTTTGCCTACATCACCGTAGCCACAGACAACCACTCTCTTACCTGCAAGCATAATATCTGTTGCACGACGCACAGCATCGACTGCACTTTCTTTACATCCGTATTTGTTATCAAACTTGGATTTGGTTACTGAGTCATTGATATTGATAGCGGGCAATGTCAGCGTCCCTTTTTGCATCCTCTCGTACAAACGATGCACTCCTGTTGTTGTTTCTTCAGAGATACCACGGATATCTGCGATCAGTTCTGGGTGTTTATCGAGTACGAGATTGGTCAGATCTCATCCGTCATCGAGGATCATATTTAATCCTTTGCCATCAGAAAATGCATGCAATGTCTGATCAATACATCGATCAAATTCTTCTGCATTCATGCCTTTCCACGCAAATACTGGCACACCTGTGGCAGCAATTGCAGCAGCTGCATGATCTTGGGTAGAAAATATATTACACGAACTCCAAGTCACTTCTGCTCCGAGCGCAGTCAATGTTTCTATCAATACCGCAGTCTGGATAGTCATATGCAGACATCCTGCAATTCTCGCTCCAGCCAATGGTTTGCTCGCGCCAAACTCTTCTCTCAATGCCATAAGTCCTGGCATTTCGGCTTCTGCTAATTCTATCTCTTTGCGTCATCGCGCAGCAAGGGATATATCTTTTACTTTGTAGTGTCCTTCTTTGTGATCCATTAGAATATAACAGGCTAAATTATGCTAAGTTTATACTAATCCCATATGTTTTTTCAAACCTGTCTTGGATATCTTGGATCGATGGCGTATGGTGCATGGTGCCCAATTGTTCTACTGCAAAAGATCCCATAACATTACCCAATCTGAGTGCAGTCGTCCAATCTGCTGTGCGAGCAAGTCCTGCTACTAAGCCAGATCTCAAGGCATCGCCTGCACCTGTAGGATCAACTGCATTTGCAACGAGACAACCATGAACATGTAGGTCTTGTGTTTTATCACGACAGACTACTCCTTCTTTTCATTTGGTGATAATAATTTTATCAAACACTTGAACAAACTCAGCATCACTCCAGTTGGTCATTTTTTTGACGAGTTCGTATTCGTATTCGTTGAGCAATATGACATTGCTATATTTGGCCATCGCAGCGATATCTGTATCGCTAAATGCTACCAACATCTGCCCTGGATCAAACAATACGGTAGCTCCTGCTGCATGTGCTTCTTGTGCGTGTTTTACCATTGCTTCTTTTTGATTTGGAGCGATGATAACTCGATCTCATGCACCCATATTTTTTACCTCTTGTTCTGCAGCATGTGCTAGTGCACCTGGGTAGAAGACTGTAATTTGTTTCCCATGCGTATCAGTCATAATATAAGCTGTTGGCGTTCTCAGATTTGCTTTGGTATGGAGATAATCGTATGAAACATATGGTTCCAAATGTGTAGCAATACGATAATCATCACCTATGGTGGCGAGCATGACTGTATCATTCTTCAATCACAGCAATCCCAAATTGTAAGCTATGTTATGAGCTGTCCCTCCGTTTTCGAGGACGACATCATGTGCGAGAAATCATGCACTCAGATTTTCTAACTGATCGGGCATGATGATATCACTATATTTTTGATCTACGCGGATGAGATGATCATAAGCGACCGATCCAGAAACGAGAATTTTTGGCATAATAATTGATCAAATAAATTTTTTTTATGTAAGGATTTGATGAATAATTTCTATCGCTTTCTCCTGATCTATAAAATACGGCGATGTCGCTATCGTCACCAAACTTGCTCCGCGGAGCAAGTTTTTTGTTTTTTCTATAGTTGCTGGAATATCGCGTAGTGACATCTCTGGCACTCGAAAATCGATATCAACATCAAGGATATAGGGCCTGTTTGGCTCAAAATCGAGCAATGACTCCTCTGTCCTCAATTGCGTGCACTCAGAGATTAATCCGGAGATAATTGCTGGTTTGATGAAATTACCGACATTGCAAATCTCGTTGACGTAGTGAGCAATATAGTCTAAATCTTTTTCTTTGCTTCTATCTATCAATGATGGCGCTTCTCATAAGTCACTGTGTTGGTCAATGTGGATGACTGGCAATCATTTGATGATGACTCCATCGTGCAATGCTTTGTATCGACAGTAGAGCGCATGATTATGATTATCCATGATATAGATATTTGTTCACTGGATATGCACAATATTTTGGAGACCGTAAAATAACTTTGCTTGGTTATGTTCAAGTTCAGCAAATGTAATAGTTTCTCAGATTTGTATATCATCCAATGTACCATCTATCAAGGCAGGCACTGTGATTTCAGCTTTGCCAAAAGCTGCAATTCTTTCGTCGTAGGCGAAAGTATTGTTTCAATATTTATCTGCGAGAATAGTAGATATTTTATAATACATCTTGTGCTCTCATCTATTGACAAAAATAACTATATATTTAATATATGTCTTATTGTTTATACTGATTCACTGAGAATATGCACGAGAGAATAGATCCCTATAGAGACAAACACATAATGGATCTTGCAAGAAAAGCTCATATAAAACGTTATGATAAAGCTCTGGAATATATAATCCCAGGTGCCAATGTTTTGGATATTTGATGTGGTACTGGTTACTGAAGTTTTCTTCTTGCTCGTGAAAAAGCTATCGTAACCGGAATTGACATCAGTCCAGAAGCTATACAATACGCCCAAGATCATTATGCTCATGGAAGAGTAAATTACTTTAACAAAAGCGTAACAGATATACAGGACAATGTGGCATTTGATCTCATCACTTGTTTTGAAGTACTTGAACATATGGATGATCCTGATATGACTATTCAAAAATGTAGGCAACTAGTACAAAACAATGGGACTCTCATCATATCGGTACCAAATGGCGCAAATGCAGCACAAAACAACGAACATCACAAAAATAATTTTAGAGCACAAGACCTCCGTACATTATGTGCCAATAATTGATTTTCTATCCATGAAATGTTGGAACAATATGCTCCCTTATGAGCTATTGCTGACTTGAGAAGACTTATAACAGGAAAATCTACCAATACAAACACAGAACAAAGTTCTCTAGCAAAATACATAAATCATATACCACTATTTGCTGATATTTTCTCTGAACTACATAATCGTCGCTACACATTGTGAACAGGTAGAACGCTCTATGCTGTTGCAAAGCCTATATAGTTTTTGTTGTATCTGTAGAGCCATTAGTTAGTATGGCATCATATTGTTTATATTTCAGACATACCATGCAATTTCAAAACGATATCAATTTTCTCTTCGAGATAGGAACACTCAGAAGAACTGCTAGGACTTGGAATCAATTTTATGGTAATGACGTAGCCAATGTGGCTGAGCACACCATGAGAGCATGCTGGATAGCTGCGATACTTGCCAAACATGAAGGTGTGGGAAATGTCGGACATATATTCAAACTTATACTGGTGCATGATATTGGAGAGATTAGATCAGCGGATACGCACTATGTTTCCAAACAATATGTCGATAGACATGAAGACAAGGCAATAGCGGATACATTTAAAAATGTCACTATTGGGGAAGAGTTTATCAAGCTCTGGCATGAAGCAGAAGGCAGAGAAACTATCGAATCCAAGATCATGAAAGATGCAGATACGCTTGATCCAGACTTGGAAATCATGGAAAAAATGTACGAAGGACACAAAATATCTGAGATACGAAAAGAAGATAGACTTAATAGAATAAACGCAACGCTCTTTACAGAGACTGCCAAAAAACTCCAAAGAGAAATCTACGAATCCAATCCTCATGAGTGGCATCTGTTGGCGAGCATGAAGAAATAATTTTATATTGCGATACATCAATGAAACTATTTCTTTTTGGTGGAGCTGAAGAAGGAGATGCCGCTAAGGAACTAAAGATGATCGAATGAGTTATACAATCACTAGCTCCCAAACAATTGCTTCATATCCCATTTGCTAGACCCAATGGATCTTCTTGGGCCGAATGGGATGGTGATCGATTTCATAGAAATATCGATATCCCTGATATGGAATATCTCAATGCAGACCATCCAGAACATATTAGCAAAGCACACAATCCTCTCATATTTATTAGTGGATGAAGCGATCCTATAAATCTTATAGACAAGATCATATCCAATCCAGCCTTGCTCAAACTTATACACAATGCCTATGCAATCATTGGAGAATCCGCTGGGGTCAAAGTCTTAGGAACACACTACATCGTCAAAAACACTGATAACAGCTATACAGCACTACCAAGCTTATGACTTGTCCCACAAACAGTTTTTGAATGACACTATACCCAACGCAATAAACAAGGAGCACTCGAACGAGCCATGAAGGAAACTCAAGCAATATATGGCATAGGGATAGATTCATGTACTGCGATGGTTTTTGAACTTGCAGAATTTCCAGAAAAATATGAGAAATTATGAGATGGTGGAATAGTTATTAAAAAATAACTATCCTATCGTAATACTATGTGTCGCTGTCGTGACGACATCTCCTTTTCTCAGCTTCGCACGTTTGCGTAGTTCGAGAACTCCGTTGACTTGGACTAATTGCTCGTCAACCATCGTCTTTGCCTCTCCTCCGCTATCAGCGATACCGATTGCTTTGAGGAGTTTGATGAGTTCTATATACTCGCCTTTGATGGGGAATGTAGTGGTTTCCATATGAGATATATGAAATAAATACTAGACCAAATATACGATTACATTCCTTTTTTACTATCAGAAAAGCCCTCCATCGGAGGGCTTTTTTGTATTCAAATATCTATTGTTAATTATGCATCCATAACTCTCACTTTACCAGCGGCTACTCTTTCTTTGATGATGTTTTGAGCAACTGCGTCTGGCACTTTTTCGTATGATGAGAACTGCATAGTATAACTTGCTCTACCTTGTGTAAATGAACGCAAGTCTGTAGAGTATCCAAACATCTCAGATAATGGTACGTGAGCTCTTACAGCTGTTACGTTACCTTTTTGTTCTTGACCTTGGATCATACCTCTTCTTGAAGAAAGATCACCCATCACGTCTCCAACATAATCTTCTGGAGTTTCTACTTCTACATCCATGATTGGTTCCAACAATGCTGGACCAGCCTTGGCAAATGCGTTCTTGAATGCTGTAAATGTCGCTACCTTAAACGCGATTTCAGATGAATCGACATCATGGTATGAACCGAAGAATGGTACGACCTTGACCTTGATGATAGGATATCCAGCCATAACTCCTTGAGCTACCGTTTCCTTTGCTCCCTTATCAATTGCTGGGATAAATTCGTTTGGTATCACACCTCACTTCACTTCAGATTCGAATATGTAGTTTTCTTCACCTTCTGTGATAGGTTCCAATCTCAAGACAACGTGTCCGTATTGACCACGACCTCCAGACTGCTTCACGAATTTACCTTCACCTTCTGCGATCTTGGTAATAGCTTCTCTATATGCAACTTGTGGTTTACCTGTATTTACTTCTACCTTGTGTTCTCTTTTCAATCTATCAACGATAATTTCCAAGTGCAATTCACCCATACCTGCGATGATAGTTTGATTGGATTCTTCATCAGAATAGTATTTGAATGAAGGATCTTCATATGCAAGCTTAGATAGTCCAAGACCCATTTTTTCTTGATCTTTCTTAGATACTGGTTCCACTGCCAATGTAATAACTGGAGCTGGGAAATCCATCTTTTCAAGAATAATTGGCGCCTTTTCATCACAGAGCGTATGACCAGTTCTTGTATCCTTGAGACCCAAGAATGCAGCAATATGTCCTGCATGTACTTCTGATATTTCCTCTCTCTTGTTTGCGTGCATAAGGATAAGTCTACCTACTCTTTCTCTTTGACCAGAGATAGGATTGAGCAATGCGTCTCCTGTTTTTACCACTCCAGAGTATACTCTTACGAATGTCAAACTACCGACAAATGGATCAGTCATAATCTTGAAGGCAAGGGCTGATACTGGAGCATCATCTGATGGAGCTCTTTCCAATTGCTTAGTAGAGTCATCTACGTCTACTCCCTTCATCGCACCAACATCCAATGGACATGGCAATACATCTACTGCGTAATCAAGCATCAATTGGACACCTGCATTTTTCAATGCTGTACCTACCAATACTGGATAACATTCGTTACTTACTACACCCTTTCTGAGTGCTCTCATAAGCAATTCGTATGATATTTCTTCTCCTCCGAGGAACTTTTCTGCCAATTCATCATCAAATATAGATACTGCGTCTGTAAGTGTTTCTCTCATAGACTTAGCTTTGTCTGCTACATCTGCTGGTATTTCGTGTTCTACTTGCGTTTCGCCGTTAGTACCTTCAAATGTGAAGTATTTCATTCTTGTAAGGTCAACGATACCTTTGAAGTCTGATGCTTCACCGTATGGGAATTGTACCGCAACTGCTTTGTTCGATAATCTTTTCTGGATAGATTCGACACACATAGCGAAATTAGCTCCGATCTTGTCGATCTTGTTTACGAAACATTGTCTTGGCACCTTATATTTGTTAGCTTGTCTCCATACTGTTTCAGTCTGTGGTTGTACACCATCAGATGATGAGAAAACTACTGTCGCTCCATCAAGTACTCTGAGAGATCTCTCTACTTCAATCGTGAAGTCTACGTGTCCCGGAGTATCAATAATGTTGATGTGGTGACCTCTCCAAAAACATGTCGTCGCAGCAGAAGTAATAGTAATACCTCTTTCTTGTTCCTGCTCCATCCAGTCCATAGTTGCAGCACCTTCGTGTACTTCACCAATCTTGTGGTTTTTACCTGTATAATACAAAATTCTTTCTGTTGTAGTAGTCTTACCGGCGTCAATGTGGGCGATAATTCCCATATTACGTACCTTATCCAAAGAGATCGCTGTTGCCATAATTACTTGGTGATAAACGTGAATAAAAAAGTTTTTGCAAAAACAAAAATGCAAATTGCAGTCACTATATGATTTGGCTCCCTGTTTTCAAGTAAAAATGGCTAATCTAAAGTGTAGATTTTCTTGATATTGACATATTTATATTTATGATAGATGATATATTTATAATCTATGCAGATATGAGTTCTACCCCACGTGAGAATATGGATGCTAAATTGTATTATGTATGAGCTCTACAAGAGTTTCATAGGAATTCGGATTTTGATACTGCACGACAGATCTCTGCACTTTTTCTTGAAAAACCTAAAAGAAGAGCAAACGCTGCTTTTGAGAATAAGATAAGCTTGCTTGATCTTGCTGATATACCTGCCAATACTCCAAATGACAAGATCATCAAACTTATAGCATCTGAAATGAGTAAAAACAAGGAGACTAAAATGAAATTATCTGAATGGAAAACCTATCGCAATGAGTTTTTGATGTTTGATGGAGACTCAGATGAGTTGCTCTGATTAAGTAATACTGCTATAGATCATTTTAATAGCTTACTCAATCAAGAAATAACTAAGTATCAGCAGACTACAGGGCAAAAAATTCCTAAGAAATTTTTTGAAATTCACAATACAACTGATCAATGAACCATCAGTTTAAAGAGCACCGAAGAAATAATCTGATTTATAAGAAAAAACTCAATAATCAATCATCCTGAACTGCCTCCCCAAGAAAGCGTCCTGTATAAAATTATAGTATGTGCAGTACTCAAAAAGATGATAACAAAACAAGACTACATAGAAAACAAAGAAGTAATCGACGGATATAGAAAAGTGTTTGATAAATTTGTGACTACTGAGCTTACTAAGACTTTCTATCATATGCCTTTGGACAAAAATGTAGATCTCATAGAGGATAAATCTCATGCGAATTATTTTTCTGATAAATTATATCGACTTCCAAGAAAACAAATGAGAGTTTTTGGCATAACTTATGATCACGATATACATTTTCGTATTACTAAGAGAGCAAAATCTGAAAATAGCATTATCAATAAGACTATTTTTGATCCAGAGCTCAATTCTGCAGATGCAGCTAAAGATATATGAGGAATAAGATTTCTCAACCAAGATGAGAATCCTGAAAGAGAAAAAGAAGAAGCTAATATACTGTGGTACTATATGACCAAGCTATACAACAAAAATAACTTTGCTTCAAATGACGATCTCAATGACGCCTATCCTCAATGAGAAAATCCACAAGAAATAGGGAAAGAATACACCAAAGAAGATATCTCAGGGATCATAAAGTTTATGTACATGGAGCTGAAAGACAAAGACATACTCAAAATTAAAACAGTAAGAGAAAAGTCAGAAACATTCCCTGCTGTATATGAGCTAGATAAAGATTTTTTTGCATGTTATTGATGTACAGACAAATATGTGCTTGCTCAGATGGATGCTGTTGTTCAAAAGAAAAATCAGGATACCAAAAAAGCTTTTGACTTATCAAAAAAAACAAAGTCTGAAGCAAAACTAGATCTTTTTGCAGAATTAGTAAAGGACGAATACCCTTTGTATGAGGATTGTTTGGACAACGAAAAAGACCTACAAATACTGTACTGGTGTGAGAAGAAAATTGGTGACATCAATAAAAAATTTGCTACCTTAAAAAAAATTTTTGACCTAGATCGTGAAATAAAAAATGATCGAGAGATCTACCGCAATAGTTCTCAAACAGATGAAGTGACTCCTAATGAAGTAGCTCCTAAAAAAGTAGCTCCTAAACAAAAATCAATATCATGGGATGGGCAGACTTACTCATATGTAGATAAATGAGGCGCTACTCGTAATATTACTGTAGAACCCTCTAAGATAGACTTACTCAATGTAGAAGCATACTACAAACATGATGATATTAAATGATTTTATGTCGAAATTGCTCATCATAAGATCTATTTGCATGATATACAATCTCTGCACAATGATTTTATAGAAAGATGGAAAGATTCTCCACAGAACTATGAAAACAAGGATAAGTGAGCAAGAAAATGAAGTGGTTCTTCTGCACGAATTGACGGTAAAGCTCAGGGAAGGATACATACTAGCAGCTGAGACTATTTTTTGTGAGAACATCAATTTATGCCATATAGTGGCATCAAGAATATCAAACCGATGACAGTCAGTGAAATCTATCAATATGTGAAACAAATATTTGTCACTCTTAGACTAGAGCAACTCATTACAGTACATGACATAGTAACAATGATACAACAATGCCTCATCCCTACTATAAAGACTAAATGAGCAGTTGAAAATACCATGACTTGAGAACAGCTGCTTGATGCTATTATAAAAGATGATAACGCTTTGCCCGTGTGATGAACAATTGAAGAAAAATTCCTGTATGAACTTGAACATGATCGTGAGCTCAAGCCACTTATTATTAATGGGAAAAATATTCCTGGAGTATTTATCTATCCTAAATTTGAGAAACGTCGCAAAAGAAATAAACTATGATTTGACAATATGGAACGACCTCAACAGCAATAATATATTTTTCTAATCCAACACCGACTTGATCTGTATAGAATTATTGACAACTGGGTGCTCCACATTTTGGAGTAGTCCTTTGGTATTATCGAAATCCTTTACCCCTTCATGAATCGTTTGCATCACCTCTGGAGGTAGTGGTGTATGTCATGAAAGATCGAGTTTTTGGAGTTTGTTGAGCTCTCCGACAATCGACTCAAATTTAGCAAAAAACTGTGCCTCCTGATCAGGAGCTATAGTGATATGTGCCAATTCCATGAGATGTTTGAGTTCTTGTGGGTCGAGTGCCATGATGCAACAAATGATAAAGCTCGCGTTGCAGTCAGCATACTTTTTCCTACAGTAAAAACAATATTTAGTATAGTATGATGATGTGAAAATATATTTTGTGATTGGTGGTTTTGTTTGTCCCGGCGCTCAGTTTGGCACGACAGTATCCTGTGGAAGAAGTGACGATCAATAACTGTCTCAGGCCTTATGAAGAGCCTTGCAGTTTTCTCGCACCTCGTATAACAGGAGCAAACTATATGGCAGTACAAGACGACCCTCGCTACCGTCGTATCTACAAAGTGCTCTGGGGTTCTACGTATACAGATGGATGGGATACTGGTCTATGAAGTCATAAGTGAGTCGATATAGCTAGCGCTGCATGAACAAAAATCTATGCGATGTGATCTGGTCTTATCATAGAAGCTGGACGAAGATGAAATCGAGGCAATTTGGTCATCATCGAACATACACTTGGAGATAAAAAAATATGGAGTAGTTATGCTCATCTGGGTGAAGTACTGATCCGCAAAGGAGATGTCGTTGATGAAGGTGATGTGATAGGAGAAATTGGCGATAGTGGCAATAGTTTCTGACCGCATGTACAGCGACAGATAGATATCAATCA
Source organism: uncultured Candidatus Peribacteria bacterium (assembly GCA_964422855.1). Classification (GTDB taxonomy): domain Bacteria; phylum Patescibacteriota; class Gracilibacteria; order Absconditabacterales; family Absconditicoccaceae; genus CAZEYI01. Next base: position 24,306 of record CAYRCS010000004.1, read on the forward strand.
AACAGGTCCACGTCCCTATCATCCTAGTGCCTGTGGCGATGATCTAGAATGAATTGTCAATGAGTGAAAATGCAGAAGCCTGATCGTAGCAAATACCATCGATCCTATCCTCTTCGTCGAAACGCAAGGCAAATCATTGGGGCGAGATACGAATGATACCGTCGCAGCAAAAACAAACGATATCGCGATCTCTCTGACTGGATTTGCTGGTGGATACATGCAAATCAATACGACCAAAATACTGAAGATACTATCTCAAACATCTGAGGATATCAATGAACCGATTACCATCACTAGTATGCGTGGCAACTTGGATATATTCCCAAACAAGGTACTCTTTCTTGGAAGCCAAAGAAGTATATTTGTCACTGCTCAGAAAACATGACTAGATATTATCCAAATCAAACAGGGAGATACCATACTCCAAATAACTCCTGTTATCGTAGGGACGGGCAAAGTATTTGGTATATCAAATGATGAAATAGTGTCTCTATGGCAGTCATTTACTCGCTAGTATAGGATATGAGAGACGTGACCTTAGTATTTGTATTCAATCCTGCCTGACAGATACTCTTGTGTACCAAGAAGATGAGTGACTCGTGATTTACGATGGCCCTAGACAAACGAAATGGTGCAGGAGGTAAGATCGAAGAAGGCGAAAGTCCCGAACAATGAGCTATCAGAGAATTAGAGGAAGAGACACATATAGTTGCGCAAATTTCTGAATTACAGAAAGTATGAGTGATAGATTTTACCTTTGCTGCCAGACCTGATTGGAATCAATGCATGCATATTTTTGTCATAAAAGACTGCAGGCAAGAAGCTGTAGAAACCGAAGAAATGAGACCACAGCGACGAGATCCGACAGCACTCCCCTATGATCAGATGCGAGAAGATGATCAGTATTGGCTACCTAGAGTATTGGCTGGGGAATATGTGGAGTATGTGTTTGGGTTTGATATGGAGGGGAAACTCGATCACACACAGAAGATAATATAAAAAAAGAGCTCCTATTTGGAGCTCTTTTTTATTTGATAGTAATTATTGTATCTTAATGTTTTGTGTAGCTTCAGCAGTAGGTTTGCTATCATATTCTACTTTGACTGTGATGGGATAGTTACCTGTCTCATCATAGGAAGTAGAGGCGCTTATACATTGTCTGCCGGCACATTCTAAGGTCTTGCCGTTACCAAAATTTCGGTATATTTTCTTGGGTAATCATTCTGCTTTGAGGATGAGATCTACCTTGTCACCTACCTTGGCAACTTGGCTTGGATGTGAATCGAAGTCAATGCTAATATTTGGGACTGGTCTCATAACTGATATCAACTCGCCACTAAATGTAAGGCTGTGTCCTTTTTTTGTTTGGATAGTAACGACTGGCGTATATGTTCCGTTTTCCGTGGTACTATCATATTTGTATGTATGACTCACTATCGCTTGTGATAGATTTTTCTTGATCTCCCCATCGCCAAAGTTCCATGTGAAGTAGATGATCTGATCATTGGTATCTCTGAGCACAGTACTGGATGCATCAAAGGTTACCGTAAATGGATCGCTTCCTACCACGTCTGGAGTTATCAATAACTTGGGTTCTATCTGTGATACTGCTGATACGACGCTGATGATTTTTTCTGTCTTAGCACCACGTTCTGCGTCCTCTATTGTTACGCTAATATCTTTGCTTTTTTCACTATCAAATTTGACTTCATACACTCCTGGTTCCAATGCTACTATAGCACTATCATTGAAGAATACTCTGGTCGTAGCGTTTGGATTGTTTGGACTGATCTTGGTGATGCGAAGTTGTATGATGGTTGGGATTTGCTGGATAGTAATGATATCGTTTGCGAGACTCACGACATCGCCGCTACCCGCTCCTGCTTTTGCGTAGGTAGGAGCTTGTGGTGATTTGTAATAGATATCATAGTTTATATCAAAATCTGAACTACCCACATCAAAGTCATCTGATTCACAATATCCTTGCTTGCCTTCATCAGTCACAAAGTCTACTTTGACCGCATAGCTACCAGGTCTTGGGAATGTATAGTTTAATAGATCAGTAGTAGATTTGATACGTTCTATGACCTTATCATCTGCAATATCGATGATACTAAATCCATATTCATCGATCTTTGCTCTATCCAAGAATGTGGTCGATAACTCGTACTGCGTGCCTTTGAGTGCTTTGGATGCCACCAAACATACAGGTACATCAGACGGCTCTACTCTGAGAGGGAATGTATACAGATATCAGTTTAATCCTGGGAATCTGACATCGATGCTATATAGTTGTGCGTAGTTGTAGACGAATGTATAGATAGGATCGTTTTCTCTATCGTTTTCGCCATCACCGTTGGTATCTCGTGATAAGAGATAATCTCTCAAGTTGAATTCTCCAAAGATTGCTGATGCATCAAAGGTCACCTTGCGCGGTACTTTACCGACCACTACTTCACCATTTTCATATCTGACTTCACCATCTTCGACATCGATACTAATCTCTGCTGGGACATTGAGTACGCCAACACTAATAGTATCTGTTTTTCTTTCTTTGGTTTGTCTGTTGACGTGTGTGATAGCTATACTATGTGGATAATCTCCTTGTGTAGGATAGAAGCATGATTCGGTAAAGGTGAGATTGGTAGTATCCATATTTACTATCTGGCCATTACCACAATCTAGCGTCACTCCTTCGATATCTACGACACCCAATGTTGGGTATACTTGTGCGTTGAATACTGGGCTATTGAGTTGATATGATAGAGAAATAGGCGCAATTAACTTAATGCTTGGATCACCCAAGAAGTATTGTGGTCCGTCTTTGAAATTGACGTAGGGAACGAGCAAACTATTGGTATCTATGTTTTGACTTGCTGCCATTTGATTGATATTGGAGATCGTTACTGCTCACAAGGCAATAGATCCGAGCAAAACAAAAAATCAAATAATCGTCCCTGTCATATAACCAAATTTTGGTCTATTTTTGACAGTTACCAATCTATATGCATTGACGACGAGCAGTCCCAGTCCTACGAAGAAGAGAAACCCAAAAAACAATATCGTAAATGTCTGCAACAATTTCTGAACAGTACCTCTATCGAGTCCAATACTCGCGTATTGATCAGGATTTTTGATGATCATATACATCACGATTGCTGCTAGTCCCACGAGCAATACAAGAAACACCACACACCCTATAAGGAATGTGCCCATCGATAGCTTGCTACCTACTTTTTGGACAGGTGCTGGTGCTTTGGTAGGGGTAACAGGTGCTGCAACAACAGGCTGTGTGACAGGTGCTGTGGCTGGAGCTGGTGTGACAGGAGGAGTGTTTTGTGGGGATGTTTGGTTATCATTTTTGTTTCCCATCCTCAAGAATGGATCTATGACCATACATATACGGTGAGGAGTAAATTTGTGATTGGTATAGAGAAAATATGCTCATATGCAAATTGTAATACGCACGACGAGCTATTTTATGACATATTTTTTTATATTTGCGTTTTTTGTCAAATCAAAGTGCCGTATCGGGCGTCCCAAGATTGCACATAATCTCAATCTGCCCTATAATTGATGTAAGATTTATATCTTGGTATCACACATGAAAAAATTGCACTCTTTTATAAAGCATCTTGTAGCCATATTACTGGGAACAGCCTTGGTCGGGATGTCTGTATACGCAGTACAAATTCCTACCTCGCTCAATAATGCGCTCCAATACATCATGGAGACTATCTGGACGAGTGATGGAACTGCTTCTGGTACGGTCAATGTTGATATATCCACATGAGGGATATACATCAGAACTGGATTTTTGTCCAACGGTAATTCGTGGAACAATATGTCCTTGGGATTGGATACTTCAGGTAACGTCGTCTATGTGCCTGGATCGTCCTCTACTCCAATATTTTCTCTAGCCAGTAACTTTATTCCTAAACTGGACTCTTTGGGTTCTGCACTCGAGATAAGTGTGATGTACCAAAGTGGCTGACTTATCTGAGTCAATAAAACCAATCCAACAAGATCAGTAAATATCCTCTGAGATTTCTTAGTAGAAACACAAGGACTCAATGTTACCTATCAATATAATTTCGTAAATAGTAATACAGGTTTGTGATATCCTCCTGTAGATATTGGTACAGCACCAAGATGTACTTGTGACGTCAATGCTAATGCAGCAGATTGTAGCTCTCCTTCATTTGCTTCAGTAAATGATCAAGGATTTTACTGTGTAGATCTTACCATACAAAACAATGGTAATTACTATGACCATAATGTCTATACCAGGCAGACTATAGGAATACCAAGTCCTGTACTTTCTACTTCTGGTGCAAATGTATGAGTCAGAACAAACAATCCTCAAGCAGCACTTGATGTATCAGGTAATGTGATGATACATACAACGCCTGCATGACTTAACTCATGGGATGTATTAACAATAAACCCAACTACCAAAGAAGTAAGTACAAGATCTGCCGGATCTTTCTTAGGAGGAACAGCGACATGATACTCGTTAGTTAGTGTATGATGAGGAACATCATTGTTGGCAGCATCTATTATTTCACCATGAAGTGTTCTTTGGAATGCCAAATCATTGATCGCATGACCATGAATATCACTATCTTCATCAATCAATACTGTGACTATATCTGCCCTATGATGATCAAGCAATGGATGGAATCTTACTGGTAATGCTGGGACCAATCCTACTACTAATTTTGTAGGGACTACTGATAATCAATGACTTTCTATGAGAGTAAACAATACAGAAATACATAGATACTATCCCAATGGATCTATGATATGAGGATTTTCTCATACGTATAATAACGGATCGTATGCTATCATTGCATGAGGTAGTGGGAATACTCTATCGTGAGATTATGCGGTTGTTTGATGAGGCGGTATGAACTATGCCTTGTGATATGCTTCTACTGTGTGAGGATGATTTGCGAACGCTGCGACATGAACCACAAGTACGATAGCAGGATGAGTTTCAAACTATGTGCCTAGTGATGAAAGTTTCATATGAGGATGATCTATGAATGCAGCGAGAGGATATAGATCTACAATATGATGAGGTAGAGGCAATGAAACAACAGGCGATTACTCATCTATACTATGATGACTCAATAATATTGCAGCGTTTGATTATAGCTTTGTAGGTTGATGATTAAACAACGTTGTCAACAGCATCCAATCATCAATCATTTGAGGATCTAACAATAGAATATTAGTAAATTCAAATGGCTCTGTAATTGTCTGAGGTTCAGGCAATACAATTGATGGGCAATTTGGTTCAAACATATTTATAGGATGAGGAAATAACAATACAGGAAGTCGGACACTTGCTGTAGTCGTATGATGATCAAACAACCAGGCCACACAGAACTCTTTTGTTGGTTGAGGAATTGGCAATAGAGCGATTGGTAATCCCATATTATTTGGACCATCAAATGTAGTTGTATGAGGTAACTTCAATACTGCTCAATGAATAGCATGATTTGTGTGAGGATGAGTTTGAAACGTTACTCTCGGTAGTCGATCTACTGTACCAGGTGGGTACCAGAATACTGGAGCATGAGATTACTCATTTGCAGCAGGTCAGAATGCAAATGCAGCACACAATGATAGTTTTGTATGGAATGCTACTTGATCTATTCTTTCTACTACATCATGATGACAGTTTCTGATATGAGCATATGGTGGAGTTGGTATTAATTCTCCTATTCGTGGCTATACTGCAATTGGTAAACCCGCGGACCTTTCTTTGTGAATGGATGGGTTAATTGTAACACCAGCACCATGTAGCAATGGATTGTGATGTGGTCTTGGTATGGCCGTTATGTGTAATGATGCCGATGATGAATGAAAAATCTGGTATCAATACAATCAATGAACTGCTAATGGTACATTCTATGGATGTGCAAATGTTGCTTGAGTTCTTACTGCGATGCCTCTTAACTAATCATATACTATGAACAAAAAAATTGTATATAGTTTTATATCATTACTCTGCGTCCTCTGTGGGATAGGGTTTTGATATACTCAATATATCGATCTAGATAACAATGTCTTCCAAGGATTTAATAGTGGAATACAAAACAACTTCTCTTCACTCCTCTGGCAATACGGAGGCAATATGTTTGTCGGTGCTGCGTATTGGAATAATCCTCTCACTGTAAGTGCACAAACAGTTACTGTGTGATCGCAAACGATCACCGGTTGTACACAACAACTCAGAGGTTTGTATTTCAACAATCAGAGATGATGGAGAATGTGGCCACTAGATGCTCAAAGTCTGGCAGCAATGCAAGCTATTGATAGCTCGTATAACAACCTAACACTCACATGAGGGCTATACACCAACTGTGCAGGAGTTACACAAACCAACGTCTACGGTTATATCCAACACAATCGATCAGGAACTTTGTTCCATTTGATAGCTGGTGTAAACTACAATCTCTCAAATAATACTTATACCAGTGCATTTGATAGCTCACTACAATTTAACAATCTATCAGCACAAGGACATCTGTTTGATCCTTTGGGTGGCATTGCTGCGATTACAAGTATCGTCAATGCTACAGGATTTAATGCATGGTTCCAATTCCCGAGTCTATATACTAACACAATATCCAATGAAGCTTATGTCTATGCTACCGAACCAGCATGATTTGTCTTTGGTGGAGATACACAAGGGACATTCTGAGGAACGATGAATACCTCTGCTCTTGCAAGTATACTCATAACCCCAGGCGATGGAGTCAAAACAGTACAAGCGACATTTACGAGTCTGGGTAATGGACAAGTCGATGGCCATGTTGCATATCTGACACTCGATACAGTCAATCCTTCTATTAGCATACAAATGCCAAGTATCTCGGGATACGTCTATACAGGCAACACAGGACAATTCTTGTGGTCAGGATCTGATGTAAATGGCATCACGTGATACTATAGTTATATCACCAATGCAGCAAACAATATCGTAGCATCTACACAAGGTACTCCAACAAGCTGGACTGTAAACACGCTTGGTAATGGTAACTATACACTGCGTGTACAAGCATATGATGCAGCATGAAATACTGCATTCACAGGCAAGGCATTTAGCATTACAGGATCAACCAATAATATCACAGGATTTGCATTACCAAGCATACTAGATTTGGATGATGCAGATATTGATACTGTCTATACATCTGAGCCTATATTTATCACCAATGTACCAGGAAGTTACTTGGCACAAGTGACGGGCTGAGTGTTAGTGATCAATGGTGAAGCTGTAGGTACTACCTGATATGTTATAAATGGTGATGTGGTTGAAATCGAGCTCATATCTAGTGATGATTATGAGGAAACTGTGACTGCTACACTCACGATCAACAATCTGACTACTCTCTTCTCGGTAACAACTATCGAAGAAGGCGACGAACCAAACCCAGATGATTACTGTGAACGCAGATCAGTGTACTTGATATTACTCCATGCATTTAGCAATGTCTATGAAGGCAACACGCCAAGACTTATCAATATCTTGGATCTCATGCTTGATATGATCAATGATACCATCGATGAACTCGTCGATGATGGCGAAGATGAGGATGCTGATAAGTTACAATGTTTCGGAGAGATCGTGGATGATTACTTGATAGATCTGAGAAGTGATAATGATGATAATATGACCGAACGAACCTATACTGCGCCAAACGGTAAAGTATATAAGATACAATATCTCGAAGACAGAAAAGTCTATACATCACCTGACTTCAAGTCTCCTAAGTTCTATATATCATATGAAACTTTGACCAAACTCATTGATAAAAATAATCCGAAGAAATCTGTCTGGGATCATACGACTCTCGATATAAGCTTCGCAGCAGTGACTGTCACTGCTCCAAACGGCAAGACCTTCAAGGTCCAGAAGACCAACAAATGATTTATGTCATATAATTTTATCAATCCTAAGTACTTCCCATC
>CAYRCS010000004.1:32391-40450 GCA_964422855.1 uncultured Candidatus Peribacteria bacterium
AAAATTTGCAATTTTTGGCTTTTGGCATTATAATTATGATAGTTTTTATGTGTTTATACACAGCCATGAACTTCGTCAAAAATCATCTTAAAGTTTTATTTGGAGCGTTTGCACTTGGTCTAATAGGCTTGGCAACAAGTGTTTTTGCTATCAACTGGAGCAATACACAGTTTATCGACTCTGCATTTTGGGCACAAAACCCAACATCAGGCGATATCGTCGCTGCGTTGTTTGGAAGTAATCCACTTTCTCCTACTACTACTGCATACCAACAAAATTGGGATACAAACAGCTGTCTCGGAGGTTCTGCTATTACAGTCCAATATGTCGGGACCAATAGCCTTCCTCTCCAACTCAATCCAAACACTATCTATGTCCTCACAGGCAATCAAGCGCTTACTGGTGAAGTTACTTTCTTGGGTTCATGTATCGCTTTGATCTCAAGTGGTGGACAATATGGTTTGACTAAAGGTACAAGTGGCGTTCTTGGTATCAACAATGCTATGCTCTATACAAACAATGCGTCCAAGATAATTATTGATGGTGTGTCGATCAATGGTTACGATGCATCACTCAATGCTAATTTTGGACTGTATATCAACTCAGTAAATGCAAAAAACTTTACTATCAACAATGTTTCGGGTACGCGATCAAATAGTGCTGATGTATACGTGGATAGTAATGCCTCATATATCAGTATATACAATAGTGTCTTAGGTTCTAACTCTCTAAGATGATTTGATGCGATCCAAGCAAATAAAATTGTGATGAATAATGTAGAGATATATAGATCAACTGCCAATGCGATGAGACTCGATGCCACATCAGGTGTGGTTATCACAAATAGTCGTTTCCATGATAGCTCAGCAGATAACATCTACTTGGACGATGCTGACGATATCCTATTCAACAATATCCAATCATACAACAACCTCAGTAACTCATCTATCACCATATCCAATGGATCAAATGGAGTAAGTTTGAACAACAGTATGATATACAATTCTCCTGGTGATGGTATCAATATAATAAACAGTGCTTCGGTACTTATCCACAATACCGCATCAACATCCAATACTGTAAATGGTATTTCTATCAACAATGGCGTGGATGTTATACTCAGCAAATCAATGATATATGCTAATAGAAACTGGTGAGTAGAAACTTCTAACAATGCTAGCGTATGATATTATAATAACAATCAAATCTATTCTAATAAAAATGGCGATCTCAATATTGCTCCTTTGACACAATTTGGAACAGGACTATCAACAGATACATTAGTAGCCGGCCTATCTTGGTCAAACGGCTCTGTAGACCAAACGGCCCTAGACTATGGATGCTACAGAAGATCTTATCCACAGTGACTTATAACAAGTCTTTCTAATGATTGTACAGACGATGGATATCAATCATGGACTCCTATAGTAGCTAAAAATACTACACTATTTGGAGAACTTACTCCATTACAAATCCAAGCCGTACACTATTATCCTACTCCAAATAATCTTGTGCTCTATGCTGGTGGATTGTATAATACAAATCTCCATATAGCTGATAGCTATAGTTTTGGTGGTAGATTGACTGCTACTGGCGGATCAAATTATCAAGACAATCCTCGATGGTATACTACAGGTAACCAACTGGTATTATATAGTAGTGAAGCAACAAACTATGTCATCGCAGGTGACTTGATGCAAACATATACTGGCACAGTCAATGGTTCTACAACTATCACTATCCAATGGTCTACTGGTGATGGACTCAAAGTAGTAACGGGATACTATTATACTGGTACCAAACAATCTCCACTCTATAGAGTTATCAGATACTATGATACAACAGCTCCATCTATACCCGTGAACACAACTCCAGTAAATAGCGGTACTTTTGTAGGTACAAGTGTCCAATTACTATGGAATGGGTCTCCTGGCGATATGATAGGTGCTGCTGGTAGTTCAGGATTTTATCGACAGTTATCTACCAACTCTGGATTTACTACCATAGTACAATCTGGTACTGGAGACAATTCAAACTTTGTCAACCTATCTGGTCTCTCACAGACAATTTATTACCGAAGAGTAAGAGCATTTGATCATTTGTGGAATACAAGTGCACGAAGTACAGGTACGATGTTCCAGTATGCTTTCTCTGGATTTACCGTATCGGTACCAAACGCAAATAATTTGAATGCAAATAGTGCCAACAATGTCTCTATCTCATTATATGATACATCAAACAATCTCCTCTCTGGATACAATGGTACTGTAGCATGGAGTATTACTGGTGTAACTACACCTCCAAATCCTCCATACAATACATTTACTATCCCGGCAACGAGTGGATTGATGTCCAATCCAAGTGGGATATATACTTTTGCAAATGGACTCAATATCACCTATCCTGGGCAATACCAACTCACTGTATACGATGTCAATAATCCAGCTATTAGTGGATCAGTTATCGTGACAGTCTATGGCGTCTTGCCAAGTTCTTTGTCTGGATCTATAAGCGTAACTCCACAATATTCCGCTGGACCATTTACCGTTAATTTAGCAACCAATATAGATGCAAATTATACACTGACTGGTCCATTTACTACTATGAATGGTACACTCAATACAACTGCGTCACTTCCTACTGCTTTCAATACAGTTGTGAATGGATCATACACACTCAATGTTGCGTATACAACAGGATTCTACGTGTATACAGCCAGTACAAATGTGATACTGGATACAGTCCCTCCTACGGTGACTGTTGTAAGTCCTAGCTCTGGATCTACTCTATCTGGTTCTATGGTCACTTTCACATGGACTGGATCAGAGTTTGGTACGCCAAGCTTTAGTGGATACAATATTACTGTCACCGATGGTACTACTGTCGTCCAACAGACTGGCTATGCAGCACAGAGTATGACGCTCACACTTCCTAATGATGGTGTACGAACTATCACCGTAACTGCTATCGATCAAGCCGGCAATACTACTACAGCCGCAAGTACATTTACTGTGGATACCACAGCTCCAAGCATCACAAATCCATATCCTTCACAAAATACTCTTAGTGTGACTCCATTTAATTTTGGATGGACCAATGTTGATAGTGGATGATTTAATTATGCTATGATAACTTTGTATGACAACGATGGCAATATTGTTGCAGGTCCTGCGACAAGTTATGGTACATCAGTAAACTTGAGTACCAATCTCGGTCTCAGTACCTTGCCAAATGGCATCTACCAATGGACGCTTACTACCTACGACAATGCAGGCAACAGTACCAATGGAGGACCATATATATTCACGGTATTGCAACCTGTATCTCTTGGACAAATAGCAGGCGTTATGGACTTTACGAGTTTGTTTGGTACGGTCGTACAAAGTGGTAATACCTACTATACTAATACAACACAACTCCAAGCTATCTTGGCTTCAAATATGGCTACTACAGTAAGTATCAATGGAAACTTGAGTCCTACTATTATAGGGTTCAATCTCTTTACGCCATTCCCATACGGTGTACAAGCTATCCAACTTACTGCAGGAGATGGACTCAAAAATCTTACTGCACTCTTTACTGCGGGAGTGTTAACTCCATTCTCAACCGTAAAATCAGTCATATTGGATACGATATCTCCTACAAATCTTACGCTGCTCTCACCTGCAAATGGTGGTACCGTGACTGGTACATTTACACTTGATTGGTCTGATGCTGTGGATAGTGGTGCTGGCTTATCTGGATATATATATCATATAGATAACAACAGTAGCTTCTCATCTATCGATGTATCTGGTAGTACTGTGAATTCTACTATCAATCTGACAACTGGTGGACTCACTACTGGTACATATTACTGGAGAGTCCGTGCATATGATAAAGTATCAAATATGATAACAAGTGATACTGGATCATTTATTGTAGGTACTACAACTGTGATATCTACAGATACAACTGCCAATGATTTCGAGTTTGATGATATCGATGATGCAGACTTGGATGAAAGTTATACATCTGATGAGATAACAGTGAGTGGACTTGGTAGTGGTATACAAGTATTGGCCAGCGTCACTGATGGAGTTTTGTTTATCAATGGTAGCGTCGTAGGTACGACTGGTATGGTCGACAATGGTGATGATATAGAGGTTGAAATGATATCAAGTGATGAAGAAGATGAAGAAGTTTCTACAACTCTCTCTATCGGATCTGTATCTGATGAATGGAATATAACAACTGATAATAGTAATAGTGATGACAGTGATCTTTCAAGAGGTGAAAGATTGCAATTGGCTCTTATATTTGATCTCTTGGTGGATACCTACGAAGGTAATCCAAGTAGAGCGCTTGCATTCTTCCAAACATTGGAAAATGCTATCGAATCTCTACTCGACGACAATGATCTATCTAATGGTGAAGAACAATCATTGGAATACTTCTTGGAACTTATACAGGACTATATCGATGATGAATTTGATGGTGTAGAAACAGTACTTATCTATACAGCACCAAACAACAAGAAGTATAGAGTAGCCTTTGATGAAACCAGAAATGCATACTATTCTCCTGACTTCATCAAGCCTGCATACTTTGATACCAAGGAAGCATTTGCATCATACATCGATAGACAAAATCCTGGATCCAAAGCAGGTAAATGGTCTGATGGAGAACTCGTCGATGGTAGTGATGGCACACCAAACTTGGGCACAAATGTGATCGTTGCACCAAATGGCAAAGTATACAGAATAGTGAAATCTGGTAATCTATGGACGTCTCCAGACTTCCAAACACCAAGAACTTTTGCGAGCGAAAATGAATTGAGAAACTTTATTATAGCAAATAATCGTTAATAGTATCTTATCAACTCACGTGATAAATATAAAAGCCCTCCGATTGGAGGGCTTTTATTATGCTAATAATTTCTGGAGAATATCTTGGACTTGTTGAGGCTTAGCCTTGCCGGCAGTTTGTTTCATAACTTGGCCTGTAAAAAATCATATCGTGGTAGTCTTGCCTCCTTTGTATTGAGCAACAATATCAGGGTTGGCGTCCAATACAGTCTGCGCAATAGCAGCAATCTCATCATCGGACAATCCTGGCGCATCAAATCATTTCTCGCGGACTATATCCGCTGCATCTTGGCCTGTTTGCAACATAACAGCCAATACTTCTTTGGCCTGATTGTCGTTGATAGTACCACTATCTGCGAGTGTACAAAATGCGATGAATTTGCTACGATCAAAGGATAGTTGCTCTAGTGTAATTAATTGTTCTGTGGTGAATGCAGCAATAGGTCCGGTGAGCCACTTTGCAATGGTCTTGGGCTGGACACCATCTGCGATACAAGCAAGGAAATAATCCAAAACTGCTTTGTCTCCAATGAGCGCGTTGATATATTCTTTGTTGAATCCATATTGTTCTTTGCAGGTGCGGATGATATGATGAGGAATTTCTATCTTCTGTGTATCCAACCAAGCGAAATCACTGGGCTGTAATTGCAATGCTGGGAGATCTGGTTCTGGGAAATAACGGTAGTCTAAGTTGTCGGATTTTTTTCTCATAAGATAACTTTCCCCCTTGGCGTCGTCCCAACCTCTCGTCTGTTGTTCGAAGGATTCACCTGCATCATAGAGCGCTGCTTGTCTGGCATATTCGACCTCTACTGCTCTACGCACCGCACCAAAGGAATTGATGTTTTTGAGTTCTACTCTCGTGCCCAAAGGCGCTGCATTATCTGGACGGATAGAGATGTTAACATCCACTCTCATCTGTCATTTCTCCATATCGGCATCACCAATATCGTTGTATCTGACTATCCTCTGGAGTTCTTTGAGAAATTCATTTACCTCGTCGATCGAGCTAAAATCTGGACCTGTAACTATCTCGACCAATGGTGTGCCAGCGCGATTAAAGTCTAATAATGCACTTCCCTGATCATGGATCATCTTGGCCGTATCGGTCTCTATGTGTGCCTGTCTGATGCTGACGGTATGCTCTGTCGTGAAGTTATCTGTGTAATATGAAACCTTTCCGTCTGTATTGGTGGGACTGAAAAATTGTGTGATCTGATAGCCCATCGGGAGATCTGGATAGAAGTATGATTTTCTATCAAAACGTGAAATAGAATTGATCGTACAAGCTAATGTTTTGCCTAAAACCATGGCTTTCTCTAAGCATTCTTTACTCAATACAGGCAAGGCGCCTGGCTGGCCTGTACAGACAGGACAGACGTGGGTATTTGGGAGGAGATTATCGAAGTTTTGGATATTTTGACATTGGCAAAAAAGTTTGGTAGCGGATTTGAGTTTGATATGAATTTCAAGTCAGACGGTCATCTGTCGGGACATGGTAGGACAATATGCATACAAAAAACTGTTCGTACTGTAACAAATCGAGCTGCAATTACAAGATAGCATTGCCTGGATCTAAGGATACTATTTGCTGGCGCAGACTATCAGCATATCCAGTATTTATGGTAATACTAAGCTTTTGTGTGAGGAGATCACTGCTCTGTTGAGATACCTGGGCTTCGTATTGTTTGCATAATTGCATAACTTTGGGGAGGGTGTCGTAGCTGATAGCAACAGACAAAGTCTGGATACTTTCCTGCTGAATAATAGGGACATGTGTCAGTGTCTGCTTGGCACAATCGCCATATGCTCTCATCAAACCTGGCGCACCCAGCATCGTGCCACCAAAATATCTCACGACTATCAACAGAATATTATCAAATCACGATCTTTGTAGAGCCGACAATATTGGTTTGCCCGCTGTTCCAGAAGGTTCTCCGTCGTCTGATGATTTGATGAGTCACCCGATGTGATAGGCATAACAGTGATGCGTCGCATCGATATATCTGTTGCGGACTTCGTCTAATCTGCCTTTCACATCGTCTTTGCTGTGTACGACAAAAATGAGACCGATAAATCTCGATCATTTGACGAGTTGGATCTCATGTATAAAGCCGGATTGAGGTGTGGTGGTGAAGAGTTTTTCCATAGCAAAAGTATACAAAAACCCTGTCGCATTGACAGGGTTTTGTGTATGATGGCTTGAAACTATTTGTTTTCGATAGTTGCATCTTTTGCTTTCTTGTCGATCATCTTCTTGATCTGATCATATTTAGCTTGTAGTATTTTCCAGTAGAATAATTGTCCTATAACCTTTCTCTGGAGATCAGTCTTGTCTATAAATTCTTTTTTGTCTCAGGTTCCAGTTGTGTTGACTTTGTTGAAATCAAGTTCTACGATTCCTCCTTTGAGTGAACCAACACTATCTTTTTCCATTTTTACATAATAGTTGTTAATAGCTGGATTTTCTGTTTTGAATGTCCCCCATGATTCTTTGGTAGGAAACCAGATCTTGATCTTACCGCTTTTTAGCAAACCTTGAGCATCTTTGAGTGAATTATCAAATGTCTTTTTGATAATACTTGTTTGATCCCTGTACTCCTCACCCAATCATTCGACGTATGATGATGGAATATTGATAGGGAATTTTATTTTATTGGAAATAATATTTATATCTTTGGTTTCATAATCTACCAATTGTGTAGACAAGCCATCGGCTAATGTTTTATATGTTGCACTTCCATCACCATAGAGCAAGAAATCTAAAATATTGTTTTCTTGTAATCCTTTCATGAGATATGCTTTAAATGTTGTATGATCTACCACAAGAGTTGGGATCAATTTTACCATATAATCAATTTCATCATGCAGCATATTTACCACAGCACCTGGACTCATATCATAAGTTTTTCCTGTTTCTTTCGTGAGATCATCTTTTTTCAAATTCTTTTCGTATGTTTTTTCATACTTATCCAAATGTTTGGCATCGAAATTTTTGCCTACGGTCTGAGCGTCGACATTTGTAGCAAGAAGTGCAGCCAAAGCAGTTGCTAAGGCAATATTTCTTCCTGTTTTGCTTCCTGATGATGGAGAAGCTGAATTTTTTTCTACATTATTCATGATACCATGTAATGGGTAAAATCATATCTAATTATAGTATATTTTGTGTTTTTTTGCAAATTTTGATGGACTTTTTTGTCTAATTGAAAAGG
>CAYRCS010000005.1:0-17884 GCA_964422855.1 uncultured Candidatus Peribacteria bacterium
ATGTCAATACTACGTCACCTCCAAAAATCTCGTTTCTATTTTCCTTACGCCAAACTTCGGATTATGAAATTTTACGATGGCCATACTTTGCCATACTTCCAGTACATAACCAGGTCAGAAAAGCTTATGTCTGACGCTATCTCATTCATCTATCTGTGGTCCACGCTGACTACCACCAGCACTTGCTCCACCTCAAAGATCGTACGTTTTAAGTAAATCTTGTGGTAATTCTTCGATAAATCTCGATGGAGGATTGTACTTCGTCTGTCCCCATTGCATCCTACTGGCAGCATAGGATAAGAAAATATGATCTTTGGCTCTGGTAATAGCCACATACATCAATCTTCTCTCTTCTTCTAATAGTTTGCTTTCCATGATCGCATTGGCAAGAGGGAATATACCATCTTCTAGCCCAACCAAGAATACAAACGGGAATTCCAATCATTTACTCGAGTGTGTCGTCATCAATTTGATGGCTTCTGCATTTTCATCGCTATTGTCAGCGGCATCAGCAAGCAAAGTGACTTCTTCCATAAACTGCCTCAAGGAATCTTCGCCATATTCACTATATCTACCAGCCATATTGATCAATTGACCGATATTGTCATATTTTTCTTCAGCAGCACTATCATTTCATTCTTCTTTGATAAGATATTCTTTGTATTTCGTCAGTTTCAATATCGTACTGATGACATCAGCAGAGGAGAGCGTAGACCATTGCGATTGTATCTCAGCAAATATACTCATAAACTGCATCACACCATTTCTAGCAGCACTTGGTACATCGATCGTATCAATAGACTGCATCGCTTCATAGAGTGATATTCACTGAGCTATAGCAGCATCCTCTATAGTATCCAGACTTGTCTTACCTATTTTTCTACCAGGGATGTTGAGGATTCTTTTGACCGATACGCTATCTCTAGGATTGAGCAACACTTTTACATAACCCAAGACATCTTTGATTTCTTTTCTTTCAAAAAACTTAAACGCACCAAAAACCTTATACGGCAAACCTTCCTGGATCAGTATCTGTTCAAAAGGAGAGGATTGTGCATTGGTTCTATAGAGTATCGCAACTTGTGATCGAGATTTGATCTTGCCTCCATCTTTCATCTTTTTGAAAAGGTCGACGATATTGACTGCTTCATCCATCTCATCACGATGCGCAAATACGGTGATCTTATCATCACCCGTTCTATGAGCTTTGACTTCTTTTTGGTATTGATGAGCATTGTTTTTAATGATATGATTGCTCGCTTGGACGATATGTGGACGTGAACGATAGTTGATCTGCAACTTAAACATCTGGATATCTGGCCAGTATTGTTTTACATTCAAGAAGTTCTCCATCACTGCTCATCTCCAACCATAGATACTCTGAAAATCATCTCCAATCAGCGTAATATTTGCACACTTTCCAGAGAGCATTTTCATCAATTCAAACTGTATCCAGTTGGTATCCTGCGCTTCATCCACCATGATATAATCAAAATGATTTTGCCATTTTTCTAAGATATGAGGATGTTCTTTGAACAAGACATAAGGCAACAAAAGCAAATCATCAAAATCCAAGACATTGGCAGTCTGGAGAGCTTTTTGATAGGCGTGATAGACCTTACCCATCGTACTATCATGATCACTCGCCATTCTTTTTTCAAAAAGATCAGGAGTTACTCATTCGTTCTTAAGTCTGGATATCACACCTTTGACCTCAGCATCTTTGACGACTTCCTGGAGATTCATTTTTTTGAGGATATCTTTGATGAGAGCCTTACTTTCATTGGTATCAAATATAGAAAAATGCTTGCTATAGCCACGTTGCAGGACTTCGATATCTTCTTTTAAGATCTTCAAGAAAGTACTATGAAAAGTCCCTATCCACTTACAATCACTAATCTGCACACTCGGCACATGCACCGCAGCAGTAGTCGTGACTTGCTGGATAAAACTATCGATACTATCATTGCCATCAGCAAAAAGTGAGCCATTATCTCTCGTAACAGGAGCGTCTAATCACCCCATGTCTCCTGCCAGAGCAACCAATCTTTCCTTCATTTCGTGAGCAGCCTTGTTCGTAAACGTCACTGCCAAGATGCGCTGTATAGGTATATTGCGCCCAAAAACGAGATACCCTATCTTATACATCAAAGTTCTTGTTTTCCCTGATCCAGCACCAGCAATGATCAGACTGGAAGTATCTGTATGGAGAGCTGCCAATGATTGTTCTTCGTTTAATTGTGTTTTGATATAATCGACTATAGATGACATTATCACAAAAATATAAATTTTCTTCCTTGTAGAAAAATCTACTCTACTTGCAAACACATTACTTACTCGACAAGCGTATCTTTATGTTTTTCGTACAATTCTTTGATGTCATCAGATGGATCAAAATCTGGGAAAAGCGTAATTCCAAGCTCTATTTTTGTATCAATGACATCAGCCACACGACTATTTGTATCCATTAATTCTTGTGAGCGCCCAAGACTGTATCCATTTTTGACCAAAACTGCTTGTATCTCATCTCCAGTCATGATGTGATAGTGACCCGCAGGTTTTCTTCTCGTAGCATCATACAATTTCATATTGTCTTTGATCGCTAAGGCAGCTTCCCAAGCATACGAATCTTCGGATTTGATATAGTGGAAGTTGTTGTTTACAATACACGGCAAAGATATTTCTTCTGCCAGTTGTTCTATCTTCTCATTCACAAAACGTAAACTAGGAACCAAAGCATAATCCTGTGCTTGTATCTCACCAAATACATGATCAGCTCATAGTATAGATACAATTTTTTGTGCTATCTCACGGATCTTACTTCGATCGTCTCCATGAGACAAGCATTTTGCAAACCAACTTTCTTCACCACCAAAGTGCGCCATCACGCCATCACTATATTTTTCTAATTGTGTGAGGTCAATTTTAGGTTTGTGTTGGAGTCCATCAGTATTGGCAAAAGTAACCAATCTCAATAAGTTATGATAGCCAGCTTGATTTTTTGCAAGCAAGACGATGTTACCAATAGACTTAGGATCGTTTGCAGCTTGTGCATCGACGACAAAACCCAATTCTACTCAGACGATAGGCTTGATGCCAGCATCTTTTGCAGCATTATAAAATTGTATAGCACCATACATACCCCAATAATCAGTCACAGCAATAGCGGACATATCATGAGATTTTGCATACGCCGGTATTTTTTTGATCAAACCTATCGCCTCGAGAAAGGAAAAGGTACTATGTCAGTGAAGATGAACAAAACCCATAAATCAAACACGTATAAAACATTCACACTCTATATTTGTCCTCATCAAAATCCAATAAAAAACAAACTTGTTTTCAAAATACAAAAGATTACACCATAAAAGATTTATATCCCTACTATCTACATTATGAACTTCATCAAAAAATATGGACTACGAATCATTTTTGTGCAAGCACTTGTAGCAACGATTGGCTCATTATACTATGGTCGATACGGCGATCCTGTAGTTAATATAATGACATGAGATCTATTTAATGCAGCAAACGGATATGCTCCATGTACGCTATGTCGATACGCTAGGATTTTGATGTATCCTATAACGATCACCGCACTTATCGGCATCCTCAAAAAATCATACGATGCAGTAGATTATATGATAATCCCAGTAGTCTTGGGTATATTGCTCGAATTATATCATTACTCACTCCAGAAATTTCCTATCAGTACATCTGCATTTTGTACAAAAATGAATCCATGCAACGCACTCCAAGTAGATTACTTTGGCTTCATTACTATACCATTCTTGTGTCTTATCGCATTTGTTGTGATAGCTATCGTCATATTTTTGCTCAAAAAAGCTACCAAATCATGATCGATCGATTAGATAAGCTCTATACACAAGACAAAAACAAACTATACGCAAATATTTGGGATCATCAAAAAAAACATAACACCACACTCATCAATTTTCTCTATTTTGCAAATGTGGTAAAAAACCATCTCCCCAATCGCAAAAAAACCATCGAACAAAAAACATACTACAACAATCTGATCAATAGTGATTTTCTATTGCCTGATGGGATTGCTCTCCAGACTTTCTACAAAGTAGCATATAAGTTATGATATATACCAACAGAAAAAATACCAAATCTCAATGGCACAGATTTCGTCCCTTATTTCTTAGAGAAGGCAAAAAAAGATAAAAAAAAGATACTCATCCATCTATATGGAGCATCTGACCAGACATTACAAAAATCAAAAGAATACTTCAAACAATACGGCCAAATAGGCTACACACATCATGGCTATGGGAACTTGGACGACAAAGAGATACAGGAATTGGTGCAAAAACTATCGCCAACGCATACCAATATACTACTGATCGGAAGAGGGACACCCATTCAAGAAAATCGAGCAAACAAATATAAAAATTTTCTACCAAATACAATGATATTTACCGTAGGCTGACTCTTTGATTTTATGACTGGATTAGAAACCAGGGCACCCAAGCGGATGCGTGGTCGAGGAGAGTGGCTATATAGGCTTATTACCAAGCCAAAAAAAAATGCGTCCAAAGTACGATACACACTAGGATGGATTCCTTATACTTTCCGCCATTTGCTATTGAAAAGATTGACAGATTCCATACGCTCCAGATAACATGTTTTTTTATCGATTGTTCCAACCCACACAATGCAAGTAGTGCAACATAATTCTCATTATCTCGATAACGCACAGATATTAGATATTCATAAAAAACTCGACAACGGCATTCAGATCAAGACCAATATCCATTTCTTGCAAGAACAATTTGTTGATTTTCAAAAAGATATCATCGAGTGACTCATCGCAGATATAAGTGATATAGCAAGCGATAAGAACTACGACGTTGATGAAATCAAAACAGCATTTGAATCTGGACTCCAAGGTGTAAACACCAAGCTCAAGGCCTTTGCTAGTCAGATGGATAAGATCGAACACTTCACCACAAAATGATATATCCAAGTCATCGTAGACAATACACTTATTACATCACTCATTGGCGATGTAACGATCATGATATTGAGAAACGGCAAATTATACTACTCATTACACAACAGCTTCGATACAGAAGAAAAGATCGATCTCTTCTCTGATTTCATAGAATGAGACCTAGAAAATCATGACGAAATATTATACGTCGGTACCAAGGTAGAAGACGCATTGGACGATAACGACCTCGATACGATACAAGTTGCTATGCAACAAGAAAGAAGCATCCTAGAAACATTGGAAGCTATCTTGACCAAGAGAATGGACAAGAAGCATATCACATTCTTCACCCAGTATTCTATCAGATGAACAACAACAAGAGCATCAGCAGAGGGATGATCTAAGTACAAACTACAAATGCCACAGTTCTCATTCTCACTAGGTAAACTTAACAAATACAAATATCTCCTCGTAGAAAACAAATACTATGTAAGTATTGCTGTATTGTCAGTATTTGTACTATTTATCGTATACCACGTCCTAGCACAATTATTGAACGTCACACAAAATGATGTTATGCTCACTGAAGCAGGCGTACTCGTAGACGTAACAATTGATGATATCAAGAAAGACATCCAGGTTTTCCAAACTATGGATCCTACCTCTGACGAAAAAGGACAAAAATATCACGAGATTATGCAAAAACTTACTACCCTCGAAACCAGAGGTAGATGGCTAGAAGACGTTAAGCAACTAAAAAATATTATCCAAGTAGATTACAACAAAGGATTCAATATCGTATACATATCAAGTATTAGTCAATTTGACGATCTTGCATCCAACTACAAAGCATCATTTATGACATTCAACAACGCTGAGCTCAATGGATTAGGAACATTGCGCAATCTCTACTTTACTAACAGCGCTGCAATTGCTGGTTCCAAAGGAGCACTTCTTGGATCACTCAACGATAGTGTTAGAGGTACGCTCGTAGATTTTGGTAGTGATGAAGATGTAATCAACTGTTCACAAAACTTGATGAGAAATGGTTTGTATTGTGTGACAGCAGGAGCTAATTTGTTCAACGTTACCAACGGTGGTCTAGAAGTACTTGCCACATCTGATGAAAAATGATTTCCAAATGACGTAGCAGATATAGGAGTATACGGCAAAGCAAATATGTACCTCCTTCGTAGTGCATTTACCGAAGCAAGTACAGGAGCTATATTTGTAACCAGATACCGCAATGCATTAGGCTCACAAACACAATTTGAAGAAGGGCAAGATAATCCAATATTGTCTGAGTCAGTACCAGCAGGTGCTGTATTCACATCAGGGTTTGCTAGCTATGCTATAGATGGTTCTTTCCTCTCACGAGGACGCAATGATGCCAAACTCTATCAATTCTGGAGAGAAGGGACAAGTACATTATTGAGTACACGTGTAGTGCCACTTCTTGGATGAGACAAAGCAAGCAAAAAATACTCAGATGATATCAAAGTAATAGCCTATGTAGGAACAAGATACATCTATCTTTTTGATAGAAAAAATCAGACATTTACTGTATACGACACCGCACCAAACAAAGATAAAGATGTATACAATAGAGAATTTGCTATGCGCTATCTCTTTAGCTTCACATTTGCTCTCGAAGCAGATAAAGTCATCGATGCTGCAGTCCCAGAATCATTGGGTAATAGACCTGAATTATATGTCCTTACCAGCAAAGGTGTTAGCAGGATCAAGCTCTACGAATTTATCGACAGCCTAGCTGCAGGTACTCTCAAACAAGTAACAAGCAACTAAACATTTGTATCATAAAACAAAACATATATGCTACAGCTATCATCACACGAACTGAGAACTAAGTGGCAACAATTTCGAGAAAACAATAAGCACGCATATCTCCCAGAAGCATCTCTCATTGCTGACAAAGAAAGCACAGCACTTTTTAATGTTGCAGGTATGCAACAACTCATTCCATTCCTCGTTGGGAAAGCTCATCCATTGGGAGCTAGATTATACAACATCCAAAAATGTGTCAGGACCAATGACATCGATGACATAGGTGACGAAAGACATCTCTCTTTATTTGAGATGATGGGAAACTGGTCATTAGGTGATTATTTCAAGAAAGAAAGTATAACGTGGACAGTCCAATTTCTCCATCACGAATTACAAATTCCTTTGGATAAAATCGGAGCTACAGTATTTGCTGGTGATACGAAACAAGGGATTCCTAGAGACGAAGAAAGTCTTGCTATATTGGCAGACCTAGGGATTACAAATATCAAAGAAATGTGATTTGATGACAAAGGCGAATCAGACAATTTCTGGACTCCGGGACCTATAGGTCCATGTGGTCCTTGTGCAGAATTCTATTATGATAGAGGAGAAGCTTACGGTCCTACAGATCGAGATATGTGAGTCAATGATAGATACACAGAGATCTGGAACAATGTATTCATGTCCTATTACAGCGATGGATCAGGCAAACTCACTGAACTCCCTCAGAAAAACGTCGATACCGGTATGGGATTTGAGCGTTTGTTGTTAGTATTACAAAATGGTGAAACGGTATTTGATACTGATATACTTAGACCATTAGTACAAATAGCTGACGATACTCTACCTCTATGAGATGAGCGAAAAAATATTCCAGATATACACAAAACACACATAGAAAGTTGTAGAGTTTTTGCAGATCATTTGAGAACTGCCACATTTCTTATAAGAGACGGCATAGAGCCATCAAACGAAGGAAAATGATATGTCGTAAGAAGGCTTATAAGAAGAGTATGCTTCAGATTCCGTGGAGCAAAAACAGGAGTTTTAGAAAACTCCGTAAGTAAAATTGTTGAAAAAATTAAAGAATTACACCCTCATGAAACACTCGATACTAAAAAGATTACCCAATCAATAAAAAAGGAAATCAATAAGTTTAATAGCACGATAGATAACGGCGAAACGTTTGCATCACAAGTATTTAGAAAAATCAAACAAGGAGATATAAAGTGAAAGGAAATAGCAGGTTCATTATTTACTCTATTCGAATCTTTTGGCTACCCATATGAACTTTCTATAGAATTATTCGAAAATGGAGGAGGAGTACTTGATAAAAATACCATAAAAAAAGATTTTGATGAGAAATTAAAAGAAGCTCAGGACCGCTCACGTGCAGCCACAAAGGGTAAATTTACTCTAGATGTAGATCGATCCGCGTACATCCAATGACTTCCAAGCACACAATTCATATGATATAAAGAACTTCAAAATACTGAGAGCAAACTTCTCAAAGATTTTGTCGTAAATGACCAGAGAGTACTCGTCTTTGACAAAACACCATTTTACGCAGAATGAGGTGGTCAGACTTGAGATAGAGGAGTCATCACTTTAGACTCTGGAGAACAAGTACAAGTTGTAGATGTAAAAAAATATGAAGGAATTTATTTACATATAGTACAGTAATTTTTTATACTTCTACTATAATGCTTAGTTCTGATAGGAAAGTACATATCCGACAACATTTAGTAGGTAATTTTCTCAATAAACCACCAGACACTACCAAAAAACGAGCCAATGAAATAACAAAGATACTCAATACCACAGGATTTCCTCCAGACAAAAAAATTGGTATGAGTGCATTTATTGAACGACAACAAAAGCATTTTGTAGACCAAAATCCAGTATTTTCAAATGAGATCAAAGAATTTGAACAAGAATCAGAGGATCTCATAGCTACATTCAACCAAGAATATCTAGAACTTATGAAGAATATATCTACATCCAACTTACCCGAAAATTCTATAAGAGAACAAAATAGATCCTTTGCAGACAAACGAAGAGAACACAAATTCACATAATTTATCTCACCAATACACATGCAAACACCTTTGCCATGATTGGGTCGATCAATTAGTAGAATGACACTTCTCCACTACTGCCAAAAAAAATATTTTTTTCAATACTACACCAATAGCATCAAATCCATGAATAAAGAACTATGGTTGGATGCTCTTGTAGCCAAGAATATCCATAGTTTCGGCATGCGATTGGGTCAAAAAACCCATGAAATCATGTCAGACTACCTGAGACTATTATCACAGTATGCCATCCAAGAACATCATATACAACAACTCATAGATCAGACTGCCAACAGTATGCGTTCCGAATTCGAAAAATCAGAAAAAAAGGACTATACCAAATACGATAAGAATAACCCCGATGGGCTCAAAGAGCACTATTTTCACGAAAACAACTCCATAGACCTCGAACAAGGTATCCAAAAGATCACAGACAACCTCCGTGCGTTTATAGCAAGTCCTCTCCATACCCAAATACAATGATATTTCAAGGCAGGTCATAGCTACTATATAGAGAGCAAAGAAAGAAATTTTGATATCATGAAGCTCTATGCACCAGAACTAACCGGAAGCGAAGATACGATGATCCGAGCAGCTCCAGATTTTGGTATAGTCATGGATGAAAAAAATTATATCATCTATGATCGAAAAACAGGCAATGATGCAGAGCGCATTCCAGGACAGATATCTGACCAACTCAAGATGTATGCAGTCAAACTATTGCACAAGACCAACAAAACCATAGATGACATTACCATCCACTGTTACGAAGTGTTTCTACCATCGATGCAACAGTATGGAGGAGTCATCACAGCACAAGATATAGCAAGCATCACACAGACTATCCAAAGCGACGTCCAAGAACTAAAATCTCTCATACAAGAGGGCAATGGACGAAAAAATATCCCACTATCATCCCAGTCCTTTACAAGAACCACCAGCACAGCAAAATGTAGAGAGTGTAGACTCAGAAAGGTCTGTGCAAAACTAAAAAAGCGAGAGGGAGATATGAGTGACAATCATATACTCGACCTGCTCGCTGGTGAAATGGATATCTGAGGATTATTCTAGTTTTACCTAGATAAGTGATTGAGATAGCTATATGATAGTACACCCATAGATAGTACAACTACAAGCAAGATTGCTATAGTCACAGCAACGAAGAATATTCATTCATGGATCAACAATCCCCATACACTGATATCAAACAATACCGTAACAGATATACCCAATACGATAAGCGTCAGTATGAGCAAGCCAAACAACAATACGACGGACAAAGCTATCGTACCAAATGTTACAGCCAAGAATGGCATTACAATCTGCTGATGCGAAGCTCCCAGAAGCTTCTTGATCTCTATCTTACTATGAAACACATCAAACACACTCTTGATCATAAACCCACCCAGCATAAGTATCGTACCAAATAAGATAAGCACCAATACAATTCAAATACCAGTCACAAAACGACTAAAGTTTATGATAGTAACAACTCTTTTTTCTTGGTTTTTTAAAGTAGCATCTTCATTGAGATCATCGACATTGACGATGATATTTTTGTATTTCACAATAATTGATTTCAATTTTTGATAGTCTTCCTCCGAACGAAACATCACAAAGAGAGTGGGAGGGAGTGGGTTTTCTATACCAAACTTGGTAAATGTTTCTGTAAGTTGTGGTATTCTACTTTCTAAGAAACCTACCGCATCATCTTTGGACAAGAATATCGTTTCCAATCCTTCATCTTGTAGTTTTGTAGTAAGCTCAACCACTTGCTCATAAGTCGTTTCATCAGTCTGAGCTTGTTCACTGATATAGAAATATATACCAAGCTTATCCTTCAAACTATCTGCTAGATCTCCTGTGTACAATGAAAGCCCCAAAAATATCGTCAATATATACAGCAAGAAGCCAGTTAATAAAGCAATAATACCTATATGGCCACCCTTTTTACGTAATATCAACTCTACATCATCAGCCAACAAACCTTCTCCACCTAGAAAACGTGCAAACATATACTAGAACAAAAAATAAAGTTACTTCGTCTGCATACTACGAAATAATTTTTGCGTATCAATAAATTTTTCAAACAAAAGCACTTTCATATCATAATAAGTTATATCTTTATCCACAGTTTGTAATTCGGCATGATGCATGTGATAGTGTTTGATCATTTTTCTTGCCTTTGAATAATTTTGTTCCAAAAGATAGAGTTCTATAAGATTATAGATAATTTCGGCATCATTTGTATTGATATGAAAGGCATCTTCTATCGTATTGAGGCCCTTTTCTCTATTGCCATACCAGTATTCGCATAAGCCATAGCATCTTAGGATTTCATGATTTTTGCCATGAGTAAGCTCCAAAGCTTTTTTCAAAAATTCTTTAGCTTTTTTCCAATTATTTTTTTCCATTTCGAGAACCCCCTTGATATACAAACCCAATGGATCTGTGTTTTTTTTCTTAACATTAAGAAAATCTATAGCTTTACCAGCCTTAGTAATTTCTCCTTGTCTGTATAATATATCAGTAACCTGCAATAATGATTCCTCATTATTAGGGTCTTTGATTAATACTTTATTGACCATAGCCAAAGCTTCTGCAAATTTTCACGCATCTTTGAGAGCCTCTACTTCCTCAAAAATCGAATCAGGTATATAGTGTTTACTCATGTCTCGTATAGACAAATAAATGCTACTAAAAACTATACCCCCATAGACTCAGCAAAGCAATTCACGCAACCATATCTATATACTAGCACTTTACTTATATACTTTTTATGACAAACTATTGTTTTTGAGGCAAAGTGAGAGTAGTAGACGTATAGTCTCCATTTCTCAATATTTTAAATGTAATGCTATCTCCAGGCTTTACATACAGCCACTGTGACAAGAAAGTTACATCAGGAGTTATCATGATATCGTTAATAGAAAAGATAACGTCTCCAGCTTCTAGACCAGCCTTTTGAGCAATACTATCTGCATATACTTCAGTGACATATATACCACCACCACTTGGAGTAACATATCATGTGTTTTGCGTAACATCAGCATATTGTATACCAAGTTTTGGCCTATCAAGGGAGTCAAATTGCTGTATGTAAAACAAGCTTATATCAAGCAAACTTTGATCAATAGGAAGGATATATGATTGACTAGTAACATCAGTAGCTGTAAGCAAACCCAATATCTTACCATTCATACCAATCACTGGAGATCAACTTTGTCCTGGTTTAGAAGCCTGTGCGAAGACAATATATGGTTTGAAATGCTTATCACCAAAACGTACAAATTCAGATGACAAATTAGCTATACCAAACCCCAAAGGATCGGTACTACTATATGATACACGATACAAGAACTGTCCCAAAGCAAATGTATCCCTCGGCACAAAATCAGCATTGGCAATACCACTCCAAGCCTCCGGAGTCTTTATTTTCAAAATCGCCAAATCTAGAAATGGATCAAGCCAAAGAGACTCTACTGTTGCCTTTGTACTATCAGTAAATTCCACAGTATATATACCCTTATTATCAGGAACCACATGTTTATTAGTAAGTACATAACCATCAGAACTGAGAAGAAATCCCTGTCCACCACCTAGCTGAGTATCTATTTTTTGTGGATCTAATGGATTAGTAAACTCTATCTGAACTTGTTTGGTACCAGTAATACGTACAACACGACTACGAGTATCTTCTATATTATGAGAAATAGCAGCCTCAGACGCATCCAATTGTGATGAAAGTTTCTTGTAGATAGCATCAGACTGTTCTCACAACACACCAGAAACCTGAGATTGTAGATCAGATACTTGCGTACCGATGATAGCATATAGGACAAAGTACGCTACAACAGTAACGCCCAGACTTGTACCCAAAGACACTCGAAATGATGATTTCATCGAGGATACAAACAAAGAGTAAAGACTATGTACTTGTAGTTTCGTCTGCAGCTTCTTCCACAGCATCATCTTCATCTATAACATCTTCTTCTGTAAGTCCCAAAGCCTTTTGAGCTTCCTTAGCCTGTTTCTTCTTTTCCAACTTATATTTGATATTTGCTTCCACTTCTTCCCAAGGTCTATAGATCACATCGATAGACTGGTCTACCATATCTTTCATAGGAGCATCTGGATCATCCAACCATATATCATTAGAATGCAAAGTCTTCATCGTGCCATCAGTAAATCTTATTCTTACTCCACCTTCTTCAATACCGATACCACCATATACTTTGTCATTACCAGTCACGACTACTTGTCCCTTTCTGGCTCTTCTCCATATCTTGAGGTCTTCAACATTGAGTAATTTTCCTTTTTTGTCTCCATGTACGAGGATAAATGGCTCTCCTTGGTACAAGAATGTATCAGTTACCTTATCTCACTCTTGCAACTCGATAGCTTTCACACCACCAGACGTTTTACCCATCGGTCTGAGATCAGATTCTGGGAAGATAAGCATCCATCATTGTTGTGTGACGATACCAACATGATCAGTAAGATCAGTAGGTATGACCTTTACTATCTTTTCTCCTTCAGCTAGTTTCATAATAACTGTAGGGAATTTTTTGAACGACAACACCAATTCTTTCTTCGTCTTCTTGATATTGTTGTGTGTTGTAAGGAATACTAAGTGGCTATAATCAAAGTGCAATGTATTAGCAAACACGATCTTACCCTTGAGTCCATAGTGTTTTGCAAGATTGAGAGATTCCTTTTGCATAGTAAATTGACCAAGATCCTTCAATCTTTCTACCACCAATTCTCCACGATCTGTGATCACAATAAGTTTATCTTGATTGTGTGTGTAGACCAAATTTACTGTTTCATCAGGTATTACCTGTATTCTTGACTGGTACAATACTCTGATCTGATAGTCATTACTGATCCATAAGATCACATCTTCCTTGACCATATCAGCTTGTTTGAGCAATTCTTTGAGACTTGCTTGGAGATTGTATACGCTTGTGTCTTCTACAAGTTCTGTTCTTCTCACATCGCCGTAAGTCTTTTTCATATATTCCAATTCTTCTTTTACCACTTCATCTAGTCTTGATGGATTGTTGATGATATCTTCAAGATATGCTATCAACTTCTTCTTTTCTTCTATTTCCTCTAATACTCTCTGTATTTCAAGTCATACCAATGATTGCAATCTCATCAACAAGATATATTCAGCTTGTTTATCAGAGAACTCAAATTTCTTCATCAAATTCTCCTTGGCATCTTGCTTTGTATCAGATTTCTTAATCGTTTCGATTACTTCATCGATTACATCGATAGCTTTCTTGAGACCCTCTAATATATGCAATCTATCTTGTGCCTTAGCCAATTGGAATATCGATCTACGATATACCACAGATCTTCTAAAGCTAACAAATTCCATAAGCAGATCCTTGATATTGAGCAATCTAGGCTGCAAACCATTTTCTACAAGGGAAACGTTATTTATATTGAAATTGCTTTGGAGGTCTGTTTGTTTGTACAACTGCACCAAGATACTATAGGGATCTATTTCTGACTTGATATAAATTGCAACTCTCATGATATTCTTACTTGATTCATCTCTGATATCAGTCACTCATTCTATTTTCTTATCTACCACCAACTCTCCGATCTTAGCTACCAAAGTAGCTTTATTAACCAAATAAGGGATTTCATCTATCACGATAATTTTCCCATTTTTAGCTTCTTCAACATGTGTTTTACCACGCATCACTATAGAACCTTTACCTTTCTTATATACTTCCAAGATATTTGCAGAATCATAGATATATCCACCTGTAGGGAAGTCTGGTCCCTTGATGATTTGCATAATTTCTTCTATAGATGTCTCATATGCTTGTCCATCCTTACCTACCTTAGCTTCTTTGTCAATAAGCATCATCACTGCATCCAATACCTCAGTCAAATTATGAGGAGGCATATTGGTAGCCATACCTACAGCAATACCCATTGTACCATTACATAGATGATTTGGGAACTTGGTAGGTAATGTCACAGGTTCTTGCAAAGAACCATCAAAATTATCTTTTCGATCAATAGTATTTTGTTCTATATCGAGCAGCATTTCTTCTGCTATTGGCGTCAATTTAGCTTCCGTATACCTCATCGCCGCAGCTCCATCACCATCAATAGATCAGAAGTTACCCTGTCCATCAATAAGTGGATATCTGAGTGAAAATGGCTGTGCCATACGCACCATAGCTTCGTACACACTACTATCGCCGTGTGGATGGTACTTACCAAGTACTTCTCAGACTACCGTTGCTGATTTTCTATATCTTCCATTGGCTCTCAGACCGACATTTCGCATAGCATAGAGGATTCTTCTCAATACTGGCTTAAATCCATCTCTGGTGTCTGGCAAAGCACGCGACACGATCACGGACATAGCATAATCTATATATGACTGTGTAATCTCTTGCTCGATAGAGTGAGGCACGACAGTTCCAAACATACTTTGTGGTTCTACTGGCTTTTCAGACATATGCAACAAACGACAATAGTAAAATGACTTCGTAGTCTACGATATAACAAAAACGACACATAAAACAACGCCAAAAACAAAAATCAAGCCTTAGCCTGATTTTATGTATATTATATAAAAGAATTAATTGATATTTTCAGGGAAAAGAAGGGCATATATCTTTGGAAAGACTGCTTCTACATCACCATCACTTAGCCTATGACGCACAGGAGTCAATATTTCCAATATATACTTCTTAAACTCGTCATTTTCATCACCATCATCAGCATATAACCACAATTCTTCAAGCAAAGATTTCTTTTCATGCACAGATGCCAAATCCTTATCTTTAAATACATTTTGCACTAATTCAAAAGAAGTAAGTGTTATATCTTCAGACAAACTGCCAATCAATTCCTGCGTAGTTAATTCTCCAGCTATTAAGCTTTTAGTTGTAACTTTACGACTATTAGGAAACTCATATCCTACATCTATATCATAATTCATTATAATTCATTATAACAAAAACTAAATATACTCAAGTATATCTACAAACACTACTTTTGTCAAAAAATTATGCAGACAATAGATCTATTAAAACACTATCTTCGGTATGTCATTGAAGTTTAGACTGATATTGGAGTACAATTCTATGCCTCATCACCAAGAGAGCAACGTGATCTACTTCGTTTTTAGTAACATTATTTTTACCAGTAAGTAGAGCCAATGCCTGAGCAGCATACATAATAGAAAGAGATCATCTTGGAGATACTCCATACAAGACTCTCGGGTCTTTCACTCTCGTTTTTTGAACTAGATCTACAATATACTCCTTGACATCATTTGATATTTCTATCTCTTTAGTTGCATCTTGCAAAGTATGCAATTCTTTGATAGAGAGTATTTTCTTAATCGAAGGAGCTAGATCAGAAACTACGTCAAGAATATCTTTTTCCTCTTGTGCACTAGGGTAGTCGACCAATATCTTACACAAAAACCTATCCAATTGCGCCTCAGGCAGCGGATAAGTACCCTCATGTTCCAATGGATTTTGTGTTGCCATCACAAAAAATGGATCCGGCAACGGCATCGTTTTACCACCCAAAGTTACCTGTTTTTCTTGCATCGCTTCGAGCAGGGCAGACTGCACCTTTGGAGTAGCCCTATTGATCTCGTCAGCTAATACAAAATGAGCAAAAATTGGTCCAGCATGATTTTCAAAGGTTTTGGTCTTTGAATCATAGATATCTACTCACACAATATCCGATGGCAGCATATCAGGGGTAAACTGTATTCTCGAAAAATCCAATCCCAACAGATGGGCCAATACATGCAAAGTCTTAGTCTTAGCCAAACCTGGTACTCATTCTACCAATACATGTCCCTTGACCAACAAAGCAACAAGCAATCCATTGATAAATCAATCCATTCCCACGATATGCTGTTGGAGAGTTGTTTTGAGTTCGATCAGAACAGGATGCTTGATACGTATAGCAGATAAATTAGTAGCAAATACATCCTTAGATGGCGATAGAGGAGCACCTATTTCAGAAATTACAGTTTTTTTCTGCAGCAAAAGATAGACGATATATCCACCTATAATTCAGAGCAAAACAACCAATACCACCACCAACCACATACCAGACGACATCAAAATATAAATCACTATGCTCCTACTTTTTTAGAGGATAAATACAAGAACAAACTTGTAATCTATGATGATTTCGCTATAAAATACCCATCAAGGTCCTTGACCTTTTTTTAGTCCCCACAAAAATGCTTAGTACGAGCAATCTAACAGCAAAAATTCAAGACAAAACGGTGTTAGATTCTATCACAGTACATTTTGAAAAAGGCAAAAATTACTGTGTATTGGGCAAAAACTGATCAGGCAAATCATCATTGGCTTTGACGTGTATGGGACATCCTGCATATCAGATCGTAGATGGAGATATCCAGATCGACGGAGTATCTATCAAAGATCTCGATGCTCATCAGAGAACCCAACAAGGCATCTTCGTTGCATTCCAAAACATTCCTGAGATCAAATGAGTCAAACTATTTGAATTTCTCAGAAGTATCTATAGTGCCAAAGTTGGCACACAGCAGAGCTTCCTCCAATTCAAAAAAATAATCATTCCACTTCTACAAGAACTACACATCGATGCAGAGTTCTTACGAAGAGATCTCAATGTCTGATTTAGTGGAGGGGAGAAGAGAAAAATAGAAGTACTGCAACTCAAACTCTTACAACCCACGTACATCTTTCTGGATGAAGTAGATAGCGGACTCGATGTCGATGCATTCAAGGCAGTAGCCCAACTCATCGCAGACAACAACACTCCAGACAATACATTCATCATCATCACACACTACTTCAGTATATTGGACTATGTGCCAATCGATCGAGTATATGTACTAGAAGGTGGCAAAGTAATAAAAGAGTGATGACAAGAGATCGCAGAGACTATCAAGAATCAATGATTTGCTTCCTTAGGATAAGTTATGAAACAGCATGTTGAATGAGTTTTTCTCCTGTTAGAAACAGAAGAAAATGAACGGCAACGTTTAGCCAGAGAATTACATGATGGT
>CAYRCS010000005.1:17894-40311 GCA_964422855.1 uncultured Candidatus Peribacteria bacterium
AACAATCAATTGAGTTTTTCTTCTATTGGAAAACGACAATAACGAGATATTACTTATTACAGAAAATAACGACAACAATAGACCTTGGAAAAAACATGGCCAATTTTCTGTACCAGCAGGCACTATAGATGAATATGAAAATATAGAGCAAACAATACATAGAGAATTTCAAGAAGAAACATGACTCAACGGACTTGCTACTATAGTCGAAGAAACTCTCAAAGAAATAGGTGAATTATTTTTAGAAACAGAGGAATACGAATTATATGGTCGTGTATACAAAGGTAAGATACCAATCACAACACAAGAAAAAGTTAAAAATTTCTCTTCAGAAGAAGTAGGCAAAGTACAAGTAATGCATCCAGAACATATACTCAATCAAGCAATAGAAAGCATAAGACCTGGTCTCCTGGAAGTATTGCTTCTAAAACACAATATATCATCAGATACTATTTATATAGAAAATGGAATATATAGAGACCTAGATAAGGCAAAAGAAAAGGTATCTCAACTCAAACAATTATATAATAACGCAGAGACCGAATGCTGCTCATAAAACTTGGCGGATCATTGATCGCACCAAAGCACACACATACCATAAGCACACAATATGTGAAAGATTTCTATCAAATTATCAAAAAATATCCAAGTATCATAGTACACGGCACAGGCAATGTAGGACACTGATTTATCAATCAGTATGGACTATCTACTAAAACATGGCACATAGGGAGAGAGATATTAGATACATATTTTAACCACATCGATACACTGTGTGATCAACACCAAAGATTGTACTACAATACACAGATCGATCGGAAAAATATCCCAGACTACACAATCATATCCTGAGACATAACAACAGATTGCAAAATAATATCGTCAGACGCAATATTCGCAGAAATACTAGCAAATAAAGATATATCCCTAGCAATCATGGTAACAGATGTAGATGGAGTATTGGATCAGAACAACAATATCATCCCACTCATAAACCAACAAAATATAGATACAATTCACTTCCGACAAAAACCATGAGACGTAACTGGCTCTATGCAAGAAAAAATTACTCAACTTATCCAGCACAATAAATGATCAAACAAACAAGTATGGATATGTAACGGAAACGATCTTGTTAATATAGAACAAATCCTTAATCTAAACCAAGGTATTTGAACACAAATTTTATTATAAAAATCTCACCTCTATGTCAGCAAAAAAACGAAAGATATTTTTCTCTTCTCCAGCAGAAGATACAGTAACACACGAAGTTGCTCAAGCACAAAAAGATATCCTCAAATCCCTTATTGCGCAGGGGACTATCGTAAATGGCGAGCACTATCTCCCAGCAAGTTGATGAAATAATACATCTGACGATGCATTCAACGAATCCATAGTAGCACTTGATGAAGCGAATATTCTCGTAGCAGAAGTCAATGAATGAAGCCATAGCGTAGGACGAGAAATAGCATATGCACAGTTTGTTCGTAAGATCCCTGTGTTGTGCTTATATAAACGAGGGACCAAGCCATCAGCTATGATAGAATGAAATGAAGACTTACAAGTCTTCCCTTATGAAACAGCAGAAGATATCAAAGGTATAGTAGATAACTTCTTTACTCACTGGCTAGAATAATATGAACTACACAAACACCTATGTAAACTATCTTCTCCCATCACGAGCTCCACCAGGCCGATTGTTTGGACCAGTGTGGACTATTCTATACATCATCATAGCTATCAGCTATAGTCATGTACTTATGCAAGTCATACAAAAAAAACTACCAGCGTGGATACTTATACCATTTGTCATCAATCTCCTTAGCAACTTCTTGTTCACCTATCTTTGGTTTAGCAAAGCAAGTCTGCTACTAGGATGGATAGATATACTCATCGTATTTGTAACTATACTTATCACGATAGTTCTTATGCGATCTCGTATCAGACGAGTAGCATATGCGCAGTTACCATATCTCGCATGGGTTACATTTGCCAGCATACTAGCAACACGAATATTTATACACAACTAATATTTTAATCAGGTAACTGAATCAGCAATGACCAATCGCATTACAGCAGATAAAAGAAAAGAAGAATTTTACTGAGCAGAAGCATGATTTTTTGTGTCATTTCCTGATGAAGAAACAGGAAAATCAGTCGAATTATCATCTGCATATGTCCCAACCTCTATGGATCAAGTAAAGAAAGAAACAGGAATATGAATACGAGATATTACTGTAGCTAAATTAAGATATGGTATGTATCCTTTCCAAAAAGCAATCAAAAATGTTTTGGCGGGAACAAAACAATAATAGCTTTAACAAAGAGAAAATAATCTATGCTCTCTCACAAAGACTTCGCAGTCAAATTTGCATATCAAGCTGGGGAGATCATCAGAAATAATTTTCTGAAAATTAAAGATACGACACGAAAATCAGACAATACCTTGGTCACAGATGTCGATCAAGAAATTAACAGATTATTCATACAAGCCGTACAGCAACAGTTTCCTACGCATAGTATACGTGGAGAAGAAGAAAGTCATATACAAACAGACAGTGAATACACATGGATTTGCGACCCTATTGATGGCACCGCATCATTTACCATAGGCATCCCCACATTTACCTGTGGTATCGCCTTGTTGCATCACGATACACTGATCCTAGCAGTCATATATGATCCTTTTATGGATAGGATGAATATCGCAGAGGCATGAAAAGGAGCGACCTGTAACGACCAATCTCTCCATGTATCGACCATATCAGATCTAAGCAAACAGTATATAAATGCAGCCTCTGGAAGTGGTAGCAAGTATAATATAAATTATCTACGACCTTATATGAAAGATCACAAATACAAGATCACATCTGCTGCTTCTATACAATACATGGGCGCATTGGTAGCTGCCGGCAATATGGCTGCATGTGTCTTCTGAGGTACTACGATCCACGATATAGCTCCAGTACATCTTATGATACAAGAAGCAGGAGGCACTGTTACAGATTTGTATGGCGATCCGATAGATTACACACAAGAACTCAAAGGTATGATTGCTTCAAATGGGAAAGTACACACAGAACTCGTACACATTATACAAGAGGTTTTCAAAATTATATAAAAAATTATGACCAACCTCCGTTCCGCCCTCGAATCTGCAGATCAACTCCAATACGCCGTCCATCTGACCGGCATCTCTGAATCTACTGTCAGACAAATTTCTGCTGATCAAAATGAACCCGAATGGATGCTCGCACACAGACTCAAAAGTCTGGAAATATTTTTCCAAAAAGAATTACCTACCCGATGACCTAGCTTAGAAAAACTCAACCTGGATGGTATCGTCTATTATGCCAGACCAGAAAAATGACACGCAGAAAAATATGCAGACAACCGAGATGACGTCGATCCGGCCATCAGAGCCAAATTTGATAGGCTCGGCATTCCAGAAGCAGAAAAAAAATATCTCGCCGGAGTAGGAGGACAGATGGATAGCGAAAACGTCTATCACAAGATCAAAGCCAAACGAGCCGAAAAAGGTGTCATATTTGAAGATATGCCTACAGCCGTACAAAAATATCCAGAACTCGTGCAAAAATATTTCATGAAACTCGTCCCTGCGCACGATCATAAATTTGCAGCATTGCACGGCGCAGTCCGAAGCGGAGGAACTTTCATTTACATCCCCAAAGGCGTCCAAGTTACCGAACCTCTCCAAGCTTATTTCCGTATGAATACCTACGGGGGAGGACAGTTTGAACACACACTTATTATTATAGATGATGATGCCAAAGGAGATTATATCGAGTGATGTTCTGCTCCCAAATTTGATAAGAAATCCCTCCATGCATGACTCGTGGAAGTCTTTGTTGGCAAACGCGCCAAGATGCGTTACTCTTCAGTCGAAAACTGGTCTACAAATACCTACAACCTCAATACCAAAAGATCCCTCATCGACGATGACGCCTATATGGAACGAGTAAACGGTAATCTCTGAAGCTGTACCACGATGCTCTATCCATGTTCTATCCTCAAGGGACACAACAGCAAAACCGACATGCTCGGTATCGCAGTCGCCTGAGCAAACCAAAATCAAGATACAGGGTCAAAAGTGATCCACATCGGTCGCAATACTTCATCCACTATCATATCTAAGTCTATTTCCAAAGACGGCGGCATTGCTACCTATAGAGGTATAGTCGATATCAAAGCATCCGCCGACAATGCTATCAACAGCACCGAGTGTGATGCACTTCTTCTGGATGATAAATCCATCAGCACTACCATCCCACACATAGCTACCGCTAATAGTTCTGCTACCGTCGCACATGAAGCCAGCGCAGGCAAAATAGACGACACACAGCTTTTCTATCTCATGGCGCGCGGCTTAGACGAAGAAAAAGCAATGGGCATGATCGTTAACTGATTCTTCTCTCCAATAGTCAAGAAACTTCCCCTTGAATATGCCGGGGAATTAAATAAACTCATCGAGATGGAAATGGAATGAAGTGTATGATAAAATAATTTTAATCGAAGCAACACGCCGAAATAATGTGAAACGAAATAAGAAGGATGGATTATGAAGATCCTATCCTACAAGATAAAGAACTCATACAAACTGCAGCACAAGCTCTCTGAGACAAAAAACAATACGGACATTGAGATGCTGATATAAAAACAGTTCGAGAACGACTCCACAAAACAGTCCCATTGGTAGAAATAACATGCAAAGTCAAAACTCCTAGAGAACTACGGGATACAGAAAGAAGAGAAGAACTCATCATGGCACTACAAGTTATAAACAGCAAGATTTCTTTGACTGATTTCCATGAATTTTTGGAAAACAAACAAGAAGAAAAATTAGCAAAAGAAACAATTGGCAACAAAAAAATAGTAGATTTAAAAATATAAATCACACATGCAAACAACTCTCTCTATCTCCGGCATGCAATTTCATGCATTTCACGGTTGCAATCCCGACGAAAAGAAATATGGCAGAAACTACACCGTTGATGTACATTTTCATGCTGATATAGAAAAGTCTATGACCACAGATGATCTGACCGATACGATAGATTATGTTGATATACACACTATCACACAACAAGAGATGCAAATCCCATCCAACTTGATCGAACACATCACCAAACGCATATTGGACAAGATCATAACTAGATTTCCACAAATGACCTATTGTCGCGTCAAACTTACCAAACATAATCCACCTATAGCAGGGGACGTGTCACAGGTTTCCATAGAGCTCGAACATACAAAATAACCATATTTTCGTATTGTAATCATATTCACAATAAATATCCTATCTGTCAAATACTTTAGATAGGAAATAGTATAATGAGTAGAGATGGTTCTCAAGGCCTATGAATCGAAATAGCTTACAACAACATAATTACTGTAGACCAAGACATAAAAACTTTAGAAAAACTAGGTCTCTTAGATAAAAATATTGAGAAAAGACCATATATCATAGCACATTATGATAAAAATGATGCTGGCAATAGAAGTTATATAAAATGACAAAAAGACTTAGCTAAGACCCTGGGTATACCATATAGTGCACTAGATTCCAACCTCCTAGCAGATGGCGAAGATGTTCTGGAAACAATAAAAAATCAAAATAAGATAAATCTAATAGGCTCGATATTTGTAGCAAATCCCATTCATCAAGATCTGAATTTCCAAAAAACAATCGATACGGTAGCTGCCATCAAAGAAATAGACGGATTGTCTACCTTCCACAAAAGCAAATATATATGAGAACTGATTGAAAGCCTAGAGTGAGCATATATTCATCCTACAGCACTTAGCGTTCTTACCCTAGTACAAGCAACACTTAGCAAAGATCTAACCAACAGACAAATACTTGTAGCTTGATGATCAGGTACAGTATGATCTATGATATGTGCAGTTCTCAAACTTGCATGAGCAAATCCAATAATATATACTACAGATCCTTTGACATACCAACCTGAAGAACTAGAGAGCAAATTACAACATGTCGATGGGTTTGTATGTGTTATTCGTGGTGCAGAATTTTTTGATGGGAAATTGTTCGATAAGTTCAAATGACCAATCATAGATGTCTCTACAACAAAAAACGCCAACAATCAGACAGTATGATGAATACAGACAGCATCATTTGATCCAAAAGCAGATCATATATATATCCCACCTACCAAAGGTGGAGTGGGGACTGGCACCAAAGTTCATCTTCTGGGTAATCACATAAGATCTATAACAGCACAAATGATACAAAACGGGACAGATCCAAAAGAATTCAAAAACCTGATACATCAGATAGACAATAGCGATATATTTGAACCTACTCACACTGCATAATAGCAAACCAAAAATTTAGATATACAAAACAAAAAAATGACCAAC
Source organism: uncultured Candidatus Peribacteria bacterium (assembly GCA_964422855.1). GTDB lineage: Bacteria > Patescibacteriota > Gracilibacteria > Absconditabacterales > Absconditicoccaceae > CAZEYI01. The sequence continues at coordinate 24,297 of CAYRCS010000005.1, forward strand.
TACCGACTCATCAAATCCGAACCCTACAAATACTCGCGAGATCAGTTTGTCCACGATGGTAAGACTATTCGAGACTGAGTCAGAAACTACCAAGCCAGAAATAACTTAAGAAATATGAAAATCGGAGATCTCTGTTTCCGATATCATAGCAACGAAGGCAAAGAAATCGTAGGTATCGCAAAAGTAAGCAAAGAAGCCTACCAAGATCCTACCACCGACGATACAAATCGAGTCGTCGTAGAAGTACAACCATATCAGAAATTAGAAAAACCAATTACACTAGAACAAATCAAAAACACACCAAGCCTGCAAAATATGGCTCTTATGAAACAACAACGTCTTTCTGTCTGACCAGTTAGCGAAAAAGAATATAAAGAAATTCTATCTTTAGTGCAATAATACACCATGAATCAAAAAGTAGTAGCTCTTATATGACCAGGTGGAGGAGGAAAATCTACTATAGGTGAATTATTGATGAAAAAGTACGATTTGCCAAAACCAACAAATTACACCACACGCGCTCAAAGAAATGAAAAAGATTTGGATTATACTTTTGTTTCGGATCTAGAATTTGCACAAAAACTCAAAGCAAAAGAACTCATGAATTGTGTAGTTTTTAACGGCAATTTATATGGTTTCCATAAAGACACTTTCAATGCACCACATATCCTATTGCCTGCTATAGTTCCAGAAAGTATCATACAAATACACAAATATATATTGGAGCAGAAGTGAAAGCTATTAACAATATTTTTTGAACTTTCAGAAGAAGAATGTATCCAAAGAATGATATCTAGAGGAGACCCTATGCAAGTAATAGAAAAGCGTATCCAAGAAGATAAAATTGTAAACCTATATGGACCTAAACTAGCAGATATTACGGTGAAAACAAACAAACATGTTGGAGAAATATTTGCAGAGACAGAACCTATGGTAACTAATTTTTTAGCATCATAGCAACTATACTCATCCCAGCCAATCTGCCAGCCGCCCAACACGCCTGCAAGTTAAATCCACCGGTCAAACCATCAACATCAAGTATTTCTCCAGCAAAATAACATCATGGAGCTAACTTTGATTCCATGGTTTCAGAATTGATTTCGTCCAAACACACACCACCTGCAGTCACAAATTCATCACCAGGTCTACGCATCGTTAATTGCAGCTTTCGTCCTCCGGATAGAAAATGTGCAATTTTTTTTATACTATCAACACTGATCTTACTCATAAAGACATCTGGCTGTATATACAACTGTGTCAGTATTGCTTGAGACAAACGCTGAGGGAAATAGGACTTAAGAACATCGTTAATATTTTTTTTCGAATGTATTGCTTCTTCCAAACGACCTACCCACATATCACGAGTCGTATCAGCTTCAGGGATCAAAGTCACAGCAAATGGCTGCTCCACCGATATTTTCTCAAACGCTAACAATGCAGACAATGCAAATACATTTGGCCCCGAGATCCCAAAATGCGTGAGCAATACAGGTCAGTCGACAGCCTTAGTTGTACCATCAGACAAAACAGCTTGCAATCTAGCGCATGGAAAACTCAAGCCCGTCAGTGCATGCATCCATTCGTGAGATGTTTGGAAACTGTTGAGTGATGGACCAAGCGGCGTAATACTATGACCCAAACTTTGAGCAAAATTATATCCTTCTCCACTTGAGCCTGTATGCGCATAAGCATTGCCACCCGTCGTCAATACAACTATATCAAACTTGTATTCATCTACATTCGTTTTTACGACAAATCCAGGACTTATAGTTAATGCTCCTTCCTTAAAATGCACCATCACATTATGATCTGTAAATACCTTTTCAAACACAGCTACCACATCTTTACCTTTATTGGAAACAGGGAAAACGCGCATATCTTTTTCTAATTTGAGTGGCACACCATGCTCTTCAAACCATTGATATACTTTTCTAGGCCCAAAAACAGCCATAGCAGGCTCCAGAAATTCTCCTCCACGAACATATTTCCCACCAAAATCCTTCTTTTTATAGTATCCAGTGGTCACATTACATCTCCCACCACCGCTAATGAGTACTTTATTACCCAAAATACCATTTTTTTCAAAAATATGCAACTCACACGATCCTGCAGGCGCTTGTTCTACAATAGTTGCTGCAGCCATCATACCGGCGGCTCATCATCAAATGATTGCTATCTTTTTCATCGCTACCTATGATATACAAAATACAGACAATTACTACACAATACAAATAGTACAAAAAAATTGACAAATAAACCTCTCGACGATATAATTAGGATATATTTACATAATACAATGATGATGGTAGGCAAACAGCTGATCAAGATATTACAAGACTTCCCAACGATAAGTTTGGAACAACTCAATGCTACAGCCAAATTTATGGAAAGGATTGATGCAAAATATTTGGTGCCAGCAAGTGATTTGGATGCTATACTCAAAAAACTGCAAAATAAATATTATATCTTATCTATAAACGGCAAGCATATTTTCCAGTATGACAACGTCTATATGGATACTGCCGACCATGTTTTTTATCACCAGCACGAGAACAAAGCTCCATCCAGAATCAAAATCAGATGTTTATGGAACAAAGATAGCAACGAACCATTCTACTAATTCAAACAAAAAGACGGCAAACTAATTCGCAAACTAATAATACCAATAGAACTTGACAAACACGGCCATATGACTGATGAGACACACACTTTCTACGCTAGTTTGTGTACCTCACTGGATATGATCCATACCAAACAATCATTGCAAGCAACAATAGGTACACAGTACAATAGAATTACCCTTTGTAGCAAAAACAACGACGAAAGAATTACCATAGACTTCAATATCAAACTCATCAATGCACACAATCCTAGCCAAGAAAAACATCTTACTGCTCGAGCAATTCTTGAAAGTAAATCCACATCCGAACAATGCCTGAGTCATCAGATAATGAACGAACTCTGACACGAACAAGCACAGTGATGTAGTAAATACTGTCTAGGCGTATATTACTTCAACAAAGGCAAATCACGAAAAACATCCAAACAAACTATCAAAAAGATCGAAAAGAAAAAAGTAAAAATCCCACAAAACATCCAGAAGCAATTATCTAAACGTCTCCAGAAAACCAAAGCCATAAGCCATTTACCTACTAGTGTTATGATATGAAAATAAAGCTCGAGAAAGCAAAAACTACTGCTCCCAAAAAACTAGATAAAGAAAAAATCAAAAAAGAAACTGCGAAGATGGTGGTAAAATTACAAGAACATCAAAACAAAATGTTTGCACAAGGCAAATATAGTTTATTGATCATATTCCAAGGTATGGATGCTGCTGGCAAAGATAGCGCGATCAAGACAGTATTTAGTGGACTCAATCCATTGGGATGTAATGCAGTAGCCTTTGCTAAGCCTACAGAAGAGGAGTACTCTCATGACTTTCTCCGAAGAATCCACCAACATACTCCTGCCAAAGGCATGGTTCAGATATTCAATCGTTCGTACTATGAAGACATACTGGTCCCTACAGTAGAAAAAATATATCACCCCAAAGAGATAGCAAAAAGATATGATGACATCAATAATTTTGAGGAATTGATCCAAGAAAACGATACTATCATAGTAAAATTTTTTCTTGATATCTCGCATGACAAACAAGAAGAAAAACTCCAAGAAAGAATAACAAGAAAAGACAAACACTGGAAATTTGATCCATCAGATGCTCGCGCTCGTGCCAAATGGAAGGACTATATCAAGACCTACGAACAGATATTTGAAAAATGTGATAAGGTCAAACGACACATCGTCCCAGCAGATCAAAAACGATATAAAAACTACTGCATCGCCAAAGTTATTTTAGAAGCCTTTAATTCTATGAAACTTGAGCGACCAGACCTCCCAGAAACTGCAGACGACCAAAAGAAAGCAATCAAAAAAACAAAAGACAAAAAAGATAAGAAAGATGATAAAGATAAGAAAGATGATAAAGATAAGAAAAAGAATAAAGAAAAAAACTCCAAGAAAGATAAGAAAAAAAAGAAAAAATAAATCCCACATCAAAAGATACCCACAAGGTATCTTTTTTTATTGCACACTTTTTCTTGTAAATTCCACAAACAACCATATCTCTACACCAGATTTACCAATGACATCATCGATATGGATATGAAACAACTCATCCTCCAATTCCCCACACAACTCGAAGATGCACTACAGATAGCACAACAAGCACAATTACATCCACATACATCAGAGATACATCACGTCGTCATAGCCTGACTATGAGGCTCCGGCATAGGATGAACCATCATCCAAGATTACGCCAAAACCAAAAGCAAACTCCCTGTCACCGTTACCAAAGATTATGATCTCCCACATTTTGTAGATCAACATACCTTACTCATCGCATGCTCTTATTCTGGTACTACCGAAGAAACACTTGCCGTTACCAAACAAGCCGCTGATAGAGGAGCCAAGATAGTATGCATCTCATCAGGCGGTACACTCGGCGAACGAGCAACACAACACTCGCGAGATTGGATACAGATACCATGAGGCATGCCACCCAGAGCTTGTATCGGATATGCACTCGTCCAACAACTCGTGATCTGCAACTTCTTTGGCGTATTTGCCAATGACCGAGGCACAGATATCACCTCATCTATACAATTATTACAAGATACCACACAAGTATTGCAACAACAAGCAACTGAATTAGCAACCAAGATATATGACAAACACATCATCATCTATGCCGCTAGCGACAAAGAATGACTCATCGTCCGCATCAGACAACAGCTCAACGAAAACAGTAAAGTGCTCTGCCATCATCACGTTGTTCCAGAGATGAACCATAACGAACTCGTCGGTCGATGAGGCGGCACCGATCATCATGCAGTATTGTGGATACATACAAACACTGATAATGAAAGATCTACCTATCGTATGCAACTCAATCAAGAAGTAATAAGCAAATACACTCCTCACCAGTACCATCTCACCGCACAAGGAGACAATCACCGAGCCCAGTTATTCTACATCATACATCTCACTGATTTGCTTAGCATCGCTATCGCAGAGCAGAAATGAGTCGATCCTATCGACATCCAAGTCATCAACCAACTCAAAAACGCTTTAGCCAACAAACAATAATATGAAATCCTACAAATACTTTACACTGATCGCAGGACTATTTATCACAGTACTTCTGACATCAAATATCACATCAACCAAGATCGTTGATCTTAGCATCGGACGATTGCCTATCATCTTTGATGGAGGAACTCTCTTATTTCCTCTCAGTTATATATTCGGCGATATCCTCACAGAAGTGTATGGATACAAAAATTCAAGGAAAATAATTTGGTTAGGTTTCTGAGCAGCAGCATTGATGTCTCTATGTATCTACTTCGTAGGAGCTCTGCCAGCAGCCAGCGATCGACCATTCCAGCAGGATTATATGAACATCCTTTGATATACTCCAAGAATTATCATCGCAAGTCTTATAGCATATTGGGCAGGGGAGTTTAGTAACTCCTTTATCCTCGCCAAGATGAAAATCTGGACCAAAGGAAGCAAATTCCGAACCAGAGCATTGGGTTCTACTATCGTAGGACAAGCCATCGACACGACTCTCTTTACAGTAATAGCATTCTACGGTTTCTTACCAAATGCCGTTCTTCTATCTATCTGGGTGAGCAATTACATCTTCAAGATACTTATAGAAGTAGTGCTCTTGCCACTCACATACAAGATCACAGCATTCTTGAAAAAAGCTGAAAACGAAGACGCCTTTGATACCAAGACTAACTTCAATCCATTCATGGTACAATAATGATCCATACCACACCACTAGCCCAAAAGTGTTACACATTCATGAGACAAATCCCCCCGGGCAAAGTAACGACCTACAAGATTCTTGCAGAGAAATGCAAGACTTGACCTCGTGTCATAGGTCGTATCTGTGGAGCAAATCCTGATGTGCCAACGACACCATGCCATCGCGTCGTTCGTAGTGATGGCATGGTCGATGGCTATGTCTTTGGCACAGACAAAAAGATCGAACTCCTCAGATCAGAATGAATACATATAGACGATAGAAACAATATTATAAATTTCAAAGATATGATTCGAAAGTATTAACAAAAAAGACAGCCAGCTGGCTGTCTTTTTCTATACAATAAGAATTGACTTTATGTGCCATATATACATAATCGCGTATCTATATTTTATAGATTACACCATAATATGGGAAATTGATCTATCAACAATACGACTGAGATAGAATTAGTAGTAGAAGATACAAAGCTTCCTACGAGCTTACAAATACAGAAAGAAACAAGAGGCAAAGATATTTTATATGTATTGAATCAACCTATATTTCTTCCATATGATAAAGATCTTATATCCAAAGTAGAAAAGGGTGCAGAACTATCTGTTCCGTACTTTACCAAGGTATTACAGCATTTTCTTGAAGCTACATTACCAGATATTTTGCCAAAGGATTTTTATACCATGCAAATGGATAGAGATATTCATTGGGTAACCATAAATCCAGAAAGTCATGAGCCCTTTCAATACGCATTCAACTTAAATTTCAAGAGAACCGAAACTCCAAACATACAAAATCTACCTAATCAATACAAAGACATGAATATACAAACAAGTATTTTCTTAACGTCAGAAATATTTCATCCTGCATCTAACGATCCCATAACCAATGGATTTTTCCCTAGAACTAAAGATGGATCACTACAACCCGTGGAGTGAGTAGAAATAAGACCTTCGTATACCTTTATGCAATTACCCAGTATCTTGAGCGATGAAGATCGCACATATATTGGAGAGATATCTGCTGCCATACTCCAAACACTGCTAGCTGGCTCACATTTATTTTTTCCAAAAAACACAATTCATGCAAGAACCATGAACGACTGACGATATCCATCTCCCACGATAAAAGTTAAAAATTCAGAATCTATAACCATAAATAAATCTAGAGAATTCAGAGATAAATTAGCTACTTTTTTGATAGAAAATAAGGAAGAACTAAAGATCTTAGTACAAGAGTTTGCCGAAGCAAAGAAGAAAGCAGGCATACCATCTGATGAATCGTTAAATCGCTATAAAACAGAACACTTACATACACATTTTGATACAATCAATACGAAACTACACGCATTTAGAAATAAATTACCTGCTGATTTAGGATTCAACGAATTATTCGAAGAAGAAACATATGACTAAATCAGATATATTACAAAAAAAACAGCCAGCTGGCTGTTTTTTTGTATATCTTATATTACTTAAACCACTTCTTAGCACTTTCTCTACGATGAGGGCATCATGGCCAACAACACGGCCTACGCTTACCTTCTATAAGTTGTACACACAGCCTCTCGATATGTTCTTTCCTTGTCTCTTCTTTTTTAACGATAGTCACCCAGCAGATCCACTCATTACGAGCCAAAGGAGTAATTGCATTCCATTTTTCCAGTACTTTTGGATGAGCAGCAAGTATACTTTCTAGATCCTCAGGCACTACATCATGTATCGTCCCTGCAAGCATCAAAATAGTCATTTTTCTCTATAGTGATGCATAAAAACTACATCATACAATAACTTTCATAACACGCATCGAGCAATGTATTTTGCCCTATCAATGATTGCTTTGCAGCAGCCAAGAGTTCCTCATGTTTTTCTACGGGCATAGCATCAAGCATATTTCTCCATACAGCAGCATGTCTGATATCTGCTTCTGTGTGCAATACAAAATAATCCGTTGCATCAGCACTTGTCATATTATAGAACTTCGCAAGACCTTCGAGCTTGCTCTGACTCACCACAGGTATTTCTTTTTCAAAAGCATACATCACTGCAGTAGCAGAGGATTGATCCACACATGCATCGAGCATCATATTGACTGCTGCTTGCGTCTTATCTAGTCCTGTATAGTTCATCAAACTACTCGTATCAATATTCAATGAATGAGCAAAATTCTCCCAAAATCCAATATGTTCTTGTTCTTCCAGATGTACACCAGCTACTTCATCAGTATATTCTTCCGCACAACCATCAGCAGCCTTACTTACCAACGCAGGTACAGCTTTCACGAGTTGATAGTATTCTTTGCTATACCCAGCAAGCATGTCTTTGGTCAATGTACCAGCAGACCATGATTGGTAGAACGGATGCTTCAACAAGCTATATTCTTCTATAAGAAGATCAATTTTTTGTGATAGTGTCTGCATCGGATACAGGATAACAAAATAAATGTTTCTTAATTCAAACCAGGCATTCCACCACCACCCATCATATTTGCCATATCAGATGGATCAAATCATAGGATTTCTTTCGTCTTTTCTTGGACTACTTCTTGTGCTTTATTTTGTGCCTTAGTGATAGCAACCATCAGAAGTTTTTGGAGTTCTTTTTTCTCCTTTGGATCCAATAATGCATCGTCATTGATCTGCAAATCTTGTATCTTCATCTCACCATTGATATCTATCAATATACGAGGCTGTCTTTCACCATTGTGTTCAAATTCTCATTCTTTTGCTCTGATCACAAGATTCTTCAAAGCCTTTTGCAAAGTCTTGTATTTGTCATACAATTTTTTCATTTCTCCAATTTTCCCAAACATACTTTCATAGAACAAAATAAACACTAGGCAATGTAGCGATATTATATCAAAATGCAATAATCACTCATATTATTTTTCTATCATACTATAGTTCAACAAGAACTGTGCGATATCCTTAAATACCTTACCTCCAGTCTGTCCTCACCATTGCGTACTACGCGGACGACGCACTTGCACCACCACGATATACTTAGGATTATCTCTGGTTACGATACCCACAAACGATGCATTGGTCCAACCATTACCTGCTTGGTATTTCCCCTTAAAGGCAATTTGTGATGTTCCTGATTTTCCACCCAGAGTAAATCACGGTATTCCAGCAATATTAAACAAACCTGGATTATCTTGTATGACTGAGAACAATGCGTCTTTGAGTGCTGTTGCTGTATCAGATCTAAATATTTGACTAATGACTTGCGTATTGTTGGGTTGATATTCTTTTGTGATTCCATCACGAATCCCAGCGATGATAGTTGGTTTGACATAGTATCAGCCATTGACGAGTGGTGCATATGCAGCGGCAATTTGCATAGGCGTCACCAGCAATCACTGACCAAACGCATTGTTAAAATATCTCGCCAATGATACATTTGCTACTGACTCTACTTGTCATGCTCCTTCTTGCGCTAGTTCAATATTTGTCAGTTTGCCAAAGCCAAGTTTTTCCACATAATTATAGAAAGTATTTTTTCCTATCTTCTGAGCAACTCTTACCATTCAGACATTACACGAATACACAAGCGCATGCAAGAACGAATGATCACCAAAACATTCTTCCGCAGCATTTTTGATCGTAAATGGTCCGACATCTACCTGCCCAGGATCGTTGTAGAAATCATACAAACGTACTTCATCTACATCAAAGGCTGCTCACATAGTAAACGCCTTAAAGATACTTCCAGGTTCGTATGGCAGAGAGATATTTCTATCGACAAACACCTGTGCACCATAGACGTTCTTTGCTATAAATTTTTGCAAACTCACATCATTTCTTTCGATCGTTGTGGCTAATTTATAGATACCTCAGGTTTGAATATATACAGGCACATCGATATAGGTTTCGTCGTCTACCACATAACCTAGTCCTGGATCCAATGGTTTAAGCGTAAACGCATCATTAAAACTATTCGCATCAAAATTAGGATAACTGGCTGAAGCAATGATGTGCCCACTCCATGGATCATATACCAATACCGCTGTCGAATCAGCTCTAAATGAGTCGTTATATCATTTGATAATTCTTTCTACTTCTTTTTGTATACCTGGATCTATCGTCAAGTATACATCACTTCCAGGCACAACATTTTTTATTTCAAATTCATTGGCTCAGACTTGTCCCATCCAAGCGGATGCACGACCGATAATTTCGCCATCACTTCCCGCCAAGAGACTATCAAAATATTGCTCTATACCATAAAACACTTGCTTATTTTTATTCACATACCCTAATACATGAGACAAAAATCCACCAAATGGATAATATCTCTGGGTATATGGCTCCAATCCCAATCCATGCAAAAGCGGCACCTTGTCAGCAGTACGCTGACTATAATATTGTTGTTTGAGTTTTTTTATCTCTTGTGCGATGATAGGATTTGTATCGGTCATGATTCTCACATATCTATTTTCTTGCGGAGAAAATTGCCTATCTATATTACTAAAATCATCCAGATACCCAAATCTATCAAGAATCTTTTTGAACGCCAATACATCTTTGGAAACATTAGTAACTCTCGTTGGTTCTATATAGACATAATTATCATACAGTATTGTTACAAAAGGAAAGTTAGCTTTACGCAATGCTTCCAGGAAATCGTCACTCGTAAAGAACCCCACATAATTTCTCGGTTTAATACCCAGCTGTATACGCTGTTCTAGTTTGGATGAAATAAGTTGCTGTGCTTGTCCTGTAGTAAAACCACTCAATACAGCTGCCAATTGTTCATTATATCCTGTTCGATCAAACGTAAGCCATCCAGAAGAAACAATACCCGATCCATAGTAGAAAAATTGTGGCTCATCAGGCAATATTTTAGTCCCAGCATAATTTTGGATATTTTTGATACATCACAAGGTGTCCATAGGTTGCATACCAAAGGTCTCACATAGATGTGTATACACCACCGGAGTAATGATTTCGATAAATTTTGCTTTATCTCAAACAAAATGTGGATCCACAAAGACGTTGTACATAGAAATATTTTCGGTCAACTGGATGGGCTTACCAGATTTGTCATATACATATATATGTCATCTATCTGCTTCCAAACTTGATTTACTTATATGTTGGTTATTGAGTGTATCATCATAAAAGGTGGCACGGATGATCTGTACATAAAACAACCTAGCAAATAGAACAAAAAACAATCCACCAAAAAAAAGCAACAAATAAAATTCTCTCGTCACACGCACATGTTGCAAAAACGAATATTTCTTGGACAATCTAGCGACATATCTTTCCAACCAGGAATACGAAGACTTCTGCGATATCATATAATTATAGGTCAATACCAAACAATCATGGTGGTATCCATCCACTTGTTTTTTGCAACCAGAAAAATATGCAATAGACATGTTCAAAACACCTCGCCCAAATCTCTACGACTATCTCAAGATCATGGCAATCCTACTCATGATCATAGATCACCTATGATTTTTTTTCTTCCCTGAAGCCAATTGGATGAGATTAGTCGGAAGAGGAGCATTCCCTATTTTTTTGACATTGGTATGATTGTCAGGAAATTATAAGCGAAGACGAGACTTGTTTCTATGAGCATTGATCACGCAAATTCCTATAGCAATATATGCCATCAGTAATGAATTATATTGATTTCTGACACTCAACATCTTGCGAAGTATCATCATAGCTAGATCTATTATATATGTATTACACACGAAAGAAACCAAACGATATATAATCATATCATTAACATTGCTACCTATATTACCACTCACACAACTTGCATTTGATTACGGAGCTTTCGCAACATACTTCGCTATACGATGAGCTATGCTTCATCAAAAAAAAAGCATAGTAACGACAAGTTTATATGGTGCAAGTATATGGACGTTGATGATGGTGTTTTCTATACCTAGCTTTCATTTCACCACTACACAAGAGACTTTTGTACGAATATACGCAGTTCTACATATCATACTGATGTATATAATATGTTATCAAAACTATACAATACACATACATCCAAAACGAGACCAAATTATACATCGAATAGCCAAAAAAGCACTCATCATCTATATAATACACCTCACCATATTTGTTGTTATCAAAGCCATACTATGACACATTTTGATATAAATAGCAAGTACAATACATACATACACACTTGCAAACATATATAGGAAGCATATATAGTCGGCATCTTTTTACTTATTGAGATACAAAAGTATCATGAAAAAATTAGGAATAAAAGCTATCGTATTTGGTGCTCTTACGTTTATGGGATTGAGTTTCGCAGTTACGACAGCATCATCTATAGCTCCATGATTTGGAAATCAACCAATTCAAGGTGTACAAGGTTTGGGTACTGACGCAGATCAAGGAGAAAACTTACTCCAAGTTGTAAAGAACTTCATCAACTGGATGTTAGGAATTCTTGGTATGATCACATTGATTATATTGTTGTACGGAGGATTCCAGATGGTTACTGCAGCTGGCGATGAAGAGAAGTATAAAGCTGGATTCAACATCTTGAAACAAGCAGGTATCGGATTGGTATTTATCGGTCTATCATGGTTCGTTATCTCTATGATATTCTTCCTTATAGGAGTTATAACATCATAATCTTACAAGCTAGGATCCCATATATTCTAATTATATCTTAATTGATACGATGAAAATAACCAATAGCATCAAGACTCTAGCAGTCATCTGCATAGGATCTATGATAGCTTGATTTAGTACAACAAACGGTTTTGGTCAAGCAAACTACACAAACACTGTAAGTGTACCAGGAGCAAATACCATCACACAAGGTAACCAGATAGGAACAGACACTCTTGTTAGCCAGATCATCCAAAACGCTATCAATCGAGTGTTAGGTATATTGGCACTGATTGTCTTGGTATTACTCCTTTGGGGAGGATTCCAGATGATTACTGCAGCTGGTGACGAAGAAAAATATGGCGCAGGATTTACCATCCTCAAACAAGCAGCTCTTGGATTGGTATTTATTGGTCTTGCTTGGTTTGTAGTGTCTATGATATTCTTCTTAATAGACTTAATCACTCCTTAGTTTGATACACAAAGGAAAAATACAAGAAAAACCCTCTCCTCAGAGAGGGTTTTTCTATAGCTACAAACTTGCTTTTTATCCCTAAAAATATAGACTCTCAAGTATATTCATGTCATTCTGGACTCGATCCGGAATCCAGTAATTATAAGCTATATATTATCAATGAACCTCCACGAATTTGCACTACGCTATCAAGCGTATACAGGCCTCAGAAATAGATTGGCTCTCGAACGAGATCAAGATCTTATTTTAGACTTGGTAAAAATATCATCACGCGGAGTATTAAAAAAGCAACTCACCGAACTTTCTCCACAAGAGCTCAAAGGTATCACCATAGAAACATACACCGACTTCAAAGCACAGTATATGGCCCTCAGCGCAGATAGTAAAATAGGGACATTTACCCTAGCACACTATATCGAAAGACTCGAATATGAACTCAAAGTCGTCAAAGAAATGTGATTCAATAGCTACGTACTCATCGTATCAGATTTCGTAAACTGGGCGAAAGAGCACAGCATCGTCGTATGACCGGGAAGATGATCCGCTGCAGGATCACTCCTTGCCCGAGTTACCAAGATCACAGATGTTGATCCATTACCTTATGGATTGCTTTTCGAAAGATTTCTCAATCCAGCCAGAATCTCTATGCCCGATGTCGATATAGATTTTGAAGATACCCAGAGAGACAAAGTCATCGAATACGTCAGAGCCAAATACGGCCAAGAAAATGTCAGCGCCATAGGTACCTATATGCAGATGGCTACCAAAGCAGCATTCAAAGATGCCGCTAGAGCCATAGGAGTCCCATTTGACAGAGCAAATGCATTTTCTGCAATCATCCCAGATAGAGCATCTTTGACAGAATCTTTGGATAAAAAAGACGGTAGCCCAGATCTCATAGCTCTCTACGAAAGTGATGAAAAGATAAAAGAAGCAGCAGAACTCAGCAAACAACTCGAGTGAAATATGAGACAACTCTGAGTACACGCATGTGGTATCATCATATCTCCTAAGCCAGTCAAAGAATATACACCACTCCAGTATGTGCAAAATAATCAAGAATATGTAACCCAGTACGATGGCCCTACACTCGAATATATAGGACTACTGAAGATGGACTTCCTGTGACTCAGAAATTTATCGGTAGTCAAAAACTGTATCAAAATTATCAAGAGAAGATCAGAAAAATCAGGAGAAACATTGCCAGCTATCTTTAGACAGTTCTTTATTGATAGTTCATTCCTCCCACCAGACGACGATAGTTATACTTTTGAAAAAGTATTTCAAGCAGGGGATACGACAGGCATATTCCAGTTTGAATGATCAGGTATGAGAAGATTTTTGGTACAGCTCAAAGCCGATCAGATGAACGACCTAGTTGCGATGAACGCTCTGTATCGTCCAGGTCCTATGGAATTTATCCCAAGTTATATCAAGAGAAAACACGGTGAAGAAGAAGTCACATATATGACAAGCGAACTAGACCAGATACTCACCATGCAGTACAATACTGAAGCTGCTCAAGAAGAAAGAAAAAAATTGGAAGATGATTTGAAACCGATTTTGGATATGACCTATGGTATACCAGTATACCAAGAACAGCTTATGTTTATAGTACAGGCAATGGCATGATTTTCACTTGCTGAAGCAGATTTGCTCAGAAGATGAATTGGTAAGAAGAAAAAGGAGATCATCGAAAAACTCAAAAAAGAATTTATGGAGAGAGGGATAAGCTACAAACAATACAAACCAGAAACCACCAAATGGATCTATGAAAAAATGATAGAACCAGCAGCATCATACTCATTCAACAAATCACATTCTGTATGTTATGCGATGATCGCATATCAAACCGCATATCTCAAGGCACACTATCCTGTGCCATTTTATGCATCACTCATAAGATCAGTAGAAGAAGATACTGACACGCTCAGTAATTTTATCGATGAAACACAACAACACGGTATCGAAGTCAAGACTCCATCTATCAATGAATCCTTCAATCACGTAGCAGCTATAGGCGATTACGTCAGATTGGGATTTGTAAGTATCAAGGGTATCTGATCAGACGTATGAGAAGCTATACAAGAAGAAAGAAAAAAAGCATGACCATTTAGATCGTTGGAAGATTTTCTCACCAGATGCCAACACATAGTAAATAAAAAAACCCTCGAATCTCTGACCAAATCAGGAGCTATGGATATGCTCTGAGATCGTGCTTCATTACTCCAAGCAGTACCGCAACTTATTGAATGGGCCAAATCCATACAGACGGCTGATGTTTGATTGTTTGGTGGAGATATGATGCAACAAAAACTCACCATCAAAGATATCTGACCAACTCCGTTGATGCAAAAACTCATGATGGAACAAGATAGTTTCAAAGCATTTGTATCATGACATCCACTTGACGGACTCTATCCGTATCTCAAGAAATATAATTTCATCTCACAGTTTTCCAATACAGAATACACCGGACCATACATCATTGTTGCTATTGTCAAAAACATACAAAGAGCCAAGAAAAAGGGATTCTTTATTCAGATAGAGGATCTATCTGGCAAGACAGAATTTTTTGTCAAAGAAACTATGGAACTCGCAAAATTTGATATGGTTATTATTCATGGATATAAGAGTAGAAGTATGGGTATCGAGAAGATTGTAATAACATCTCGTGATATTCTCGTTGATTTGGCAACCAAAGCAGGTAAATTTGATCCGACACGAGATGCTATCACAGTAAAGAAGAGTAGAATTGCAGAGCAAGATCCTCAATTGATCAAAGATAATGCAGCATCAGAGCTACAAACACAAAGCGAAATGGATAGTGATATTGATGAAGAAGTCGTTGTGCCTGAACCAGAAACTCCAACAAACAGCTTCCCACTTCCTGATAAGATATCCACTATCCAACAAGTATCCAAGATTATCAAAGAAAACCCCGGCGATGAAACTATAGCTATAGGTACCAAGACATATACCACTAGCAGCAAGGGTATAGAAGAGCTCAATACTTTATTAACCAAATAATCATGACAGCACTGGCAACTCTCGCAAAAAAAACAATCACCAACGCAAACAAGATTGCTATTTTTGGCCATGAAAACGTAGATGGAGA
>CAYRCS010000006.1:0-2310 GCA_964422855.1 uncultured Candidatus Peribacteria bacterium
ATAGGCTTGGTGAGCTATTACCTCACCAACTACCTGATAGGACGCACCCCCCTCCAAAAGCGATAAATCTTTGCCCTAAATATTTTCATTCATTAGGGATTATCGTGGATTAGCCATATCTCTATGGTTGTTCACAACTTCTGGGCAGGTTAAGTACGCGTTACTCGCTCGTTTGCCACTGCCATTGCTGGCCGTTTGACTTGCATGTGTTAGGCGTTCTGCTAGCGTTCATCCTGAGCTAGGGTCAAACTCTTCATAAAAGAGAGTTTCACACTCTATCTCTTTTTCGTATTCGTACCTGTAAATGATCAACAATCTTTGTACATAAACCATATGCACATATGGTGGCACCCATCTACTTTCCCAGGACATGATGCCCCAGTATCATGGACCTGCGAGAGCTTAACTTCTGTATTCGGAATGGGAACAGGTGTAGCCTCTCACAGCATTAGTACCACCATATGTATACATGATTCAAAGATCTTTGACGACCCACGTACCAGTACAGTATATTGCATTGCTTATTAAAATCAAAACAAACTCACTCGACCTATTAGTATGTCTCGGCTCAAACTATTACTAGTCGTACACCTGACACCTATCAACCCCATAGTCTCTGGGGGGTCTTACTCCCGAAGGAAGAGCAACCTAATCTTGGAGCAAGTTTCCCACTTAGATGCTTTCAGTGGTTATCTTATACTCAGCATAGCTATCCAGCAGTGCCCTTGGCAGGACAACTGGTACTACCAGAGGCTGATCCGTCCCGGTCCTCTCGTACTAGGGACAGCACTCCTCAAGTTGCTTACGGTTGCAGTAGATAGGGACCGAACTGTCTCACGACGTTCTGAACCCAACTCGCGTCCCGCTTTAATGGGCGAACAGCCCAACCCTTGGGACCTTCTACAGCCCCAGGATGCGACGAGTCGACATCGAGGTGCCAAACGGAGCCGTCGCTATGGACGCTTAGGCTCCATTAGCCTGTTATCCCCGGAGTAACTTTTATCCGTTGAGCGGATCCTCTTCCACTTGAAAAGATCCGGATCACTTTCACCGTATTTCTACCCTGTTCGGCGTGTTAGCCTAACAGTCAAGCTTGCTTTTGCGAATACACGTCCAGCACGGTTTCCATCCGTGCCAAGCAAACCGTTGTGCGCCTCCGTTACATTTTGGGAGGCTCCCGCCCCAGGAAAACTACCAAACTGGCACTGTTCCTCTGACTTTTAGAGGTTAGTAATGCTACAGACGTTGAGTGGTATCTCACTTTTGACTCCCCATGGACCGAAATCCACATCTCAAAGTCTCCCACTTATACTGAGCAACATATGCTACATTACAATACCAATTTATAGTAAAGCTTCACAGGGTCTGTCCGTCTAACTGCAACCACCTGGCATTTTTACCAGGATTGTAATTTCACCGAGTTCAAGGACAAGACAGTGTGGGGATGATTGCGCCGTTCATGCGCGTCGGAACTTACCCGACAAGGAATTTCGCTACCTTAGGACCGTCATAGTTACGGCCGTCATTCACCAGTGCTTAACTTTCGAGCTTGCACAAGAAAGCATAACATTCTGGCATTGGACAGGCGTCACCCTCTATACATCCATTTACATGTTAGCAGAGAGCTGTGTTTTTGATAAACAGTTCCCCCCACGACTTTCGCTGCGAACCTACATTGCTGTAGGTCAGGGTTTATTGCGAACGTACACCCGCTAATTTGCCTAGTTCCTTATCCATTGATTTACTCGATTGCCTTGGTATTCTCTACCTTCCCACCAGTGTCGGTTCTCGGTACAGGTTGTATATACATAAGTTTAGCAGTGTTTCTCGGCACTAGAACGATGAGAATTGTTCACCTTACGGATCCCTTTTCTTAAAACTCAGCTCACATGGCGTACTTGACTACCATACGAATACCTTGTTTTTAAAACCTATCATATCCTTGACAGGATCTCACAAATCCCGATGCGTAACTGCATCACTGTATATACAAGGACTGGAATATTAACCAGTTGTCCATCGACCTACCCTTTCGGTTTGGCCTTAGGTCCTGCCTAACCCTACGTCGATGACCGTTGCGTAGGAATCCTTGGGATTTCGGCAGATAAGATTTTTACTTATCGGCGTTACTTATGTCAGCATTTTTACTTCTATGTAGTCCATGCCACCTAACAGTGACACTTCATTCCATTATAGAACACTCTCCTACCGCCATGTCGATAAATCGACAGGCTTACGACTTCGGTATATAGCTTAGCCCCGTTACATTTTCGGCGCATACTCGCTTGTCTAGTGAGCTGTTACGCTTTC
>CAYRCS010000006.1:2320-38730 GCA_964422855.1 uncultured Candidatus Peribacteria bacterium
CCTCTACCGCCCATATAAATATGGACTCTCAAATTCGGTGCGTATCTTAGCCCCGTTACATTTTCAGCGCACCTCCGCTCGACTAGTGAGCTATTACGCTTTCTTTAAAGGATTGCTGCTTCTAAGCAAACCTCCTAGATGTCAAAGCAAATACACCTCCTTCCCCACTGAGCTATATTTAGGGACCTTAGTCAGTAATCTGGGCTGTTTCCCTTTCGACTATGAAGCTTGCCCCCACAGTCTCACTCTATAATATGTACGGTAGTATTCGAAGTTTAACAAGGTTTGGTAATGCCTTTCGACACCCCTAGCCTTATAAGAGCTCTACCCCTACCGGTTCTTAATTATAGGCTGCACCTAAATGCATTTCGGAGAGAACCAGCTATCACGATATTCGATGAGCTTTTCACTCCTAGGCACAGGTCATCGGAAGATTTTGCAGCATCTACCCGTTCGGCCCTCCAGCATACTTTCGTATACCTTCAGCCTGCCCATGTCTAGCTCATATCGCTTCGGGTCTATCGCCAGAAACTTGTCGCCCTATTCAGACTTGGTTTCCCTTCGGCTCCTGCTGTTACTGCCTTAACCTTGCTTCCGACGATAACTCGCTGACCCATTCGTCAATAGGTACGCGGTCACCTTGCGGCTCCCACTCACTTGTAGGCTATAAGTTTCAGGATCTATTTCACTCCCCTTCCTGGGGTTCTTTTCACCTTTCCCTCGCGGTACTATGCTCTATCGGTGTAGAAAAGTATTTAGTCTTACCCAGTGGTCTGGGCGGATTCATGCCGAATTTCACGTGTTCGACATTACTCAGGAATCAATACAAGCGATAGCATATTTTCTGTTACGGGGCTATAACCCTCTATGGCAGTGCTTCCCAACACTCTTCTCATAACATACTATACATACCTGTGTTGTCTACTAGGACAACATTACTGATCCTACAACCCCGTCTGTAGCAACGGCTAGCACCTTACACTACAGCGGTTTAGACTCTTCCCCGTTCGCTCGTCACTACTAAGGGAATCTCTTTACGATTTCTTTTCCTCATGGTACTAAGATATTTCAATTCCCATGGTCTTGGCCTATATGGCACTCTGCTATACAGAGTAGGTTACCCCATTCGGACATCTACGATTGTAACGGTTATTGGCACCTTATCGTAGCTTTTCGCAGCCAATCACGTCCTTCATCCTCTTTTCTACCCAAGGCATCCTCTTATAGCCTTTAAAAAGATTATTTATGATTTTATGAAATATGACACCACGAATGGTGAAAATTTCAAAAGCAATGCAATATACTGTACTGTTAATGAGCCTCAAATGAAAACAACCTCTCTTCAAGGTTGCGGGTACTAAGATATAGATTGGAGAATTGATTGCAAGAGATTTTTTGACTTTTTTTGACTTTTTTTATCTACGATGCGATAGGTGGTACCACGGGTAATCTGCGATTGAACAAAATAATATTATCACGTAGGATGCGGCATCTTTAGTAGACACATGTAGAAGATACTAGACAGAGACTAGAAAATAGAGAGAGAAAATATGAATTATTTGTTGCAAGCACCGACAAATCCAACAAATAATGGATGTGGTCTGAGTGGACGAGATATCAATTCTGGATGGAATTGAACTCCTAGCATCCATGGATGATCTTTAATTTCAACGATCTCAGTCAATTGACCATCAGGACTCGTCCCAGAAATCACAAATCACAAATCCTGCATGCGTTCTCTATATGTATTGTTGAATTCGTATCTATGTCTATGTCTTTCATCTATAGATTTCGCACCATATACTTTTGCAGCCAAAGTTTTTGGAGATATATCACATGGATATGTTCCCAATCTCATGGTACCTCATTTGGTCTTTACGCTTTTTTGATGCTCCATAATATGGACAACCGGATCGCTAGTCTCTGGATCAAATTCCTGACTATTGGCAGTTTGTAATCACAAAACGTGCCTAGCAAACTCTATAGCCATAATTTGAGAACCCAGACAGATACCTAAATACGGCTTCTGTGTTTCTCTAGCATACTGACAAGTCATGATCATGCCTTCTACTCATCTATTGCCAAACCCTCCTGGTAAACAGATCCCATCCATATCATCCAGAACTGCTGTTCCATTTTTTTCTATATCTTCCGCTTCAACAAAACACAAACGAACCTTGAGATCTTGATGGAATCCTGCAACCTTAAGTCATTCGTTGAGAGAATAATACGCATCTTCTAGATCTACATACTTGCCAACCATAGCTATGCGCACTTCTTTTTGCGACATCTTTATATGATTGTACAAATTATCCCATGCGCTCATATCTGCTCACTTATTTTTCAATTGTAATTGATCCAATACCAAATCACCTATACGGCGAGCCTGATAGTCCAAAGGTATTCTATATATAGTATCAACTGTAGGAGCCGGCACCACATGATCAGGAGCTACGCCACAAAAGTATGCAGATTTTTCAATAATTTTTTCAGGTATTTCCTGATCAGCTCTGAGGATAAGAAAATCTGGATTGATTCATCTAGTTCTCAAATCTCTCACGGAATTTTGTGTAGGCTTTGTCTTCAATTCCTTGCTCGCCATCAAGTATGGCAAATACGTCAAATGCACAAAGACAACATTCTCAGCTCCCATTTCTTGTCTAAGCTGCCTCATAGCTTCGACAATTGTTTCATTTTCCATATCACCAACAGTACCTCCTACTTCTATAATAGATATGTCAGCACCTGATGCCACATAACTATCTCTTACCTTTGTTTTTATCAAATCCGTAAAATGCGGAATAATCTGCACATCATTACCAAGATAATCTCCAGTACGTTCTTTATTTAATATTTCTTCATATAGCTTACCCGATGTATATATAGATGTCTTATTGAGATTTGCATCGATAAATCTTTCATAGTGTCCTATATCTAAATCTGTTTCACTGCCATCATTTGTTACAAACACCTCTCCATGTTTAAATGGATTGATAGTACCAGCATCGACATTCAAATACCCATCAAACTTCTGCATAAAGATCTTGTAGCCACTCGCTTTGAGGATGGCTCAGATACTAGCTCCTGAGATACCTTTTCAAATACCAGACAATACTCATCCTGTAACGACGATTAGTTTCATACAAACACGAAAAATAAACTTTGACTAAATATACATTTTAGCATCATACAATCAAAGGGAAAATCGGCGAAACAAAGATCGCTCAAAAAAGACTCTATACATCATAGTTGCAACACAAAAACAAATTCCTATAGTGCTCCGATATATTTTATCATATCGAACTAAGATCCAATGAAACACTTTGCAAGCTCCATCATATTTACTATTGTAGCTATGATTGCAGCTGTATTACGAAGCCATGGAATATGATGAGGGCGAGAAGCAGCGATAACTTGATGATTTATAGCGCTCGTATTGGGGATATTGGAAGTAAGTTTATCATTTGATAATGCAGTAGTAAATGCTGCTGTCCTAGAAACTATGAGTCCTACTCGACAAAGAAGATTCCTGACACGATGAATGGCTATAGCTGTGTTTGGTGTGCGTATTATTTTCCCAGTCGCAATAGTTGCACTCGCTGCTTGGATAGATCCTATTACTGTACTCAATATCGCATTTACAAATCCAGATCAATATGCAGCATATCTTATCAGTTCACATGCAGCTATCGCTTCATTTGGTGGCATGTTCTTATTGATGGTATTTCTCAAATTCATCCTTGATCCTCTCAAAGAAATACATTGGATCCATATCATAGAAAAATATTTGATCAAAGTAGGAAAGTTAGAAGCCGTAGAAGTATTGATGGCTATGATTACACTTCTTATAGTACAAGTTTTTGTCCCTGGAGAAGAAAAATTAACAGTCTTGGTCAGTGGAATATCCTGATTGGCAATTTTTGTGGCAGTAGATGCTTTATCTTCATATCTACACGATACAGAGAAACAAACACTGACGCATGGCATAGCCAAAGCATGATTTGGAGCATTTATGTATCTAGAAATATTGGATGCCTCATTTTCATTTGATGGAGTAATTGGTGCTTTCGCAATTAGCAAAGACATAGTAATCATCGCGCTATGACTTGGTATTGGTGCAATGTTTGTTAGATCAATGACGTTGTATCTTGTGAAGAAAGGAACCCTCCAACAATATATATATCTCGAACATGGCGCACATTATGCAATCGGCATATTAGCTATCATCATGCTTGCAAGTATCAAGTACCATATCCCTGAAGTATTTACAGGTATCAGTGGAGCTATACTTATCTGACTTTCTCTCCGATCGTCACACAAACATAACAAGGCATCTCAAGCATAATTTGTCTGCTTACGCAAATAAGGACAAAGATTTCACTTGCACCTGTCCACACAAAATATATACACAGCATGCATATGATTGAGAAATCAATATTTTACATATATAGAAGCTACAAATGAACCTCCAAATGATACTGACAGGTGTCGTTGCTCTTTTTTTGGGTATTGGTGTAGGTTTCTTCTGATATAAGAAGACCCTCAACGAAAAAGCAAAGGCATTCAAAGCAAAGATGGCAAGAGCTAGAGAAATCGAAGAAGAAATTCTCGAAGAAGCAAAAAAGAAAGCAGACAATACTATCGAAGATGCAAAGAAAAAAGCAGACCAGATCAAAGAACAAGCTGAAGATAAAATCCTCAAACTCGAAGAAGCTAGGATGGTGAAGATTGATCAAATTGAGGCTAGACTCTTAAGCAGAGAAGAAAAAATTGATGAAAAAATTAGTAAGCTCGATGAAGACAAAGAAAAATTAAAAGCCAAAGATCTCGAGATTCAAGAAATCATCAATACACAAAATCAAAAGCTCTCCGAGATAGCAAAACTTAGTCCTGAAGAAGCAAAAGAAGCTCTCTTCGCAAACATGCAACAAATGTATGAAGTCGATATCCAAAAATTTGTCGATAAGTACAAAAATATCAAAAAAGAAGAAGCAGAAAAAGAAGCTGCCCAGATCATTGCCAGAGCATTACCAAAGATGGCTGGCGAATGTGTTGGCGAATTTACCACAATTCTCATTGATCTACCAAACGAAGACATCAAAGGAAAACTTATTGGTAGAGAAGGTAGAAATATTGCATTCTTCGAGAAGGTAACAGGTACGGAATTAATGATCGATGATACCCCGATGGTAGTAAGATTGTCATGTTATGATCATGAGAAGAGATTTATTGGGAAAACAACACTCGAAAGATTAGTAAAAGACGGTAGAATTAATCCATTCTACATAGAAAAAATCCACAATGACGTAGTAGCGAGCTTTGAAAAAATCATGAGTGAAAAAGGAGAAGAAGCGCTCACTCTACTCAATCTTCCTATGATGAAGCCCGAAATCGTGAGAATGATCGGACAATTTGCACTGCGCTACAGTTACGGACAAAATCTCCGACAGCACAGCATCGAAGTATCTAAGATATCAGAATCCATAGCCAAAGAAATGGGCGAAAATACTGACCTTGCAAAGAAGGCATGATTACTCCACGATATAGGTAAGATCCAAGCAACTACAGGACAGTCACATACACAAGTTGGTGGAGAAATCCTCAGATGACATCAGATGGATCCTGTCATCATCAATGCCGCAGAATCCCATCACTTCGATGTGCCTATGACCAATATCATATCATGGATAGTGACTGCAGCTGATACTATATCTGCTTCTAGACCAGGAGCAAGATTCAATACTAAAGATCTCTTTATCGAAAAGATGGGGGAACTAGAGAAGCTTATTTCTGGCGTCCATGGCGTTGAAAAAGTTCATATTATGCAAGCAGGTAGAGAGATAATGGTATTTGTAAATCCGAAAGAAGTAAGTGATGTACAACTCGAAGAGGTAATGAAAACTATCGCAGAAAAAATCGAAGAACAACTTGATTATCCAGGTATCATAAGAGTAACGGCTATTAGAGAAAACAAACTCATCGAGTATATCAAATAGACCTACAGTATTTAATTTGATAACCTATAGATCTATGTATCCCTTCATAAACATAGGGGAAACCAAAATATATATGACTGGCCTTGGTATACTTTTGGCTGCCATAACATTTCTATTGGTAGCAGCATATCGATGCAGAAAATATAATTTGGTTTATCGAAGAATATTCTATCGATCGCCGATTGCTATTATTATAATGTATATATTGTGATCCTATCTTGATTTTATACTACAAGGAAACATCTTCCCGACAAATGGAAATGAATTACTATGATTGATAACACCATATGGATACAAGTTTCACTTTGTTGGTATAGCTATAGGTGGAATACTATCTATTCGATACTTCCTGAAAAACATAGCAAGAATTGAAAATAAAAAATTATACATCGATGTATTGTTTTTTGCGATTGCGGCAGCAACAATCCCACTAGGCTTATTTCTATTGTTGGGAGACGATGTCATAGGCAAGTGAACAAGTGGCCGATTAGGAGTTCAGGCACTCCATACAGAAAGTGAACTCAATAAGTTTAATGCAGTATATCCAGTAGGATTGTTTATTGCTATCTGGGGCGTATTAAGTTATGTTGGAACATTGATTGCTAAGCATATTCAAAAAATCAATGGCATCTGATTCGTTTGATTCGCAGTATTATGTATAGGACGAAGTATTATATTCTTATTCCAATTGTATCCTAGGTATGGGGTCATATCTTTAGGAAACTATATTGTAGATATTAAACAGTATGTATGTGTGCTAATTGCCTTATTGAGTCTATACACATATTATCAACGACGTGACCAAATTTAGTTTACTGTATAGGGGGTTTATGAAGTTGTATTTTGTAAAAGAAGATAGTCTCTATGTTATTTTCAAAAGACTAGAAAAAATTCAAAATAACAAATCCGTGCAAATATCTATTGATCCAGAGCACGCATTTTTTGACAATGAACGACGAGCCAAACAAATCAAGGAACTTATAGATAGTAAAGAGCTACAGGCCGTTTTTATAGCAAAAAGTGACAAGATCAGGCGCTTTTATGAAGGAGCAGGACTCAATGTTCTCTATCAAGAAAAGCATTGGTTTTTCAAAATGATACACATCCTGTATCTTTTTTTGTTCAATATCAAAAAATTTCATCTCCATGCTATAGAAAAGCAAAATTATATAGGCTATGTTGTATTTGGATTTGAATTTTTATTTACGCTCATTGTATTATATGGTATTTATATATTGGCCATACCAGGAGCGACTCTCTATGTAACACCTGCATATGAAGTAGAAAAACTAACATACAATTTCCGTTTTTATCCAGCTGATGATCTCGAATATCCCAAATACAGTAGGTATCTAAGCATCCCATTTTATTCCTGATATCTAGAATACAAATACGAAATGAGCATCAGTGCTGCCAACATCAAATACATCCAAAATCCTTCACACTGAGAGATAAAGGTGTTTAATCCTACAAACGAAGAGTTTAAACTTGTCAAAAATACAAGATTCGTCACCGAAGATGGCTGATTATTTAGAGCAAGTAGTTATTTTACTATACCTGCAGCTACTGGAGGTTTGATGTGAGAGGCTATCATAAAAATAGAGGCATCTGATGTAGATGAACAAGGCAATATTATGGGGGCGAGATGAAATGTAGAAAAAGACAGTAAGCTCTACATAAGAAATTTAAAAAGAAGTTATTTTACCAAAGAAATATACGCAGAAGCAATCAATAATTTTACAGGAGGTTCTGCTAACGCAACAGGATTTATAACAACAGCTGACTATGGAATACTCTCAGGGAAACTAGTAGAATTTATAACCAAAAACAAAAACGAGATTGTGAAAAAAAACTTTAACCTCGAGGATAGTATCTTATTGTGATTTGACAACCTTATCACCTGAGAAGTAGTCAATATCGTAATCGATAATAAAAAGCAAGATACTAAACAACCCATACTCAAATGATATGTTATTGCTCGTATGTATTTCCACTATATCACACGGACAGACATGCAGTCAGTAATAAACAGCTATGTCCAGCAAAGACCTTCGGACAAAGTAAGCCTGAATACTATCGACAAAAGTAGCCTAACATTTTTCAATGAAGTAAAACAGATAGATAATGTGTACAGCATCCCAACACAGATAAATTTGGTACAATGATACAATTTTGACAAAGACATAAATGGCGTAGCCTCAAGCATCAAATCTCGTATAGTTGGTATGGACAAAGAAGCAGCCAAGGACATAATTATTTCGTATCCAGAAATATCAACAGTAAGAGTAGCAATTAGACCACCTCGATACACTTCTCTACCAAGACTCAAGTCTCGTATAACGATCAAAGTACAAGAAAGCGAATAAAGACTTTAATTGACAAAATGAATATGTATACTATTGACATATAAATCTTTTTCGATTGGAGAAAATTGATATGAAAATAATCGACTTATACCAAATGGGGGCGCTGCCACACACCAGTCACATTCCAGTCATCAATGCTGGTATCGGACATTTTTCCTATACAACGATGAGTATGTTATCGTACGATCGAAAAGACAACACACTCCAAGAAGACAAAAAAAATATCATACAGCAACGACAACGATATGAAAAATATAGAAAAGAAAACAATATTCCTCTATTAGATACGGTAAGTACACGAGAAGAAAAGATCAATGAAAAACAGATATACCATATGACAGGGATGGATGCGATCACATCTATGGGCGATCTCAAAAAAATATACAAAGGTGGTGTCAGAATTTTCCAACCACGACGAGAAGAAAATAATGCTTGGGGAGAGTCGTATCGCAGCAATAGTGGATGACTCAACCAACGAGGTATGCAAGCCATACAACGATTGGGTTCTCAAACTGCGATCATAGATTGTACAAATGCTCACCCTACTACGATACACGAATTGTCTGAGATATATCACAAACCAATGATAATTCGTAGTAGTAGTAGGTCTCTGCACCCAAGTATCTACAATTATGAAGATGATATACTAGAAAGTATAACAGACAATTGATGATTGATTTGTATTCCACTGGATCAAAACAATATCGGAGACAATACAATAGATACACGAATACAGCATATCAGATATATGATCAGCAAACGATGAGATAAAAATATAGCCTTTGCATCAGGACGAAATGCAACACTCAGTACAGAGTACATAGAGCGAACAAGTCATACACAGGATATCAACCACATAGCAGAACAACTCACCAAAAATTTTGGCAAGAAAGTTACCGAAAAAATATTACGAAACAACGCATATCATTTTCTCAAAAAACATTTCGCAGGCAAGAAGGAAATTAATTAATGATGCTATGCGATATCATCATCTCATAATATGGCAGCCTCATACATATCTGTTTTGATAGTCATACGAAGTTCTGAAGTAATCAAGATCGTGCACAATCCATGGAGCAATATCCACACAGGCAACATCGATACAATACGAGCTACAAGATCCACATTTGCTCACTGCCCCACCAATCACAAGATAACATCTTGTGAAAGCCCCAAGCCAGTCAACACGATCCATAATGTTAACAACATACTAGTTGCAGCCAAAGGCACGAGCAAAATATACAAGGCTCTCTGTAATGAATCTTCACTAGGCATACGTACAGTAATTTGCGATTGCTTGTACAGTACAAATAGAAGGGCAAAATATATAATTAACACTATAGTAGCTTTAGCAGCAGCAAGAAATCATGCAAGACTTGTATATCAAATTCATACAAACATAACATCAGGATTGTCAGACAAGAAACCTATCAAGAGATCGATACTCTGCATAAGTGCCAAAGATATGGTGCCTAATATATAATTTCCTAGGACGATTTTTATCATATTTTCTAATCCCAAAACAACAGATATCACAACCAATATCAGAGCAATTGCTATAAACGCATAACTAATAATATTTTCCATATAGCCAACAAAGATTGCAAAACACAGCACATTGTATAAGGTGCTAGTACCATTTACATACAGCTTTGCATGGCCTTTGCAAGAAGAGCTTTTACGCTCCTAGAGATAATCGTAGCTATCGCAGTGATAAGCGTAGCATTAAGCACTGCCGTATACGTACTCAACAATAGTACGCAGTTTTTACAAACCACAGAAATAAAAATCAGAAACATCAATCTAGCTAGAGAAGGCGTGGAAGCAATATTTCAGATCAGAGATACCAATCGAATGAGACGATCTAGTAACATAAATGAATGCTGGCTCAAGATAGATCCATTGGTAGATAACGATCCCAACGGCTGCTCCAATGATCCATGGATGTCGAGCGGCTATTACATACTCGAACAAACGAAACAAAATCAAACACAATATTTTAAACTCACTCCAATATTGTCCCCAGTCGATTATACCGATAGCATACAAGAGGATGAATCTATGGTAAATCTCTGCGAAGATAACGATGGGCGATATACGTGCAATGATACATGAGCAAACACACGAAGAATAGTCGAGATAAACAATCTATACAAAAAGATTTGAAACGAAGTACTCAACTGTCAAAATGGCCAATCAGTAAGCGGAGTTTTATGTGGACAAAACGATGCCAAAGAACTACAATTTTGTGTACATGTAGGAGATCGTCGCAACGATAGTATACAAACATTATGTAGTATCATCACAAATTTCCAGCAATAAAAGGCATTTGGACTTGAAAGATACGGGCTGCTCTATATAAAGAAACCACTTTAGAAAATCGTCGACTATGGATATCAAACAAATAGACGAATTTTTCGGATACAAACCATTTTTTTCTACCGATACACAAATTTTGGTAGATGATATTGTACAAAAAGCAAGTAAATACCTACCAACAGAGCAGCTCACCCTAATACAAGAGACCTATGAATTTGCTCGTAGTGCGCATACGGATATTTTGAGATTGTCTGACGAACCATATATCGTACATCCACTCAGAGCAACACAGTTCTTGATGGAAATCAAGCCAGACATAGCTTCTATCCAATGATGTATACTCCACGATGTCATAGAAGATACTGCCATCACATACGAAGAAGTTCATAAAAAATTTGGCGAAGAAGTTGCAAATATATGTGAATGATTAGTAAAAGTTTCTAAGATAAAATACAAAGGAGAAGACAGACAAATCGAAACATTAAAAAAAACATTTCTCGCTATGGCTAAGGACCTGAGAGTTATTTTTATAAAACTCGCAGACCGTATACACAATATACAGACGCTCCACTACCATCCCAAAAAAGAAAAACAAGAAAAAATAGCTAACGAAACGCTCAAGATTTTTGTACCTATAGCCAAGAGACTCTGACTATATCAATATCAACTATATCTCGAAAATGGGTGTTTTAGCATTCTCCATCCAGAAGAATTTCACAATATCGTTCAGTATCTCAAAAAAATATATCCTACCAAACAACAATACGTAGAAAAATGAACCAAAAAACTGCAAGATATCTTACAAAAAGAAGGAATTCATTGATCTACTATTAAGTGAAGACTCAAAAGCCCATACAGAATTCGACAAAAGATGAGCAAATGAGCTGCAAATGATTATAGCCAAGTATTGGATACACTAGCATATAGGATCATAACCAGAGACGTGGCAGAAAGTTATTTGTGTTTGTGATTGATACACAAATACTACACTCCCATGATCAAAAACATTAAAGACTATATAGCCATACCAAAATTCAATGGATATCAAAGTTTACATACCACAATACTCGGTATGTTTGATTTTCCTGTAGAGATACAAATCAGGACCTATGAGATGGATGAGATAGCAGAATTTGGAGTTGCTGCACATTACGGATACTCGGATACTGGAGCATCAATTGCTATCCCAAAAAATCAAGCAGAATGGATTAAAAAATTGCAGGATATGGTAAATACATATCAAACATTAGACGATAAAGAATGATTCAAAAACGAGCTAAATATCGAGATGCTCAATAAAACAACGTTCCTCTATACACCAAAAGGAGACATAGTAGAATTATCTCAGTGAGCTAGTGTTTTAGATTTTGCATTTCACGTACACACCAACGTAGGACTGACTTTCAAAAACGCTTTGGTAAACCGAGAAATCAAACCTATAAACTATATTCCAAAAACTGGCGATGTCGTAATGATCCAAACATGGAAAAATAAATATACTGCAAACAAATCACGGTTAGAGTATCTCCATACACCAAGCGCCAAAGCAAACCTCAATAGATATATCAAGAACAAAGAAAAAGATGAAACACTCAAACACATTATAGCAGAACTCAACAAAAAACTCAAAGAATTAAATCTCCCTATGTTCCGCACACAGGAAGACAAAATACACAAGTTATACGATAATGCCGAAATAGAAAAAAAACTTATGGAGGTTGCTGACAAAAAATCTAACATCAACAGAATCATAAAAAGCGCATATCCAGAAGAACACGGGCAGATAGTAGTCAAAGCAAAAAAAACTATACAGATCTTAGATAGCGCAATCATCGATGGCAACCAATTACTCAACTACGAATTGTGCCCTGAGTGCAAACCAACTATAGAAGACAAAATTATCGCCAAATCAGGAAGACATGGTATCAAGATCCATGCAATGCGCTGCAAAGCACTCAAAACAGTAAATTACGCACACTTATTAGAAACACATCGACTATGACAGGAGCCAAATCATTATGTATTATCACTCACTATCGACATCCCAAACAAAAATAATAATATGCTACAAATTATGCAAAAGATAAACGATCTTCGTATGCACGTCATGCATGTAGGCATGAGAAACATATCTGCAGAACTATCCGAATTAGATATAGAGGTACAATATACAAATCCTACACAGATAGACTTCTTACTAACAGATATCAAAAAATATTTGAGCATCGTAACTATCAAAAAAAGACAATTATCCTAAACAACAAAATATGGACGGACTACTCAGCAGCGATAGCGTACTGCAGCTACAAGGAGTACAACAAATAATAAATTGGTTGCTTAGTTTTTTCATATTTTGTTGGATATTATCCATCATTTGGGTAAGTAAAGATATACGCGCCAGAACCAATAGCATTACATTGCAGTGTGTATGTATACTCATTATTACTATATGTACACCGATCATTTGACTTCCCATCTATCGAACGATAAGGCCACTCAAATACAAATCATTTTATGAAAATACCACCAAAGATGAACAAATATAGCAAAGTATTTAAGCCATTTGATATACGTGCCATATACAACGAAGATATAGACGAGCAATTTGCACAAGGCATGTGATATGCTTTTGGTATACGATGCAATAAACAAAACAAAACAAAAATATTGATCGCCAATGACACAAGACCAGCAAACAAGCGTCTAATAGAAGCCTTTGTTGAAGGGATAAAACACGCAACAACAGCAGATATAACATACGCAAATTTACCAGCACAGGATGAAGATAGTATAGACTTGCCTTACGGTGCATGCAGCACAAGTTTAGCATACTACCTTGTACAACATTGATTTGATTACGCAGTTATATTCACAGCTTCCCACAATCCAAAAGAATATGTATGACTCAAGATAGTAGACAGCAAGGCAGATTTTGTGCCATCAGATACCTTGCGCAATATGTATGAAACATATACATGCGACACTACCAATACATACCCTATAACCAAACATACGGCCACAGACATACAAAGCGTTATACAAGACAATACAAATAAATATATACAAGCTGCTGGCAAAATACAAAAAAAATATAAAGTAGTTGTAGATTTTTCAAATGGTTCGTGATGTACACGAGAGTATACACTGATACAAAAAATGCAGCAAGAAAATTTGTTGGATGTTATTTGTATCAATACAGCAGCAGATGGGACATTCCCTGGACACGAATCCGATACATCCAATCCAGAATGCTACGAACAACTCATACATGAAGTACAAAAACAACAAGCAGATATGGGGGTAATGTTTGATGGAGATCTGGATAGAATCGGTATTGTAGACAACGCTGGCAACATCATACCATGAGATACCATAGGATGTTTGTTAGCAAAAAAATATCTCAACATCCAATCAAATCAAACCATATATATGGACGTATTGTGTTCAGGAGATCTATATGATACGATAATAAAATATGGAGGCACTCCTGTAATAACAAAAACAGGAAGAGCTCTTATGACTCCATCACTCAAAACAGACCAAGCATTGCTGGGCATAGAATTTAGTGGTCATATTATGTACAGATCATCAGGATATATAGAACAACCGCTAATGGTAGCTATAGATATATTACAAGTATTGGATGACGAACAAAGATCGCTCAATACAATATCTGAAAATTACAAAAAATGGTATCGCAAGCCACTCTTATCTATCAAAGTAGACAACCCAGATCAATGCATAACAAACATAGAAAAATTATATAAAACATACGACATACAACACATCGACGGGCTCAATATATATAGTACAGACTTACGTCTCACTGTAAGAAAATCAAATACAGAGCCCAAGATAAGAATTGCACTAGAAACAAAAGACGAGATGTCCCGACAGACAAATATGGATCATATCCTTCAATCTATACAAATATAAAAATGGCTCTATCATTTATTATCCTCACATTACTCATAGCTGGTTCTATAATTGCAGGATCATATACTATATATCTTCCATTTTTCATGAGCATGCAACAGAATGCTCAACAAGTAGAAGCATACTATATGGCTCGTGCTGCGATAGAAAGATGACATTTAGCAACAAAATATCATCCATTGTGATTTGCATGATCTGGTGGTTTCAACAGTAACGGACAACGATGACCATCGGGAGAAGATAGTATAACGCCATACATAGACATAGCAACAATGTGACGGACCACCAACAACCAAGACGAATCAGACAAAGACAACAAAATATACGTAGACTCATCCATCAAAATATATTTGTGATACGACAACACAAGCAATCCTGAACAATACTATCAAGACATACCAAATTACATCAAATACGAATGAAGTGAAGTTTCCATAGATATACAAATCCCATCTGAACTCAAAGAAGCACTAGGAGAAGAAGATAATTTGTTATGTGATTCTGAAGAGCCATGATGTGATAGCAACAACGATACTATATACGATGACGTCATCATACATCGAGATCGAAAAGGCCAGGAATGACGCTGAGCTTTTACAATAATACCCTATACAGAACTAGCGATCTGAGAGGGTAGGAGAGATTGGAATGTAGACTATAATGAAGATACCAATATCAGAGAAAGTATCATAAATATAGAAACCTTGCCAACGCTGTCTTTTGCTGATACATTCAATCCTCTTGCACAAAATAATGGACCAGATGCAAAGACATGACACAATCTGAGTTGAACTATATTATCTGGGATACAAAGCCAAACATTTAGCGACCTATTGGCAAACAATAAGATAGAATACAATATGATATGATTGCATATGTTGTATCCTGTTATGAGAAGAGATGCTAAGTTATATCCATACCTGAGCTATACAATAAATGGAGAGCACAAACTAGCTGAGCCAATGAATACCATACAAGCCTATGCACAGATACATCAAAATCATATTACTATACAATCCACCAAACCAAATATACTCACACAACAAAAAGGGAGCTTTACCATAAGCACAAGCGCAAATGAATAGCAATCCAAATACAGGCAAATTATTTATCATAGGATGATCTGTAGGATTACTAGCTTCTGTTATTTTTTTGTGACGAGCTCTATTTGAAAGTGATCCAAGCACCACAATAGAACAACCAATAATAACAGGTGCAGTTATAGAACAACTTAGTGGCAATCAAGACCAAGTTACTACCTTGGTAGCCAGTTGAGATATAGACAATAGCATAGACATACTCATACCAGAAATAATGGCAAGTATCGCATTAGCAAATATAGTAAAACAAGCCGAAACAGACAACAATATACAAATACGCATATGGATAAGTACAGGACAATCATACCCTGATAAAGAAAGGATCAAAATATTATCCTGACAGTATGATATTATAGTGCTACCAAGTGAAAAACTAACAGAATATAGCGATATAGCAGGCAAGATGGAGATGGGAGAAAGTCTTCGTCCTTTTGTACATGCATCGTTTGGTCAGATAGTGGAAAACAATAAATTCAGCTATATCCCTATCGGACTAGACCCTTTCATAACACGAACACATAAAGACAGCACATTAAATACAAACTCTATATCTACTCTATTCAATCAAATAGCTCTACGAACACAAAACAAAAAACTATGAATCCCTCTATTGTTCGGAGCCGATACAGAAGATATAAATACATGGAAAGAATGATCAGAAACCTATCCACATCAATTGTTTTTCATATACACCATATTCAATGATATCATAACATCACTAGATACCAGTGGCCTCAAAAGTTTGATAGACGTAGTTAATTACAAAACAGCATCAACACGAGACAGCAACAATTTCAAGGAGCTTATAAAAAGAATTTGAGATAGAGATGTATCCTGCAAACAATATCCAGACATATGTATACGAACATATAACTTTGCAACAGCAAGATTTGGGTTCTTATCAGATACATATTATCTACAAAAATACTTTAGTACCCAAGATACGGAACCAGTCGTTGGACCATTTATTACAAAACAAAACTCCTATCCGACAAGAGCACGATGAGCCATCGTCCACAAAAAAACACAAAACCTTATAAGCTCTATGCAATTTCTCAATACACTGCTTAGTGTAAGTATCCAGTCATGAAATCGACAGGCTCCGCTTATCAATCCATACAATGGACAAGCAGATATAAGCAATATCAAACGATTTGATAATCAGCGAGATAGACAGAAAATTATACGATACAGCGATCAAATACAGACACAACTTATAGATCAGACTCCATTGACCGATCTTCTACAAAACAATTATAACACAAATCTGTTCATGCAAGTATCTCGACCGAAGATTACTTTTTAGCAGATCTAATAACGACCAGACCTCCAACATCTTCTTCATTATCAATACTATAGTCTTCGATAGCATTTTCTTTTTGTGCCTGTAATTCTTCCTCTGGAGTACGCTTTATAAGAGGTTCTTGAAGCAATATACCTTGATATAAGAGATCTCCAATATCTATCGTTTCGTTTTTTTCACTTATAGGAAATATCGGATCAGCTCACTGATCTTGAAGGTGTGATTCAGAAAGGACAAACAGTCCCTTATACTCATCGACCCATACGTGTCTAACATATCACTCACCAGATACATCAGATACGTCATCTATATCACAAGACAAACCTTCAAGCGTTGCAATTATACTAGAATTGTCTATTGATTGGAGGTGTAATATAGTTGATATTCACTCTGATCTCAAGTTTGGGATACTATCCAACATCAAGTCGACAATGGAAACAGTATCGCGTGAGCCAGGATTGAGTAAGAGGTCACTAACTTTGATAGATGTCTTTTGCATCAGCAAAAACATAATAAACATAAACGCTAAAATCATAAATATTTACGGTAAAATTGCAAGATGCCTACAAATCCTCTAACAGGACTCATACACAAAGATCAGAAAATCCTCTGTGCCGTATCGGGTTGACCAGATAGTATGCGAATGTGGCACACAATATTAGATTTTTGGCAAACACAAAAATGGGATACCAAAAACATCGTAGTCCTCTACTGCGATCACCAAACTAGAACAAATAAAGCACGAAATATAATACAGTCATATAATGACAATAGATGCACACTCACCAAAGCAACAAGATCATGAAAAAACAACAAAACCGAAGCCTCAATGAGACAACGAAGATATGAACAGATACAAAAAACCGCAACAAAATATAAGGCTAATATAATCATATTTGGACACAACCTAACAGATCGCATAGAAAGTGCGTTTATCAACATGCTTCGTGGTTGTAGCATACAGTGACTCACAAGCCTAAAAAACGTAGAATATAATCATCCTCTATTGCCAAACCACATAATCTATAGACCCTTGGCTGATACAGCAAAAGAAGATATTACAAAACTCTGTAAACAGTACAAAATACCATATGAGACAGATCCAACAAACAAAGAAAATAGCTATAGTCTAAGAAATAAATTAAGAAACGACATACTCAAAAAGTTGTACAAACAAGCCAATCAAGGCAAAAATGGTAACGCATTCCACCAGAGTCGAAAAAACATTTTTTCTACAATCGAAAAAATACCAACCACCATACATCGAACAAAACTCGATACACATCCAGATCGAAAAGCAAAACGATCATATACATACAGCCAAGACAAAAAATTATTAACTACAGATGATCTCTATCAGCTTTGCCAACAACAGCAACAAAAAAACAATATTACCCAAAAAATACTAGATGAACTACAGCAGTTTTGTATGCACAAACATCAAGGACACAAGTATCGAAATGGCATGTATTTCTTCGCGAGCAAAAAAACAATACTCATAATAGCAGCACCCAAAAATTTCTGGCTGAGAAAAAAAAGCATGAAGAAAAAGATCGTGAATACAACAACGCAACGAGACAAACTAAAACTAGAAACTCCAAAAGAGTATCTATGACAACATATCCAATATATCACACAAGACGGCTACAAAAACGGAAGCAAGTCACGAAGCAAACGATGTATCAATCAAAAAATTCCTCTAATACGAAGAAATCATATTCCAGTGATTGTAAAGTCAAAACAAATTACTAAAATCTACACAACATTTATCCCCAACTGATACATATGAACCCTTACACCATAATTACTATAGCTGCAATCTGGGCAATAGTACTGATCATAAGTATAGTAGTACATCAAAGTGGGATACACAAAAAAAACAAAATAGAGAAAAATCTTACAGAACGTATCGACACATTACGACACGATGCATTCATCCAGCACAAAGATTTTGATGCAATAGCAAAAAAACGACTTAAGATAAATCAAACAGAATGATACACGCACAATCGAGCAAGTATGGAATCTGATGTAACATCAATACGGTGAGAACAGACAGCCAAATCAATCTCTATAGAATACAAAAAATACGAAGCAATAAGCTGGTACGCTCGTATAGGATGAATAATCGCAAATATATGTAGTATAGGAATATATCGACTCTTAGCCTAATCACATATCATTTTTTTCTTTTCTTAAGGCTTCTTCAAATCTGTCCAAACTAGGAGGAATTTGATTTGCAGAATATTTTTTCTTTCCAGCAGATGCATTTGGATTTGTACCTACAGTAGTACGAAGTTCTTCATATCATCTCCAAAGAGTACTGCCTATCGTTTTTGCAACATTATCTTGAGAACTAGGAATAATTGGCGTATCACTCATCGATATTATGCAGTAGCTAAAACATAGGTACTTCTTTTGGTACGAAAAGAATAGAGAACCACCTTGCCTGACAATTGATTTTTCTGCTGACAAACTTGGATAGCTTGCTTCATATCTTTGATCCCAGCGGTGCCTGGCAAGAGTACGCCACTTTTAGCGCCATCCTCATCGGCCAAACAAACACCATATTCAGTCGGCGAACGAGCCAAAAGAGAAGTAATGTCAGGTTCTTCTTGTACATCAGTAATAACATCAACAACAAGCATATGTGTTTTTGCTTCATATTGTTGTAAAACTCAACGCATCATAAGATCCAAGGATTCGGCCAAAGGCTTGGTACTACTAAGCAATCATTGCGAAGCTAGTAAAACATCTTTTTCATCATACAAAGACACAAAAAAACTGACTATATCTTGAGGTTTGTAGCCAACAAACAATACATTTTTGAGAACATCGTGAAGCATACAAATTATAACATAGAGCTAAAGTGTCCTTGTGTCGACAGGACATTTTGGTACAATCAGAAACAATTATTTGATCATATCGTATGTCCAAACTCCAATTCAAAGTAATCAAACAACGTGGGAATGCAAGAGTATGAGAACTCACCCTCAATGGCGTTACACTGACCACGCCTATATTTATGCCAGTATGAACCAGGGCCACTATCAAAGGGCTTTTTTTAGATGTACTCCAAAATCCAGCATATCTCTGAGATCTCGAACCTATCAAACTCATATTAGCAAATACATTTCACTGTTATCTACGCCCATGAGATGCATTAATAAAAAAAGCTGGTGGCTTACATACTTTTGAAAATCGAGGAAGTTTGATACTCACAGATAGTGGTGGTTTTCAAGTATTTAGTTTGGGGCTCAACAAAGATAACGATAGTCCTTTACGTGACAACCAAAGCCACTCCGTCAACATGAAACTCAAAGAAGAATGAGTCCATTTTCGTTCGCCTCACGATGGATCCAAACATTTTTTCTCCCCAGAAAATGTGGTCGACATCCAGAGCAATTTCTGATCAGATATCATGATGATGCTGGATGTATGCTCTCCATGAGATGCAGACAAAGAAACAGTAGCCAAACAAATGCGCATGACACATCGCCGAGCCAAGAGAGCTTATGAATATTTTATGCCAAAGTATGATGAAACGCGCGGCGTACTATTCCCTATAGTACAGGGCTGATCACATTTGGATCTCAGACAAAGATCCATAGACGCCCTCACTCCATTTGCTACGGACGGCATTGCTGTCTGATGAGTCAGTGTAGGTGAAGACAAAGATAAAGTACAAGAAGTAGTGGCATTTGTTGGACCAAAATTACCAGCAGACAAACCGCATTATCTCATGGGAGTTGGAATGCCAGAAGATTTGTTGTTTGCCATAGAACAAGGGTTTGATATGTTTGATTGTGTTATGGCCACCAGACTTGGCAGACACGGAGTCATGTTCACCGCAGAGTGAAACAAACATCTCAAAACAGCACAATTTAGGGACGACTTCTCTCCGCTCTGCGACTTCTCTCCAGAACTCGGTAAATATACCAAAGCATATGTTCATCATCTCATCAAAGAAGGAGAAATGCTAGGATGAATTATACTTTCATTGCACAATATTCTCTATCTGCACAAAATGCTCGAAGATTGGAAAAAAGACATGCTGCAATAAGCATCCACTTGCAAGCTAATGCCAAAAAAGTACAATCGATCCGTTTACTAAAATCATCACCCATGCTCGTTAAATTAAATTCGATCATCATATATGCCCTTGCTGCATTTTTTCTTGCACTCATAGCATATCCACCATATATAGCACTCTTACGTAAACTCAAGATAGGAAAGACTATCCGTGAGACAGCTATGACAGGCGAAAAAGCAGTAAATTTCATCGAACTCCACAAACACAAAAGCGGCACCCCAAACCTCGGTGGATGAATGTTTCTGATCATCATGGCAATAATGATTGCCATAGCCCGAGGCCTCCAACACTATGGCATCATCAATAACTCACTCGTTGCCAGAGAAGAGACATACATCATTTTGTTTGGATTCTTTACTATGGGGTTCTTGTGATTGATTGACGATATTCTCAATGTTATAGGACATGGGAAGATGAAGTGACTAAGTGCGCATGCCAAACTCATAGGGATGTTCTTATTTGCAGGATTTATTAGCCGATGGTTTTATGGAAGATTGGATATAGATTATATCAATCTTCGACCTATAGCAGGCAAAGTTAGTATAGGTATATTTGCTCCAATCGTAACGTTTTTTGTAACAATAAGTATAGTCAACGCCATCAACATCACCGATGGACTTGATGGCCTAGCATGAGGTTTAATGATCCTTGTATTGTGAACATTGGCAGCATTAACATTCTTTTATGGAACATATATAGCTACAACCGTCATAGCGATCCTTATAGCTGTTTTAGTCGCCTTTTTGCGATACAATATCAATCCCGCCAAGATATTTATGGGGGATAGTGGAGCATTTGCAATCGGTGGACTTCTATCGTCATTATTATTTATACTCAATATGAGAATAGGGATCCTTGTGCCATTTACGTTTTTGTTTATCATCTTTATAACCGAAATAGGATCAGTAGCACTCCAACTTATATCCAAAAAAATACGAAAAAGAAAAATACGAACAGTTGCCCCACTCCATCATCATTATGAAAAAACATGACTAGCAGAAACACATATCGTGATGAAAGCCTGGCTTATACAAGGCATCGTAGCGGCCGTGACTATTATCACATTGTTCTATCAGTTTAATATGAAGCTTTTACCATAATATATATGTGAATCACGATGTATAAAAAACGAAGTATCCGAGCAAGCAAATTTTTTGTGATAGGACTTGTCCTGCACTTCTTTGCGCATACGCTCATCACATTTGGCTTTGGTCGAGAGAGTACAGTACGAAATATCATACGAGCTTGGAAAGAATTATGGATAGCTGGAGCAGCTGGAAGCATTATACGACTATCCTGGCAACACAAAGATGAACTCAAAGCTAGACGACAAGCATTACCTATCAAAAATATAATCCGAGCCACAGGTATCGGTATCGTAGTTGCTTGACTCATAGGACTCACACTCACGCCAAGTTCATTAACTGAGTATCTCATGGCTATGAGATATGACTATACGGGTTTTGTTATCTTCATCATAAGTTTCATAGGATGACGATGGTTCCTTCGTGAACAAGATCGAGATCTTCCAGGATGGATAAGCAAAGTACTCAAAACCATGCTTATCGCAGCACTCATACGACGATGGGTTATATTTTTCTTACCAAGATTGTTAGAATTTGCAGGATACAATAGCGGCACATTTGAAGGTGAAGTAGGTATGGCTCCGCCAACCACATATTATACAGACGTCAACCAATGATATCCACGCAATCAATTCCTCTTCGAAAGACCAACATCACGAGGATTTTTCCTCATAGCGTTTTGGCCATTGTTTTTCGTTACCAGTATCAGAAAGAGAAACAAACGGGAAGCGATGATGCGATTTGGTATATTTGGACTCAATGTCTTGGCTACATTCTCAAGAGCAGCATGGCTCTGATGGCTCATCCAGACCACGATCATAGTCATCATAGATAATAGAAAAATGCTTGGTAAAGCTTTCCTCTACTATCTCTTACCATGAATACTTGTACTATGAGCAGTGACATATGTAGGCAGAGATCAGATCCTCAATAGAAGTTTTTCAAATCTTTGACATATTCAGCACACCCTAAAAGCAGTAGAAATGGTAGCCAATGCACCTATTGTAGGACAAGGACCTGGCAAAGCAGGCCCTGTTACACACCATGGAGACAATCCCACAGCCTACAACCCAGAAAATCAATTCCTTACCATATGGATACAGTACGGCATCATAGGCTTCGGTATATGGATGTACATATACCTCTGGATGATGCGAATAGGAGTCAAAGCATTTGATACTATGGAAGAAAAGAAACTCACCAAAGAAAACAGAAAACGAGCACGAGCAGTATTCGCACTCTCCCTCTGACTCTTTGGCCTTAGTATAGAGGGAATGTTCCTCCACAGTTTCATAGACAGGATGATCGTCTATCCATTTATGTTAGTTATGGGACTAACCTTTGCCATCTACTACAAGACAACATTTGTACATGATAAAGATAACATAGAGATACATTAAGAAACAATGATAAAAGCAACCTAAATAGGTTGCTTTTATTAATTTTTGATCTTCTCCCGATAATCTATCCACACCAAGCTATCCAAATGCAGCGGCGGCACTTTAAACTGCTCAGCTAATCCCTGAAAATAGTCCTGTATTTTTTTCTCATCCACATTTTTCTGTTTGTTATACAAATATATCTGACGCAAACGCGAATCAACCGGGATCTGTACATCCATAGGATACACCACAAACCTTCCAGTCACAATCCTAGCCGCATAACCAAACATCTTCACCGCCAAAGTAATGGTCTTGCTACGCACCGTTTGCTGCATACCATGAGCAAGCTTTGCACACAAATGAGTCATATCATCATGATAATCTAACAATCCCTTATCGGCTACAATTACGGAGTATCAGTTCACAAATTTTTCCAATCTTTTACGCTTGATATTGTACAAACGCTTGTTGTAACGAGAATGCGTCAGAAAATCATATCGCCAATCCACATTGTCGTGACCCAATGATATCAAAACAGCACAATCAGCAACTACTTTTCTCCCAAACTCCTCCCATCGATCTGGCCCACTTCCAGCTACTTGAAAAGATATCAACGCACACTGCACTACCAGATACACAAAAAGCTCCTGAGTCATTCCAAGAGCAGAAACTTGACTCCACGCTTGCTGCAAAGCGATAAATTGCCTGTCAGATTGTTCGATAGCTAAGATATCCGCAAATGTATATTGCCCAACATAAGACTCCAAATTCATACGACCACAAGCACATAAAACATGCGAAAATGTAAGCAATAGCATTTTTATTGCAAATGCTACGCTAAAATCTACACTCGGCTCATATATTTTATTTTTATGTAGAAAAAATATGGTGCATCTTATAAAAGATCTCCCATCTTACGCAGATCAGGACAAAAAAATCCTCAATGTTGTCATCGAAATACCTACAGGTACTTCAAATAAAATAGAGTTTGACGAAGAAGAAGGTGTATTTAGACTCGATAGAGTACTCCACCATCAGATGTTTTATCCATTTGATTATGGCTTTATACCGCAGACATTGGAAGATGACGGCGATGCAGTAGATGTCATCATGTTGACTACCTATCCTACATTTCCAGGATGTGTCATCAAAGCCAGAGTTGTCGGTA
Organism: uncultured Candidatus Peribacteria bacterium; assembly: GCA_964422855.1. GTDB lineage: Bacteria > Patescibacteriota > Gracilibacteria > Absconditabacterales > Absconditicoccaceae > CAZEYI01. Next base: position 27,069 of record CAYRCS010000006.1, read on the forward strand.
TCATCGAAACATCAGATGAAGAAGGCAAAGATCACAAAGTAATCTGTGTCCCTATCAGCAAAATAGACCCAAGACGAGATCATATCCAGTCTGTTGAAGACATCAATCCACACACCAGAGAAGAATTGCTTCTCCACTTCAAAGAGATCAAAAAACTCGAAAAAGCGAAATACGACAAAGTCACGATCAATGGATACAAATCTATCGATTACGCATATGATCTTATCAATAGTTCTATCGTAGCCTTCCACAACCACAACAAATAACTTTTTATTCACCACTCTAGAACCATGAAAAAACTAGCTCTCTTCCTCATAGCAACGACTGCTTTTCTAGCAGGATGTGGCCAGCAATCAGACATAACAGCATTCGAATCAGGATACACAGCAGAACAAAAAGAATCTCTCGCTATATGTCTTACAGAAAAAAATGTCGTCATGTACGGCACCGAACGATGTCCACATTGTAAGGATCAAAAAGCAGCATTTGGCGAAGCATTCGCAAAAGCAACTTATGTCGATTGTGATAAGCAATCATTGCAATGCCAGACAGCAGGTGTTCAAGGGTTTCCTACATGGATTGGTGGCTCAAGCATCAAGCTTGAAGGGACACAAACACTCGCAGACCTTGCTACAGCAGCTGGATGTACTATACAATAAAAATCATACTAAACAAAAAAGGAGCACTAAACCAGCGCTCCTTTTTTAATAACTACAACTTAAACTGCACATACGCAGCAAGAGTAGTGTAGTTGCTTTTGCCAAAAAAGACATCGCTACTAGCTCCAAAGTACTTTCCTTCTACCCGAACCACAATCTTATCAGTAATGTTGTAATCTAAATTAGTAGAAAAGTTGTACAATAGGTACGAATTGCCCCCTGGTTCCAAAGCCCAAAGATTTCCTGGATCATGGAAGTATTCTCCACGAGCCGCTACTTTGAGTTTAGGAATGATGGCATACTGCACACCACTCCAGACAAACCACTGAGATTTATCAGCACCATCTTGTGTAAATCCAGTACCGACAAAGAGCTTGGTTTTCTTAGTCATTTGCCAGGTAATATCAGGTGTCACCACCAGACGCCAACGCTGTGTCATACCAGCATTGGCTTCATTTGAAGCAATAGCTCCCATATTAAAGGTAAGCTTCTCACCAGTAAAGGTAAACTGGGCTCCTGGCCCCCATCCACGATTGTTATCGCGGATGTGTTGTTGCCCATTAAACAGACCAAACATAGCGAACCATTTCCCCTTTGTGTAAGTTCCTCTCACTCCCGTCATATAATACGGGGTATAGTCAGAGCAATAGCCAAAAGAAGCGAATGGATTGTCTATACCAAGTGTAGAAGGCTGGCCTATAAATCCACTCCCCCATACACCAGCCTCCACGGACCAATACTTCTTAAAACCAACACGAATGTTGGCATCATACAAATACTTAGCCCAAGAAGGTTCGGCTGCATAATTTGCCTGGACATACGCACCATTCTGGAGTGCTAAATTTGCAGTCACATCGACACCTTTGACAGTATCTTTGTGGGCATATTTTGCACCAATCACAAAGTGATTGGCAACAAAATCATTGGTTTGGTTTTGCTGATACCGGTTTGGCTCAACAGTAGTATCTATGCTGCTGTATTTATAATACAGATCACCATATGCCCAGACAGATAGCTGAGCAATTGCTGAGTTAACCAGACCCAACAAGATTGTAATTATTGTTATTTTTTTCATATTAGTATACCCTCCGGGCCGGTTTTTTTGTTTTTTATTTGAGTTGCGAATTATAACACAAAGAAATAGAAAGTCAACAAAAAATATCTTTACTTATACGATTGTAATGCTATAAATACAATTCACCAAAAACAAAAACGTATGTGGTTAGAAAAAGCTTTAATCGCCACCTGGAATGCTGGACCATTTGTTTTTGGAGGACAATTAATCATAGGTGTCTTGCTTATTCTGATAAAGAAAGCAGAACCAAAAATTGATATGTTTATCAAAACAAGGTTCAAAAAGGCCAAAACAATAGAAAAAATAAGTGATTGGATTATTAAGATAGCCAATCGAATAGGTTGGTTTATGGTAGTCAAGAATTGCTTATTTCTTATTGCATGGTTAGTTATCCATTTCGCACCAAAAGCGTATAAATGGATAGTTCTCTATTGGAATGAACTATTATGGAAGTTTTTTCATCAGCTTCCAGGCCAATTTCCAGGCATGTGAAGCCCCTTAATGTATCGTTAGGGGGCTTTTCCAACTTTTTTGTCACAAAATGTCAACTTGTTCGTATATACAGGTGTCGAGAATTTTATAGACAGCACATCCATGAAGCTAAAAGGTTACTTTCAGCACTATAAACACATGGAACTCAGTCCAACTGAGAAATTTTCTCTATTTGAGAAAATTATGGAACAGAAGTTCGCTCCTCAAAAGCCAGGTCTATTATCACGTATATTATATGCCAAGACTCTCAGATACAGCTTCGCAACACTACTCATTGTTGCGTGAGTATATGGAGTAAATATATTCCGCAATGATATCGCATTCCTCGCTGGATCATTGATGATAGAAGACTCTAGTGTGGTACAAGCAGGATATATAGCTAAGATTATAGACTTCCAAGGAGCATTCTATATAGAACACAAAGGTAAAAATATCGTATCTACAGCAATCAACGCTGGAGACATTGTCACACTCAAAAAAGGCACTAAAATTACATTCAATATCGACGAAAAAACACAAGGAACTATAGTGGGCCCAGCGCAATTTGAGATACAAGAAGAAAAAAACACAAGCCTCAATCAAAGCATATATAAGCTCAACATCCTTCGTGGAGACTTTGTCCAGATAGCGTCTATCAACGATACTACAGAACAAAACATAGACATTAGTATACAAGACATAACTGTCCGCCAAAGAATTGGACAAACAGCATCTCGTTATACTATTACCAAGAAGGGTTCTCAACATATCGTAAACAACCAAGGAGCATCTCTATTGGTAGCTACATCAGAAAATCAGAAAACAATCTCTTCCAAACAAATTTTGGCGATCGCCAACAACGATATAACACTTATTGAAGACGAAAAGATCATAGCAAGCGCAATCAATAAAGGAGATATCTCTCAAACTATAACCATAGGAGACGATAAGCCAGCTGCAGAAGATATCGAATTAGCAGCCTTGTTGACTGAAGTAAACTCTAATACAGAGATAGACACAAACACACTAAGCATGGTTGCTATGACCAAAATAAGCGATCAAGACGGGAAAGTGGTACCAACGCCAGAACAAAACACACAAATCCAAAACGCCCTAAACGGCAAATTTTTGACCAACAACATGCAAGCTATCTTCATAAATCCAGGTGACACCAAAGCAATGCAACAGGTAACAGACAAATTATCGTCTGTAGCCAAGACCTTGGATATGAAAATACAGGTAAGAGGATCATTAGAAAGCATAGCAAGCTCAGCTACAGAACTAGCAAACCAACTAGAAAGCAGATATTTTGTAAGCCCAAATAACATAGCAAATCTTAGAGCAATTGCAGCTTGGGGTACATACATCAAGAAACAAGGCACATTCGTAGATACCGATGCTGCCAACAAAGCATTGGAAGAACTCACAAATAACATGCCAAGCAATTTGCGCTTCCAATAATATATTTTTTCTCTATCACAAAACTGTAAAGAATTGTTTTATATAGCCATTTGTCTAATGCATCTAATGACTTTTTTTTGATGAACCAATCGTGAATGCAAACAGTTTATGAAGCTGCTCTTAGAAAAAAAATATGCACAAAATATTAAAAAAATAAACTATGCACACGGATACCAACAAGAAGGAAAAAAACTAAAAAAGACAAATGAACAATGCATCATAATAGAGAGTATAGATATAGATGCATGCAAAAAAGCTATACAAGCGCATCCTCATTGCACTCTTTGTATTCCTCTATCCTAAATGCGGAAAAAACTATCTATATACAGCATATATACAATCATGGGCGGGGCATTTGCCTATTATTTGATCATACAATATGGACACGATACACAAGATATAATACAACGAATATATAACTATAATCGATACATTATATATACAGCAGCAAGCCTAATTATAGGCGCAACTATATGGCCAGAAAAAACACTACAATCCAAAATGATTGTAGGATTGCTGAGTATCGTACACATCATAAGTCTCAGTAAGATTGTTATATACGACCAATACGGCGCACAGCTCTATATGTTTGTCATAAGCGCCTTATCTATAATCGCTGTATATGGGATCCTATGGATACCAAAAGCTCTTGTGCGTAGCGTACTTATAATACCAGCGTTAGCTACAACAATCATAAGTATAATGCTTGCAACAAGTCCTTTTCATGAAGACATAAAATGACGAGATGACTTTTACAATATGCAAAAAATTAAGCTATATATCTATAGCAACGAACCAATGCTGGTCATACAAGATGCACAAGCAAATATAGCTATCAAAGACCTCAACATAAGTGGCGCTAGCGTACAAAACATACCTATAAAACAACCGATGCAATCAAATATAGATCTATCGTTCAACACAGAGATACAATTTACATCAAGCATACCATTGAGCAATAGCGCTTTATTTGTACAAGCGCCAAACGGAGATATATACAATATATATAGCCAATCTGTAAGCATTATTAGCATAGGCACTGGTGGCTTAAACGCAGAAACTACAGGTATTACATATACAGGATCTTTAGGCCAATCATTAGGAGAATATGCCAACAAATTACAAAATAAATATAACGAAGCAAAAGCATCGTATATACAAAACATAGTCAAAAACAAAATACGAAACAACATATATACACAGTATATATGATGAAAAATATTGTCATATTTAGGAGACAGATTTGCATATATAGCTACCTATCAAAGCAATTTTGAAAAACGACAAAATATGAGGATACAAGCAGATCTTCCGACTAGCAAAAACATGTCCTGAACAAATATATCTATGCCTACCATACCATTGATACGAAGTCGACGAGAAAATTTTACAAATCCACGCTAAGTCCAACACTCCAAAGATGAAGGACATTTTTGTCTTTTTTTCTCTTATATAATTTTTCTCCTAATATTGGCAATCATACGCTGGCAAGATGAGATCTTATCTGGTGCCTTACTCCTTTAGATATCATAATATGTAGCCACGTTGTATTGCTCTTAGGATCATAACCCAAAGATTCCAAACACGTTTCGGCAGGATGCCATTGTCCGCGTATCAAGAGATCATCATCAGCAGACAAACGCACAATCATGCGATCGCTATGATGACGATGATGACCAATAGGATAAGCAATCATCAAAGGGATAGATGTAACATCGCCAGACAGAGCTGCAATATAGTGTTTGCTGACATCGCCTCTATCTTGGGCCTGGATATAAAGATCATAGATATCCTGCCTACGAGCAAAATATAATAATCAAGCGGTATCGTTATCTAATCTATTGAGCAATCCATATTCTTGCTCCATGGTAAAATAAGATTTCTGATCAACAAAAAAATCAGCATTTGCAATTTCTTCCAAGAAACTAGAGACTTTACCAAAAGTAGATGGAACTCCGTGGGGCTTCCATACATACAGAAAAGCTTCATCAAAAAAATGGGCAATCATAAGAGAACAACTTATGCTACAATCTTTTTACGTAACAAGAGATACGCCAAAGGAGCAGCAATAAATAGAGAAGAATATGTACCTGATAATATACCTATACCCATAGTAAATGCAAAATCTCTCATGTCTCCAGTACCAAATACATACATCGTTACTATCACAAGCAAGGTAGCTCCTCCAGTCATCAAAGATCTTCTCATACTCTGTCGTAAACTACTTTCAAATACCTTTGCTAGAGACACATTTTTCGCACCTTCTCAGAGAAGATCAACATTTTCTCTTACTCTATCAAAGATCACAATTGTATCATTGATGCTATACCCCATAGTGGTAAGTATCGCTACGATAAATATCGTGTTTATCTGTACTGTAGGATTGATCCACATAAGCAAGCCATAAGCACCTGCCGGTGTAAATATATCAAAGAACATAGTAGCAACAGTCACCATCGCCAATATACTAGGAGGGACAAATTTTCTAATAGTAGCAAAAGCAAAAAGCATATATACCGTCATAAACAACAATCCTATGAGGATAGCTCTAATCGCCGCTGATTGCATATACTCTCATACACTAGGCCCAGTAACAGAAAGTTGTATAATCTCCGCATCACTAGAAACAATTTTTTGTTCCAAAAGATAAGCTCTAATCTGTTGTGCCAAAGTATTCATAGCGGTATCATCAGATACATCAGTAGCTATGACAACATCTGAATAACTAGTTTCCACCTGTGCAGCAACTTTAGCATCAACGTAACCAGCATTTGCCAAGAACTGCTCTGTCTCAGTAGCAAAGTTTTCGGACAATTGTGTTGCAAGACGCAGGTTCATACCACCAGTAAATTCAACCGAAAACCTCATATTAGTAAAGAACAATATACCTGATCCAGCCATAATAACAAAGCCTATCAACAACCATAGATAACTTCTAGAAATAATTTCAAACTTTTTCATACAAACAAAGACAATATAAATAGTTAGCCGATAGTAGATATTTGCAAGCTACTTTCAAGCCAGTAAAAGAGAATACGCTTGAGCTGCAGCATTTTCTTGAGCTTTCTTTTTATTAGAACCAAGTCATTCTGCTATAAGTTTATCATGGACATATACTTGTGAACTGTATGTTAAAGCATTGCCCTTAGGATCGGTTTCTGCAACGACATCTACATAGCGAGGGATTTGTTTATGGGCTGCTTGAGTCCATTCTTGCAAAAGAGTTTTAGCACTCTTAGGAGCAACATTATTAAGATCCTGGACGAGAGGGAATATATGCTGTTGAACAAAAGATAGCGTTATTTCAAACGAAAATTCCAAAAACAAAAATCCCAAAAAAGCTTCTAAACAATCAGCCAAAATAACGTCTTTATCTCTACCTCACACCTTCTCTTCTCCTCTACTAACCAAAATAAGTTGAGACAGCCCAAGATTCCTAGCTACGCGAGCCAATGTTTCTTCCCTAACAAGAGCTATTTTATAGAGAGTAAGAGACGATTCCGCAAGATCAGGAAAATATTGATACAGAAGCTTATTGATAGCCGCTCATAAAACTGCATCACCAAGAAACTCAAGCCTTTCATTATCAGGAACATGCTTTTTAAAATCAGCAGCATATGACTTGTGCGTCATGGCCTGTTCCAACAAAGTTTCAGAATACGAAGCATCCAAACCGAGCTTTTGCATAAATTCCTGCCAAGCAATGAGATGTGTCATAGAGACTACATATTGTAGTTAAAACTTCCTGTAAGCTGCTGCAAATAGTCATTTCACAATATAAGCTCCATATCAACTCATGTAACAACACGTACATCACGAACAATAGTTGGTATAGGAAGAAATTTTTGTAAAGTATTGATAGTTTCGGGATATTCTCAAGTACCATAGATAACAATACGTGTTGTGTCTGATCCGGTATCAGCATTCCCAGCAGCAACTATATTGAATCAATACTTAACCAACTTAACCCCAACTTGAGTAGCCTGTCATTCATTATTTTTACCCAAAGATCTTGCAAAATCTTTTGTAATCGCGTTTTTAATACCAAGACGAGCTGTTTCTATGAGATAACCTTGATTATGAGCAACAAAATAACCAAAGTTTTGGGTATAGGTATAGTTTCCTAGATCAGAAGCCGTCGCTCCATTAACAATCATAACAGACGCGCCATTAAATGCATCTCTATTTGGAACATAGAGGAAACAGCCTGGTTTAGAAGACTCATAGCTACGATAACCACATTCACTAGTAAGCCCAAAATTAAATATATGCTGTAGACTAAAGACATATTGGAGCATTCCTATGATTTCCTTGAGACTAATGTTGGTTTTGACCATAGTTGTATATTGTCCATAGAGTTTTTTGATAGTAGAAACATTGCGAATATCCGGACTAGAAAGAAGTTTTGTAATAATGGCCTGTATAATTTGTTGCTGCCTAGCTGATCTAGAAAAATCAGATGTTGTATGTCTACTCCTTGCATACTTAAGAGCCATTTCACCATCAAAATGCTGCAATCATCTCTCAACATAGAACGTTTCGTATCCACGATTTTCTGCATTAGGATAGGTAGTATCATAAATTCTTTCAGGCACATCAACATCGACCCCTCATACGGCATCTACCACATCTTTAAATCATCAAAAATCTACGACAGCATAATATGGAATTTTGAGTGATGTAAGATCATATATTTCCTGAGATAGCATCCTAGCAGCCCCATCGAGAGTACCAAACTGCTGATATCAAGCAGCAAAGACATAGTTTATTCTACCAGAAATAGTATGTTCCGGTATATCTACATACAAATCTCTAGGTACAGATATCATCGTAACTGCATTTTTTTCAGGATTTCGAGAAGCCACAATAATAGTATCGGCCAGCAATCACCCATCATGACCAATCCCGCCATGACCTATAAGCAATATATTGATATTACCAAAGCTATCTTTTTGCATATCCTGTCAGAAGTTTTTACTAACCACCTGGACTGTATTTGCAGACAAAAAGCCCAAAGCGGCCTGAGCATAGACCAATAAAGCGCGTCCTACAAAAAATATAGCCAACACACAAATGATTGCTAAAATCGGAGTCAAAAGTTTACGATACCAAGCAGATGCCACTGGTTTCCCTTGTATATTTTTTTGTACAAACATGAACACAACAAACTACTGATCTAAAAGTGCACCCAAACCAAATTCATCACCAAAGAACTGACTAATCAACAATACATTGTTAGGTATACGAATATCTATATTTTGCTGAGGATTGAGTGCATAATTACCTTGGAAATTAAGAGAAATATAGTGAGCAGAGGCTGGAGAAGTCAAAAGAGATATTGTTCCTTTTGCCGCCCAAAGCAAACCACCATCACTCATGGTTTTTTGTCTCAGAGTTCCTGAGATTCACCATTGCTTCACGCTTGCCAAGGTATAAGTAAAAGTAACATTTATCGCGCCATAAGGAGCATCCTCTCGTAAGATGGTATATTGACTATCTCCACTTTGCAAAACAAGATTCCCCTTGCCTCCAGCCAAAGTGCCAATCCCTTTCAAATCACCAAAGACAAAACGTTCTAAGTCAAATGAAGCCACATCTTTATCGCTTCACAAGGTTCAATCAAAAGCAAATCCAGATGAAGCTAAAAACGGCATAAATTGATTTCGTACATCATATGATCCATTAACGCTATATGCGGTAGTTTCTTGAGACCAAGGAGCCAAGAAATTAGTTTCAAAAATATCTTTAACCCCAAGTGGCAACAAATAGAAGTAACTTTGGAGTGGTAATGCAAACATCCATGTTTGAACAAAGTCTGGCTTATCCATATACAACCATTTTTTACTCAATGCATCAACAATAAGTTGTACCATAATGCCTTCTGCATTTCCGGTTCCTAAGTCTATTTTGGTGGTATTTGTTCTCAAATATTCTTTCCCGTCTTTGGCTATATACAATACATCTCCAGATCAGCGTACAGGCAAGTTTTCTGCTTTATCCAAGAAATCAACATCGTAAAAATAGCTACCCATCGCTCCTGATAGAGAAAAATCTTTTTGCCCACGTAATAATAGTTTCACACTCATGATATCATCAGATCATTCTACCTGCAACTGTAATCTTTCACGAAATCCTTGGCCAGTTGATGCAAATGTAGTAGAAAACAATGGCGAAGAGAAATTTTGTGCTACAAATTGACTACGAAGATCGTCATATGAAATTCCATTGTCTTTCTGCCACAAACCACAGCCCGACAATAACAGCAAAATACCAGAGAGGAAGAGCAATCTTTTCATACACAAAAGTGCAAAATATAAATCAAAGTTTGTATATCAAAAAACGTTAAATTTGCAACAGCATAAATACACATAAAATTTGACAAAAAAACACAGTATCCATATAATAAAAGTGTTTATTGCGCTACCAAAACCATGACCAACGTATTTGATGTCCAAAAAATCCTCGAAATCGCTGAAGCAAATCCAAATATTTCCGATATCCATTTATCTGCAAATCAAGCAGTAGCATTTAGAATAAATGGAGAGATCAATAGACAAGAGGATGCTGGAGTGCTAGGGATCGAAGCGATGGAGATTATTATCAGGCAATTATTGGATGGAGATCCACAGAGATTTGATAACTTCCTCTGAAATAAGGATAATGACTTCGCATTCACATCTAAATCCGGCACTTCATACAGAGTAAATGCCTACTTCAAAACCGGAGAAATGGCGGTCGTTATGAGAAAGATCTATAACGAACCTAGACAAATAGAAGATCTTATTTTCAACGATATAGCAGATAGCATCAAAAAAAACGTCCTAGGCGCAAAAAAATGACTATATCTGGTTACATGACCGACATGATCAGGTAAGTCTACATCATTAGTAGCTATGTTGGAGTATATCAACCAAAATAGAGAAGAAAACATGATTACTATTGAAGATCCTATTGAATATCTTTTCAAAGCCAAGAAATCAATTATTTCACAAAGAGAAATCGGACACGATACGCGATCGTATGCCAATGCACTCAGAGCAGCTATGCGTCAAGATCCTAACATTATATTTGTGGGAGAAATTCGTGATAGAGAAACAGCTGAAGCAACGCTAAGTTTGGCGGAAACTGGCCACTTGGTCTTTAGTACACTACATACAAGTTCGGCATCACATACGATCAATAGATTTATAGGGCTATTCCCACCTGAAGTACAAAATAGCGTAGCTGATAGATTTGCTGAAGCATTGATAGGAGTACAATCACAAGTATTGGTTAAAACCAAGGACAACAATGCAAGAGTAGGTATATTCGAAGTAATGCTCAATACCACTTCTATCAAAAACAATATCAAGAAAAGAGAAATAGCTCAGCTAGACAACATCATCGAAACATCAGCTCTCATAGGCATGATAAGTCTCAAAAAATATGCACAGAGACTCACAGAGGCAAATATCATAGATCCCAAAGAACTTGATTGATTGTTTTTGAACAATCCACTTGGACAATAAGATTTATATCACTATATCATGATGCAAGAAACATACAGCAATAGCAAACAAGGCAAAAGATGGGTATCGCACAAGGAACTAGAAACTATCAAAAAAAATATGAAAAAAGTGCCTGTCATACAAAAAAAATCACAAGAATATCATCAAGTAGAAGAACAAGAAGCCGAAAACTTACTCAATAAAATCAAAAATTAATTTATTAACTTCGATACTATGCCAAACACAAATCTTATCCAAACAAAATTACCACAAGATCTACGAGACAAGGCGGCTAGCTTTCAAATAGCAGAAAACTTGCTTGATAAAATACCTGATATCATAGAACTTGTCCTTAGATCTAGATCAATGGACAAAGATAGCGATAAACAGAGTTGGTTCAATTTACTTCCACTGATGAATCAAGAACAAATAGACAAACTCAAAGATATTCTCGTCAGAGAAAAGCAAAAATTAGCAGAGATAGAAAAAAAATATGAAGATAAAAAAAC